>CAXMNG010000315.1:0-8428 GCA_964194585.1 Salibacteraceae bacterium | reverse complement strand
GCCGTCACCCAGCACCCTCGAAAGAAACTCGGACGCCTGCACCGGCTTGCTCAGGAACTCCCCCTGATACTCGTCACAACCCCGGTCTTTGAGAAACTCGAGCTGCTCGATACTCTCGACGCCATCGGCTACCACCGTCATTCCAAGGCCGTGAGTCATCGGGATGAAAGAGGCGATAATCGCCGCATTGTCGGCGTTCCCCGGAATGTCCTTGATGAAGGATCGATCGATCTTCAGCCGATCCAATGGAAAACTTCTCAGGTATCTCAAGGATGAGTGGCCCGTACCGAACTGACCAATCGAGATCTCCACCCCCATGCCCTTGATGCCCTGCAAAGCGCTCATGTTTTGCTCCGGGCTTTCGA
This sequence comes from Salibacteraceae bacterium, assembly GCA_964194585.1. GTDB lineage: Bacteria > Pseudomonadota > Gammaproteobacteria > HK1 > HK1 > JAABYT01. Next base: position 8,063 of record CAXMNG010000315.1, on the reverse strand, counting down.
CGAAAATGCTCTCCGTGAACTCCACTCCGAGGCATTCTCCGGACAACCCGGTACCGTCGAGAGCCGTACGGATTGCCAGCATGAGCCTGGTCAGGTCGAATCGCCGGCTGGACACACCGAAGGTGATACGCACCGGTGCGATGCTGGTCGATTGCCATTGGGCCGCGAGCGTACATGATTCATATATCATCCACTCACTGATCGGCACGATAAGTCCGGTCTCTTCGGCAATCGGAACGAACTGCTCGCGCGGGACATCGCCGAGTTCCGGATTTTGCCAGCAGAGCAGCGCTTCGGCACCCGTTATTTGATCGGTCCAGACGCTGGCTTTCGGTCTGAACATCAGTGAAAGCTCCTGGCGTTCCAGCGCCTGGCGCAGTTGTGCTTCGAAGCTCGACCGCTCCCGGGACTTCGCATTGAGCTCTTTCGAGTACTGCTGGACCCGGTTTCCGCCGCCGCGCTTGGCATCAGACATCGCGATTTCGACCTGGCTGAGCAGGGAATTCATGATCTCGCTGTCCGCCGTCTCCGCGGTAACACTTTCATCATCGGCGGGATACATGGCGAAACCGATGCTGGCGGTAACGAAAATTTCGCGCCCGCTTACCCGATACGGCTTTCCCAGCTCGGAAATTATGTCGCCAGCGATTTTCGCGGCATTCCCCTGTCTTCCCACGCCGTGAAGAATCAAGATGAATTCGTCCCCGCCGACGCGTGACAACGCGATATCATCGATCTCGACACCCATTATTGCGGCGATATCGCTTTCGCGCAGCCAGTTCTCCAGCCTCTTTGCCACGCCCTTCAGAAGGCCGTCCCCGGTGTTGTTCCCCAGGGTATCGTTGATCTTCTTGAAGCGATCGAGGTTGATGTGCAACAGGGCGAAACCAGCGGACTTCTCCTTTGCCCGCGCCAGCGCCTTTGCAAAATTCACCATGAAGAAACGCCGATTCGGAAGTCCGGTCAGCGGATCGAATTTTATCAGGCGATCTTGATTAGCCTTGGTGGCGAGCGTGTTTCGCACACGGAGAGCCAGCTCGCTCGGGTCCACGGGCTTGTTGAGGACGTCGGTGGCGCCGAGCTCCAGAGCTTTCAGCTTGGTTTCGGAGTCGGTGGCCGCCGTGATGATGATCGACGGAATATGTCGTAGACCTTCGTCCGCTCCCATGGACTCGAGGATGTCCAGTCCGGTGACATCCGGCATCATCACGTCCAGAAGCACGATATCAGGCTTCTTTGACTCCATCAGCTCGACGGCCTTTTTCGAATCCGTCGTCGAGACGAAGTTCTTGTAGCCGGCGTCCTCGAGAAGATTTTCCAACGTTTCGACGATCACTGGCTCATCGTCGACCATCATAATGGTGGCCTGCTTCAGCGCTGCGAGCAGGGCGTCCTGCTCCGCCGCCGCCCGTTCGTCGCTGGACGCGGAATCGCTGCTTCCCTGCTCGGTCACGCTGGTTTTCTGGGTCGCCGGCATCGTGTCAGCCTATGTGCTCTTGCTCTGGCTAACGAGCGTTTGTGCGGCCTCGCGCGCACTTTTCTGCCATTCAGTGGTCCGCGCAATCGACAACGGCCCCTGAAACTCGTCACAGCCCCACTTCTTTAGAAAGGTCAGTTGATCTTCCGACTCCACGCCTTCGGCAGTGACCTTCAGGCCCATACCCTGGGCGAGCTTGATGGCGGCGATAACGACGGCAGCCGCGTCCTTGTCTCTCGGGACGTCTTTGACCAGGGAGCCATCGATCTTGATTTCATCGAGGGGGAAATACCGCAGATAACCCATGGAAGAAAGCCCGGTACCGAAGTGGTCCAGGCAGAGCCTGACCTTCAGCTCCTTGAGGTCCCGCAAGGCTTTCACATTCCTTTCCGGGTTCTCCATCAGAACCGCCTCCGGGAACTTCAGGGTCAGGAACTTCCCTTCCAGGCCTGTCTTCTCCAGTGCCTGCCGTACCGCGTTCGCGAGATTTTCCAGATTTCGGAATTGCCGGCCTGAGACGTTTATCGACACCAATATCGGTTCGATACCCGCCGACTGCCATTGCTTGTTCAACGCGCATGCCAGATGGAGCGCTTGTTCGCCCGCCGGTATGATGAGCCCGGTCTCTTCCGCAATGGGAAGAAATTTTTCGGGCGCTACGATGCCCCACTTCGAGTGTTTCCAGCGCAGCGTCCCCTCCGCGCCCGACACGCGACCCGACGCTACTTCGAGCTTGGGCTGAATCGAGAGATACAACTCACGCCGGGCAGGCGCCAACTGCAACTGCGCCTCCAGTTCCTGGCGCTCCCGGGACTTGGCGTTGTGCTCCGTGGAGTGATGTTGGCAGGTGTTGCCACCGCTCTTTTTAGCTTCCGCCATCGCGGCCCCGCCATTCGCCAGCAATGCATCCGTCGTCTCACCGTCTCCCGGGTAAACCGTAATGCCGATGCTGGCCGTGACGTGGACTTCGCGGCCGCTTACGTGAAACGGCTTCTCCAGCATCGACAGAATTCGCCGCGAGAGCAGATCAGCGATCTCCACATGGGGAATATTCCGGATAATCAATGCGAACTCGTCGCCGCCGACGCGCGACAATGCGATCTCTTCCTCGGACATTTGCGACAACCCGGGAAGATCACTTTCCCGCGTATGCTCTTCCAAGGCGGCTGCGACCGCCTTCAAGAACGCATCACCGATTTCCGTGCCCAGCGAGTCGTTAATCTGCTGGAAGTGGTCCAGACCGATCACCAGCAGAGCAAATTCGTTGGCTGCCTCACCGGCACTGGTCAGCGCATTCGCACATTGCTTCATGAACGAGCGGCGATTCGGCAGGCCGGTCAGCTCATCGAAGTTCAACAGCCGATCCTGGTACGCCTTGGCGGTCAACGTGTTGCGCACGCGAAGCGCGAGCTCGCTCGGGTCCACCGGCTTGCCGAGGACATCGGTAGCCCCCAGGCCCAGGGCGAGCAACTTGGTGGCGGAGTCCGCGGCCCCGGTGAGAACGATGGCCGGGATGTGCTTCAAGGCCTCGTCGCCACGCATCCCGTTCAGGATATCGAGGCCGGTGACCTCGGGCATATTCACGTCCAGGAGCACCAGGTCGGGCGTGTTGGCCGTCAGGAGCTCCAATGCGCGGGTGGAATCGCTGGTTTCTATGAAGCGGTGATAGCCCGCGTCCTCGAGGACGCTCTTGAGGATTTCGACGATGATGGGCTCATCGTCGACGAGCATGACAGTCGCGTTTCTGGTCGCCTCGAAGCGCGGATCCGGATCTTTTCCATCGCCGCCGGAGGGCACGTTGTCTGTAAGACTTTGCCCACTTACCTCGGCCGTCGCGCTGTCCGCGGCCTGCCCCTCTTGCAGCCGTGCTTGTTCCGCCTGGGACGAATTTTCAGAGTCAGGGGATGCGCCGGTCTGCATTGGAATCTACGGAGATTCGGGCGTCGGAGAACACTTCTGAAGCATAGTTCCCCATGGCGCTGGTGCCGGAGAACGATGGTGAAACCGGTCACAAGGCGCGTTTTCGGCGCCTTTTCGGCCCGCCGGTACCCGGGAAATCAGGAACGAGACGTATCATGGGCCGGCATACGAAACCGGGTGGCTCCCCCCCCCCCGTATGCCCTATGCCGTATGCCGTCTACCGTTTGCCCTGGAACACTCTACCCGGCCGTAGCTTGGCTGGCTTCGCCGGCGGTCGCAGGTTGCTCACCTTCCTTGCCGCGTCGAGCAACCATGGCAATCATGACGAATGCCCAGCCGCTGAACATCATTTCGATCCCGAACAGCATGCCGATCACCCACAGGGCGCTGGTGGGGAACTGGCTGCCGATGTAGATCGCGAGCACCAGGGACAGAATACCGCTGAAAGTTACCCATCCCCGCTGGGGCAGCTTTTCCACGCGGATGGCGAGGATGATCTTGAATATGCCCGAAACGATGAAATAGGCCAGCACCGTGACCGTCAGAGCCAGCAGCCCGGCAACAGGTCTCGTGATCATCATCACACCCACACCGAGATACAGAAGCCCACACAGGAACTGGACCAGCCCGCCGCGCCAACCGGTGGCCTTGAACGCGTGGATGCCGTGGGCGACGCCACTGATCACCAGCAGCCACCCGACCAGGAGACTGACGCCGACGCCGGACGCGAACGGTGCACCGATCGCGGTCATACCGAGCAGGATCAAGAGAACACCCAGGGCCATGAACCAGCCCCAACGCTCGCTCACCACCTTGATGTCCAGGCCGACGACTTTCCCGACCAGATCGCCACCACCTACTGTCTCATTCATGAAGACCCCTCCCTTTTGAAAACGCCAGTATACCGGGCGGGTGGGCGACGTGCCGCCTTTCGTGGTTCAGTTCCGGCGCTCCAACCAGTCCTGTAATCGATACCAGGCGATCACGGTGGGCACCATGCGACAAGCGAGAAAATGCGCCGGATAGTTGCGAAAGTCGAGATCATCGAATGCGGTGCGGCCTTCCTTGTCGCCGAGTATCTGCAGTGCAATCTTGTGGCCGAAGTAAGTCGAGCGCGCGACACCCGAGCCACAGTAACCCATGGCGTGATAGATACGATCCCGATGACCCAGGTGCGGGAAAACGTCGTGGGTATAACCCACGTATCCCGACCAGCAGTGGGTGATGCGGGTTCCTTCGAGCTCGGGGAAGACCTGCACCATGTCCCGATACAGATGCACGAATCCCGATGGATCGTCTGGCAATCCCCGGCCTTTTACCCTTCCGCCCCACAGAAACCGTTTGCCCTCCGAGCAAAGACGCATGTAGTGATAGATACGCGAGCTGCTGCCCACGACCCGATTCCTGGGCATCAGTCGCCGAACAAGCGCCGGGTCCAGGGTTTCGGTGGCGATCATGGCGCTGCCGATGGGAACGATGCGGCGTCTGAATTGCGGCATCGCCGCGCCGGTGTATCCATTGGTGGCGATCAGGGCGCGGCCCGCCTGCAGGCGGCCGCGAGTCGTGCTTACGGTGACCTGCCCGGACTCCGAGGCGACACCCGTCACGGGTGTGTGGCCAATGACTCGAACACCCGCCTGCTCGGCCCGTTGCAGCAAACCCCGATGGTAGAGAGCCGGATGCAGTGAGCCGTCATTGGGCAGCACAACGCCGCCATGATAGAAATCGCTGCCCACTTCCGCGTGCTGCTCGGCACGGGTCACCATGTGCGACTCGACGCCAGCAAGCTTGTGCATGTCTTGCATGTCGCGGGCCAGGTCCTCGTAGTGGCGCGGAATTGCCGCGCCGCGGAATCGTCCGACGCGGGAGAAATGGCATTCGATGCCCTCGCTTTCTATGAAATCACCCAGGTGACGCAACATCGCCAAACCCTCGGTGACCAGCTCACGGGCCTTCTTCTGTCCGTGGGTGGCGACGAGCTGGGCGGCGGTGAACTTCTGGTTACCGCTGCCGCATTGCCCACCGTTGCGGCTACTGGCGCCGTGGCCGGGGGGCTCGGCATCCACGACTACAACCTGTCGTCCGGCGCGCGCCAGGGTCAGCGCCGCCGCAAGGCCGCTGTAGCCGGCACCAACCACGACGACGTCGGCGTTGCCGGGCAAGGCGGCCCCGTTCTCCGGCCGCGGTGGCGCCGCCTCCCACCACCAGGGCGTGAACTTCGGGTTGTTCGAAAACGCCTCGCCGATCATCTCGCCATCCTCCTGGTCGACTCAATCATAATGTGGGAGCGAGCTAAACAGATCTGTCCCCATTTAGCTCGCTTATGCCTGAAGACCGGACAGCGTGGCGACGCCGGCGAGGATTATCGCGATCCCCGACCACTGCCCCCAGGACATGGTTTCGCGGATGAAGATCCGCGCCAGCACCACCGTGACCGCGGAAAAGCTCGATGCCAGCACCGCGGTCACCACCGAGCCCGCGCCCTGACTGCCGGCCACCACAGCGACCAGCGCACTGCCGTCCAGCACTCCCTGGACTCCCAGGAGCGGCCACCAACGCAAGGGGATACGCGGAAGCTCGCGGCGAACCCCGAGCAGCAGGATGCAACAGGCGAGGCTTATCCAGCGGCCAAGAAAGACCGCCTGGACGTCGCCATAGATGGCCCCGGCTTCCTGGCCCGCGGCCACGGTCACGGCGAACGAAAACGATGCCCCCAGCGAAATCATCACCGTGCCACGAAGCTGAGCGCGCGTGTAGTGGCCGCCGGTCTCGTAGTGCCTCGCTGAGCGCGCCACCACGAACACGCCCACCATGACCGCCGCCATGGCCGCCCACTCCAGGGCCGTCGGTCGCGTGCCCAGCGCCAGGGCGAAGAGGATGTTGAATGCCGGAAAGGTGCCCGCGATAGGCGCGGCGACGGTTATCGGACCGCGCACCAGTGCTTGGTAAAGCAACAGGGTTGCCAGCGTCAATCCGCCACCCATCAACAACAGCAGCCACCATCCTGCCGTCGACCGGACGACGGCGAGATCCATGCCAAGCACGATGCCGGTCAGGACCAATGCGCTCGCCGCCAGCATGCCGAACAGCGCATTGACATGGCCGAGGGCCCCGCCCGTATATCGAGCGATGAAGTCCGCGCTGCCCCAGGAAACCGCCGCCAGAACACCACCCAGAGCCGCGTTCATGTGCAGGCGTTCGTTCCGATATGATGGCCGGGTGAAACAGTGGGCATGAATGCCTCGCTCAGTTACCTGGTCGATTCGCCCGATTGATTAGTGATGGACGACAATAATCCGAAAATCGCGACGCTGGATCCTGCCGCTCGCAGCCTGCGTCACGAGTTTCTCGGCTGGCAGTGCCGGATCCGCCAGCTGTCGGTGCGCCAGGCCGGCGGCCGGCCAACTCCGGGAATGCGCCCCCGGGTGACGCTGCCACCCGGCGAGACAAATCAGGGTCACATTGTCGTCCTCATCCGTAAGAAAGCGTCACAGGAAGTGACGAACCGGTTTCAACATCTGGTGAGAAGAACCCGGGACCCCGCCGAGCGCCACGACAGCGCGCTGCGTTTCCTCGCGGCCGCTTACTATCAGCGACCCGACGAGTTCAGCGACGACATGACGGCCCTGTTCGCGCCGCGCTCCGTCCTGGTCGACCGGCTTGTGGAAGCGACACGGTGCACTCTCGACTTCGAGCAATTCGATCAACACTATCGGCTGCGGTGCCAGGTAAAAGAACTGGCGGAATCCGACAGGGCCTTTCAATTCACCTACTGGCACAACAGCCTCTTCAATCCCGCGATCCCGGGCGACGCGCGCGTTCTCGGTTTTCAACCCGATTGGTCTGATTTTTAATTGGGGACAGATCTATTTAACCGCCTCCCCGCAATTAATAATCAGTCCAATCGGGTTGAAAGCCGAGAATGCGTGTGTCGCCGGGAATTGCGGGATTGAAGAGGCAGTTGTGCCAGTAGGTGAATTGGAATGCCGGATCGGATTCCGCCAGTTCTTTTACCTGGCACCGTAGCCGATAGTGTTGACCGAATTGCTCGAAGTCGAGAGCGCACCGCGCCGCTTCCAGAAGCCGGTCGACCAAGGCGGAGCGCGGCGCGAACAGGGCCGTCATGTGGCCGCTGAATTCGTCGGGTCGTTGATAATAAGCGGCTGCGAGGAAACGCAGGGCGCTGTCGTGGCGCTCGGCGGGGTCCCGGGTTCTTCTCACCAGATGTTGAAACCGGGCCGTCACTTCCTGTGACGCTTTCTTACGGATGAGGACGGTAATGTGCCCCTGATTCGTCCCGCCGGGTGGCAGGGACACCCGGGGGCGCATTCCCGGAGTTGGCCGGCCGCCGGCCTGGCGCACCGACAGCTGGCGGATTCGGCACTGCCAGCCGAGAAACTCGTGGCGCAGGTTGCGAGCGGCCGCATCCAGCGGCGCGACTTTCGGGTTATTGTCGTCCATCAATAATCAATCAGGCGAATCGACCAGGTAACTGCGCGAGGCATGCATGCCCACTATTTTATCCGGCCATCATAACGGAACGAACACCTGCACATGAACGCGGCTCTGGGCGGCGTTCTGGCGGCGCTTTCCTGGGGCAGCGCCGACTTCATCGCTCGATATACGGGCGGGGCCCTGGGCCATGTCAATGCGCTGTTCGGCATGC
>CAXMNG010000314.1:0-9042 GCA_964194585.1 Salibacteraceae bacterium | reverse complement strand
TCACCCAGCCGCCCGAGGGGGTAGGCGGCGAGGGCTTTGGCGCAATTCTCCGGGTCCTCCCACAGCGCACGGGCGAAATCCGTGCGTACCAGGCCCGGCGCGATGCAGTTGACGCGGATATTTTCACGACCCCATTCCACGGCCAGGTTGCGGGCCATCTGCATGTCGGCGGCCTTACTGATGGCATAGGTGCCCAGCCTGCGGGTACCCTTGAAGCCGGCGATGCTCGAGACGATGATGACGGCACCCTCTTTGCGCTCGGCCATCTGTGGAATGACGGCTCGGCACAGCCACAGAACGTTCTTCACGTTTGTCGCCATGATCTTGTCGTAGGCATCGTCGCTGATTTCCAGTGACGGTCCGAAATGCGGATTGACCGCCGCATTGCAGACCAACACGTCGATTCTTTTCCATTGTTCCACCGTGTCGCTCACCAGTGACCGTAGCTGGTTCCGGTCGGATACATTGCAGGGGAGTGCGATGGCATCACCGCCCGCATCGCGGATGCTTGCCGCCACCTCGTCGCACGCTTGCGTCTTGCGGCTGGAAATCACGACCCTTGCGCCGGCACTCGCCATGGCTTCGGCGATCGCCCTGCCGATTCCCCGCGAGGACCCCGTTATGAGCGCAACCTTGTCTTTGAGAGAAAACATGGACTCGGTTCTCCCGGATTCAAATTTCGGCGATCCGGCATCCCTTGGACACGAATGACGCAGCACGGACGTCGTAGCGCGCAAAACGCTCGTCCACGGTTTGTCCTCGCCGGTAGCGTATGTAGATCTGCTGGATGATGACTGCAAATTTCATCACCGAGAAGGCGTAGTACCATTGGATGTCGTCGACATCGAAGCCACTGCGTTTGCAGTATCGTTCTATGACTTCTTCGCGGCGGGCGAATCCCGGTTGCCACGTCGGCATCGCGGCCCACTCTATCCACGCCGGATCGTCATCAGGTTCCACCCACTGGTTGAGCAGATAGCCGAGATCCATGAGGGCATCACCGCTGGTGCACATGTCCCAATCGAGTATGGCAACGGGAATCGCCGGGTCCCGGGCGTCGACCAACATGTTATCGAGCTTATAGTCGTTGTGCAGAAGCGACACATGACGCGTCGCCGGTTGGCGTTGCTCGAGCCAGGCGATGAGTTTCGCCATCTCGGCATTGTCCTCGTGGGCGGCCGCCTGCCAGCGGCCGCTCCAGCCCCGCAGCTGGCGCTCGACAAAGCCTGCTGGATGCCCCAAACGGCCAAGCCCGGCCGCGTCGCGGTCGACGCCATGTAGACTGGCAAGCACGTCGACCATCATCTCGCCGATTCGGCGGCGAAGCTCCGCTCCGTCCGCCTCCATGGCAGGCATCCGGTTGCGAATCACGATACCGTGCCGCCTGTCCATGATTTGGAAGGGCGCGCCGAGTATGCTCTCGTCGGCGCAGTAGCAGTGACTTCTGGGAGCCAGCGGGAAGTGCCGGAACAGCTTCGAGAGCACCCGAAACTCGCGCTGCATGTCGTGAGAGCCAGGAGCGAGTGGCCCCAGGGGTGGGCGGCGTAACACGTATTCCGTGTCGCCGAATCGGATCAGGTAAGTGAGGTTGGCGTGCCCGCCCCGAAACTGGCGCACGGCAAATTCGCCAACCGCCGCCGGGAGTCGCTCCCGCAGATAGGGTTCGAGCCGTTCCAGGGCGAGCCCTTCGCCGCTCCGCGGCTCGATGAGCTCCGGATCATCGTCGCAGGACATTACAGGTTGCCGTGGTTCTGGCCATCACTCACGCGCTCACGTCGCCCCGTCTGCTCATGGTTTCGGCTAATCTGGCAGAGACCGTTGGACCTGGCAATGCGCCGAGCCCGCATGTTGCCGTGGAATGCAGTTCAAGGGTGCAGTATGCCGGCGGGTTGCCGATACTCAGTACCAGGATGAGCAGACGTACGCGCTGGCTGCGGGACCAAATCGGCACCTGGCTCGACGAGGGCCTGATCGACGCGGGGCAGGCCGAGGCCCTGCGGGCCCGTTATCCCGTCAGCGATCAAGATACTCCCTGGAGCCGCATCATCGTCTCTTCCGTCGGCGCGATCGTGTTCGGCCTCGGCATCATCCTGTTCTTTGCTTATAACTGGGCGGACATGCACAAGGTCACCAAGCTGGCGTTGGTTTTCGGCGCCGTGCTGGCGACCCACGGCACCGGTTTCTATCTGTCCGCCTCGGCCGATGCGAAACGCAGCCTGGTGGAGAGCCTGCACGTAATGGGCACGATGCTGTTCGGCGCAGGAATATGGCTGGTAGCGCAGATCTACCATATCGACGAGCACTATCCGAACGCCTTTTTCGTCTGGGGAATCGGCGCCCTCGCCCTGGCCTGGGCGATGCCATCGGTTGCCCAGGGCCTGATGGCGGTACTGCTCGTGTTTCTCTGGGGCAGCTTCGAGGTGTTCGACTTTTCTTCTCCCACTCATTGGGGGTCGTGGGTCGTGCTGCTCGGCGTACTGCCGCTGGCCTGGATGCAACGCTCGCGCGTCCTGTTGTTCTTCGCGCTGGTCGCCTTCATCACGCTGTTTGTCTTCAGCGCCGGGCAGGTGGAGGGCGATCTGGTCATTGCGGCGCTCTTCTACCTCGCCTGCCTGCATCTGGCGGCAGGCAGGCTAAGCACGCGAAGCGCATTTCCCGAGAGTGCGCCGCTTTTCAGTGTCGTGGGATACAGCGTCTACCTGGTTCTCCTCTATCTGTTCAGCTTCCACGAGGTTGCACGGGAACTGGTTCGCCTGAATCCTGAGGGCATGCTGGAGTGGTCGTACGTCATCGCTCCTTTGATTGCTTCGCTGCTCGCCTGGGCAGTCCTTCTCGCCACCGGAGCCTGGCAACGGGCCGATGGGATTCGACGCTGGGAAACGGGACTGATACTGCTCGCCATGCTGCTCGTATTGATCGCGCAGTTCGGAGCGTCACGTGGAGACGTGGGCATCGTCGTGTTCGCATTCAATCTCATTTTTCTGGGGCATTGTGTCGTCATGATTGTGCGCGGCACGGGTCGACTGAACTGGAAGCAGGTGAGTCTGGGATGCGTGTTGTTCTCGGCACTGGCATTCGCGCGCTTCATCGATCTATTCGACGACCTCTTGATGCGGTCGCTGTTCTTCCTCGCTCTGGGAGCAGGGTTGTTCTTGATCGGCAACTTCTATTCGCACCGCAAGAAGCTGCAGGGCGCCAGCCATGCGTAGGATCCTGATACTCGTTTGCATAGCAGCTCAAGTGCTGGTGCTTGGCGTCATGGCGGGCGAGCGGGAATTCATTCTGAGCACCGGCGAGAGAGTCCGATTGCGCACCGCGCCCATCGACCCGCGGGATCCCTTTCGCGGGGATTTCGTACGGCTACGTTATGAGATTTCCGCGATCGCCCCCGGGCAGATCCGCGAAAGCGTGCACGATCATGCAAAGGAAAAGGGTTATCCCGTTTACGCCGTGCTCAAGAAGGGAGAGGGAGATCTCTACGATCTCGACTATCTTACCGATGAAAGGCCCGGCGACGGCATATTCCTGCGCGGCCGGGTCAGCAATGACTGGCGCATCGTGCGCGCAGGCGGCGCCGTGGCCGTAAAGTATGGAATCGAGCAGCTATTCGTGGAGCAGGGCAGAGGAAAGGATATCGAGCGCCGACGGGGTACGCGCAACAGCCTGCAGGTACCCATGGAAGTGGAGGTCGCCGTCAGCTCGGGTGGCACCGCCGTGATTCGGGATTTTCGTTGGAGCAGCTTGGGCATGAGCCTGAAAATGCTGCGCTTCCATCGTCGCAACCGCAATACGAACCCCGATGAAGTCACGGAGCCCTTGAGCCCCAAGCTCGAGATCACTTTGCAGAACGTTTCCGAGGCGCCGCTGATAGTCGCCGATCCCGGCAACCATTGCGGTTTCCATATGGAAACGACAGCCAGGGTGGCCAGGCAGTACCGCGCGGCGTATGAAGGATGCCGGGACATCCGGGTGTACGGTGACGACCTCATCGAGCTTGCGCCCGGCGAGGCCTATACCGTGTCGCTGGATCTCAGTGAGCCGCGCTGGTACGTGAACGTGGACGGTCACACTGGCGAAATAGGCAGGTACGCGAACAACGACAGTTTTCGCATCGTCTACCGTGCACCGACCGTCGAGCCGGCCGTCGGCGGCGACCGGGAGTGGAAGGGAAAGCTACCGAGCAGTGCTTTTACGGCGTTTCGGGTTCTCGATTGATACTCTGCCTCGCCCTCTACTACTGAGGACAAATGTTAATCGTCGGGTCTTCCGTCTTGAGGAATGAGATCAACTTTCTGCGTTGCGCGGGATCTTCAACTTTCCCGTTGGTTGCCATAACGCTCTGTGGAGCGATCTTGCCTGGGTCCTTGAACCACTCGTTGAGCGTCTTTTCGCTCCAGACAATTTCATTGTTTTTTAGAGCCTCGGAATAGTAACCGTAGTCTTCCACGCTACCTGCATTCCGGCCGAACAGACCGCCTAGTCGCGGTCCCTGCTTGTTGCACGCGAATGCATGACAACCGAGGCATCGCCGGATGAAGATGTCCCTCCCTTCGCTTACATCATCCGCGTAGGCTCCCGGAAGATAGACAAGAAGTGAAACGAACGCGAACGTCACCACGGGAAGAATCCGCATGTTTCCCTCTCTTGACCCGCTCGGCTCTTAGGTCAGTATTTTTCCCCAGTTTAGCCCGATAACAATCTTCATCACGGAGACACGAGTTTAACGCTCATGGAGACGACAGCTCAAGGGCCGTAATGGTGTCCAATCTGAACGGCAACAACGCAACAGCGTCATTCAGTTCCAGCTACCTGACTGGTACTATCGGCCACGACCGGTCGTTGCACCTGCCCGAGATTGGCCCGAGGATTCGCCTGGAGTTAAGGTTATCGCTGGGGTTTCGGGCAACCTTGGGGCAGACGCTTGAATAAAATTGGAAGCTGGCTTGAAGGCCATGGCCTAGGCAAGTACGCCACGGTATTTGTCGAGAATGAGATCGAGGTTCACGATCTTGTCTACCTGACCGAGGAGGACCTCGAAAAACTTGGTCTCCCGATGGGGCCGCGCAAGCGACTCCTCGGGGCCATAGCATCCGCCAACGCTCCGGCCGACGAGCCTCCTCAAATCTCGGAACAAGCCGCGGGTCCCGTCCCTGAAGCCCCCAGGGGGGGCACGGTCGAACGCCGCCAACTCACCGTCATGTTCTGCGACTTAGTCGGATCAGTTGAACTCGGCGAGCGCATGGACGTGGAAGAGTATCGGGATCTGCTCGATGGATTTCGCACGACGGTAGTAGAGGCCGTAGAGCGTTTCGACGGGTTCATTGCCCGCCACCAAGGTGACGGATTGCTTGTCTACTTCGGCTACCCGCAAGCGCGTGAAGATGATGCGGAGCGTGCCGTACGAGCCGGACTCGCCGTCGTTCAATCCGTCGTCGCGCTCGAGCATCCTCACGATGCCGATGTGAAGGTACGGGTAGGCATCGCGACGGGGCTCGCAGTCGTGGGGGACGTGCTTTCGACCGGCACGACGGGTCATTCCGAACTGGCCGCCTTGGGGTCGACACCGAACTTGGCAGCGCGGCTTCAAGGCGAAGCGCCCGAGAATGCGGTCCTCATCTCCGATATCACCCATGGGCTGGTCTCTGGCTACTTCACGCTCGAGACGCTCCCACCTCGACAACTGAAGGGAATGTCCGGCCAAACCGCACTCTACCGGGTGAAGGCTGCGCGGTCCGGGCAGACACGTTTCGCCGCTCGAACGAATTCTCGGCTCAGCCCCTTCACGGGTCGCGAAGAGGAAATGGAGCTCCTCCAGCGGCGATGGAAACAGGTCGAAAACGGCCGCGGACAAGCGGTGGTTCTCGTGGGTGAGCCAGGGATCGGTAAATCGAGACTCCTGGAACAGTTTCGTTCCCAGATCGCCCTTCGCCCTCATGAACTACTGCTCCTGCAATGCTCGCCGTATTTGGCCAACAGTGCATTACACCCCGTAGTGCAGGCTCTGGAGGAGGCACTTGATTTCGTAAACGTCCGGGATAGCCGGGAGCGGCTCTCGCGCTTAGAGGAATGGCTAGCTGAGACCGATCCGGCATTAGCAGACTCGGCCGGTCTTTTGGCAGACCTGCTCTCTATCCCGACCGAGGGGCGGTACCCAGAAGCAGAGACGGTTGACGCGCAACAGCGACGGGAGAACCTACTTGCTTGGCAGGTGCGTTACGTCCAGACACTATCTCGGCGCGCGCCCGTGACGTGCATATTCGAAGACCTCCACTGGGCAGACCCGTCGACCCGAGAGTTACTTGGGCAGCTAGTGGAAGCGATCGAAGAAGCTCGCGTGTTGGTGATCTGTACGGCGCGTCCCGGATTTTATGCGGCTTGGAGTGACTTCGCGCACGTTCATCTCATGAATCTTTCTCGATTATCGCGTGATGAGAGCGAACGTCTTGCCGCGTCGGTCGTGGAAGCGAGCTCAGTGCGGGCACCCGAGCTACTCGAAGACATCGTGAGCAGAGCGGGTGGCAACCCGTTATTCATCGAAGAGTTGACTCGTGCAGTAATGCAATCTCGTTCGGACAAGGGAGAGGAGCGAGCTGTCCCTGCCACTCTGCAAGACTCCTTGATGGCTGGCCTCGACGCGCTCGAGCTCGGGAAGCAGGTGGCACAGTGGGGCTCGGTCATCGGGCGGGAGTTTAGCGAGGACATTCTGCGTGAAGCGTGGGACGGAAACAACGAGGTGCTCTTGAAAGGCCTCGAGGAGCTTCATCAGTCGGGTCTGCTCTACCGACGAGGTGATGGGCCGCGTGGCATCTACCGATTCAAACACGCCTTGGTGAGGGATGCTGCCTACGACAGCATGCTGAAGAGTCTCCGCCAGTCCTTGCACGGCAAGGTGCTCTCAGCGCTGGAGGAGCTTCGCCCGGATACTGCACGAGAAATCCTCGCCCATCACGCGAGCGAAGGGCACTTGATCGAAAAGGCGCTCGAATATTGGGAGCAAGCGGGTCGAGCCGCTGCCGCCCGTTCAGCGAACCAAGAGGCTATCGAGCATTATCGACGAGGCATTGCTCTGATTGAAGAAGCGGGAACTGAGATGCCGACAAGCGAGCTCGCATTGCGGTCAGCGCTGAGCCCGCTACTGATGATGGAAGAGGGAGACGCCTCCAAGTCAGCCGAGGAGGCGTTTGAAAAGTCTCTCGCGCTCGCGGACCGCCTCCAAAGTCCGCCGGACGTAAAGTTCCCCCTCGCGTGGGGGTTATGGTACCTGCATATGCAGCGTGGTGACCGTGCCCAGGTCGAAGAATTAGCAAACCTGATGGGTCGGATGAGCAAAAAATCTGGTCGCTCTGCGCATCTGCTCGAGACACATCATTCCGTGTGGACGTACAACATGCATTATGGACAGCTGGAGCAGGTCTGCAGGAGCACCGATGCCGGCCTGGCGATGTACGACGCTGAAGAGCACCGAGAGTTGAGATACCAATTCGGCAACCACGACCCAAAGATGTGCGCACACTTCCACGCGGCAATGGCTGAGGCATTGCGCGGTCGCGCACAGCACGCGGACCAAGCGATGAGTGAAGCATTGCGGTGGGCCCAAGTCCTTGAGCACTTGCCGACCCTCGCGATTGCACGGCTTGTCCCGTTGCTTGTCTCGTTCTGGAAGTATGACGTGTCCGGGATTCAGGCTTCCTCGCAGGCGTTTCTGGAGGTCTGCGATGAACTAGGCGCCAAGTGGTACCGCGCAGTAGGCGTGATCTTTGATGCCTGGGCTGAGGCGCATGCCGCACCAAACGCCGGGGCACATCGCCGAATCTTGGAAGCGATGGATTCCGTCAGGGCAACGGGGCAAGTTACTCGTATGCCGATGTATTTCACCGCATTGGCAGAGGCGCTGCAGACGGAAGGTCATTACGAAGACGCTCTCATCGCCGCCCATAAGGCGATAAGGTCGTGCAGCGAGACCGGGCAGTCGGTTTATGAGTCTCGCGCACGCCATACGCTCGGCGTTATTGAGCAGAGCCTCTCTGCTGGTTCTACAGGGACAGACGCTGTGGGATCCGCCGATTCGTTCACTGAGGCACTCCGTTCAGCGCAGGCGATAGGCGCACCGTTATTTGCTCTGCCGCCGGCGATCTCGCTCGCGAAGCTGTATCGGAGCCGTGGGCAAACGGCTGCTGCCCGAGAGCTACTTGTTCCCATCTACGAGCAGTTTAGTGAGGGATTTGATACACCTCTTCTATCGCAGGCGGGCGATCTCTTAGCAGAGCTCTCCTAATCCTTCCTCCGATTCCTCGGCGGGCAGGAGCGTAACGTTGGGAACGAGATGCGCCGTCGCCTTTGGGTCGGCGTCCGCCGGTCGCAATCCGTCGCTCGGTGACTGCTTTCAGTTGAAGCAGCCGTTCGCTGGCGATAGGGGAATAATCGGGGATAGCCGATTTCCGGTTGACGCACTGCAACGTAGTCGTAGGGTGCAGCGAATCAGCCCTCGGTCGCTGCTTCATTTTCAACATCCCCCTCTCTAAAGCCTAGAGATTAGATGTTGCATCGACCGGTTGAGGTCGCAACCCGAAGCGGTCATTCCTCGATCGGACCGATTCCACGCTGCCCCGCCGAATAGCAGACACTGGCTGAACGGTCAACGGCGACGGTAAGACCCGGAGCACCCGCGCCCGAGCGAGACTCCGAAAGCCCAATTGGTATCAAGGAAGTTGATCCTTTAGCTTTGGCCGCCCTACAGCACCCCAACGCACTTGTATATCGTCGTCTTCGTCGGACCTGATTCTTGGAAGGTCATCGTTGATGTCCAACCATGGGAGCTTATTCTCAATCCCCCAATGAAACGTAGGCGGGAAATCTTTGGGGTTGTCCATGGACCCGAGCCTGATTGCGTAGAAAGCCGACTCGTTTGGAGTGTGGTGCGTGTTGGTAATGCTCGTGCCACAGTTTCCACAAAAGCCTCGCTCGGCAATCTCGGAAGATTTGTACTTCTTGAGCTCATCTCCCAAAAATCGAACCGCCGCTTTTTCGAATATCAGTGATACG
>CAXMNG010000313.1:0-2815 GCA_964194585.1 Salibacteraceae bacterium | reverse complement strand
AAAATCTTCCCGGGGACCCTGATAGTCGCTGCCGCGCTCGTCACCGCCCCAGTAAAGGAGCAACTCGGTCATGGTACAGCCGCGTGCGATCTGCGCTGCCTGCTCCCGGTACGTCGGCGCCAGCACGTCGTCGGGGGCCATGGCAAGCCCCAGTACAGCCCCCACCGCTTCCTGACCGAGGGAGGACGCGTAGGTACCGAGCTGGCCGGTGCGCTGCAGTGAGATCGCTTTCGCGTCGTAGGTGCGCGTCAGCACCATGAGCCGATAGGTCGCGACCAGCCATTCCGGGTCTTTGATTGAGTCGGGTGGCGCAGCGACGAGCTTGCCGGTTTCGTCCATGAACCGGGTGTATTCAACCTCAAATTCGGCGACCGTGCTCAAGTTCCAATCTCCAGGCGCAGGTAGCCCTGCTTCTTCAGTCCGCGCACATGTTGTGCCAGTTTCTCGATGCCTGCAACCCGACGGCGGCGCGAGCACGGAGCGTGCGCCGGATCACGGGACACGGGTCACGAAGAACCTCGTGATATGATCGTGGCCACTTTCGACATCCTGAATTCTTCCGATGACCTTAGAAGTTCCAGCCGTCCTGCAATCACTGTCGTCCGCAGGGTCTGCGCTCAGTGCCTTGACGGCGTGGAGAAAAAAAGCCAGAGGTGACGCGAGAGCGCTGATCGGGGAGCTGAAAGATAATCTCTATTATCTCGACATGGTCGCCGAGGATGGCGTGGAGCTTGCTGCCGTCGTGAACAAGCTGTCCATTGCGGAGTACAAGCGCTTATCCAGGGAAGGTTACAATTTCAACGCGCTCGAGAAGCAGAAGATCGCCAGCTACGAATCGCTGAAAGGTACGGATCTGTTCTCCTGGTCCGGCAAGTCCACCGAGGATTTGATCGAATCGGTTTTCGAAAAGCTCAATCTCCTGAAGATCAAGTTTCCGCATGTGGCAGAGAACAGTAAATACCGGTGGAGCGTGCGGGTGGATAACATCAGGAAGCGTATCTGGTTGTTGTTGAAGCACGTGTCTGCTTGAATCGGCCCGGAATCGCCTGGCTCAACCGGGGCGCCCGTCGGCCCGTGGGCGCGACAGAATCGGCGCGTAGACCGCGCAGTAGAGCAGGAAAGCGGTTATCCAGAGGGTCCCGGCGACTGTCCATGTGACTTGTGGCATCGCCGGCGCGACGACGGGCGCGAACACGCGCGTTAACGCGGCCAGTGTGACCAGCAGGTAAGCGGCCACAATGGGCTTCGCGGCCACCAACGGTCTTCCCGTGTGGCCGAGGGCGGCGCGGGTCATGACGGCGAGAATCATGGTTGCGTAGGCGCCGGCCGTGAGCGCGTGCAGCCAGACGGCGCCCACCGGGAACTGCCACAACAACCACAGCGCTTTGAGCCCCAGTCCCACCGGGATCCACGCGTAAGCCACGTGCAGCACCCAGGCGATGGGCATGCCGCGGGTGAGCCAACCCTGCCAGCGTGACAGCCGCCATGCGTGCAGCACGCAGGCGATCAGCGCCACGGCGCCCGCGAGCCGGCCTTCGGGAGTAATCAGATCCACCAACAGCACGGTAGCCGCGGCCGCGAGCGCTGCGCGATCCACCCAACCAAAAGGTGCGATCCGGGCGTCGGGGTGGCGGGTGCGAAGCGCGTTGCCGGTAAATGCCGGCACGATGCGTCCGCCCACCAGCACTACCATGAGCAGTATCGTGTCCACCGCAAGTGTCAGGCCACGGACGCCGAGCCGGGTAGCCAGGTCCGGTGCGTGGAACAGCAGATTGGCGGCAAACAGCAGGACGAGAAAGGCCACCAACGGGAAATTGCGCACGTTGCCTGCGCGAATCAGGGACGGCGCGACGGCGAACGCGACGGCTGGCAGGAATGCGAGATCCATGGCCGCGGCGAGCGGCTGCGGCACGCCGAGACCGGGCGCCATGGCGATCCTGCCGCCCAGCCAGATGGCTACCAGCACCATCAGCGGCGGGCCGGCAAAGCCCCGCTGCGCGGTCCAGCTCGCGACCGCCGTCAGCAGAAAGCCGGCGAGCGCAGCCACGACGAAGCCGAAGATCATCTCGTGGGCGTGCCACTGAGTGGGCGCGAGCCACGCCATCTCCCAGCCCGTGCCGTGCAGCACGGCGAGCCAGACTGTCATGGCGACCACCGCCTGCACGCCGGCGAGCAGGAAAAATGGTCGGAAGCCATAGTTGAATAGCGCGGTCAAAGACGTGCAACGCCGAAGTGCGTGGAGTCAGGCTCGAAAGCGCAACGAAGTTTCGAGAGCGACGCCGCGTGATTTCGTCAGCCTCCTTCCTTCTTGTTGTCGTGCTTCATATGGCCATGGCCCGTTCCTTGTAACATGTTAACGTTGCATGAATCGAGTCATTGCCGACCACAGCGTCACCGGGCAGGCTCTCGTAAACGACGGTGGGATACGTTCTCGCTGACGGATCAAACCTTCGTGGTCGCTTTCACGACTTTCTCGGGGGGGAGATGATGCCGTTGCGCTGGTTGATGCTGATGGTGTTGTTTCTGGTCAGGCTCGCCATGGGCTACCAGTTTCAGTCAGTCGCCTCGGTATCCACTCATCTCGTTGCCGATCTCGGCTTGAGTTATACGCAGGTAGGCACCCTGATTGGTTTCTTTCTGCTGCCGGGTATCTTCATCGCCATACCGAGCGGCGCTCTGACCCGCACCGTCACGGATAAGAACCTCCTGATGATAGGTGCGCTGACGATGATCGTCGGTGCACTGGTAATGGCAACCGCTGACGGCGTGGCTTCTTTGTATACCGGTCGCCTGATCACCGGCATCGGGGGCACGA
>CAXMNG010000312.1:0-2537 GCA_964194585.1 Salibacteraceae bacterium | reverse complement strand
CGTGCCGATGGCAATACCGGCAGCCACCGCGGCGTCCACGGCATTGCCGCCTTCGGCGAGAACCCGGGCGCCGGCTTCGGAAGCTTCGAAGTGCTGACTCGCCACCAACCCCGCGCGCGATTCCACGGCCGGTTTACGAATCTGCCAGGTCTCGATGGTCCCACCGATTACCTCTTTTTCAGCCATGTCTCGTTTTCCTGTCGCCAGCTGCCCTTTACGCCATTACAGCACACCATTATCGCGACACGCCCCGCGTCCGTCACGGATTGACGCCGGCGCTGGCCATGACGTACAAGAGAATGCCGCAGATACCAGGATGAGTGCGATGAACGCAACCAATGACACCGAATCGTTCCGCGGCGGCTGCCTGTGCGGCGCCGTGCGCTACCAGTTGAAGCCACCTCTGCGCCAGGCCGTTGCCTGTCATTGCAAGCAGTGTCGGCGTACCAGCGGCAACTACGTGAGCGCCACCTCCGTGCCGAGACAGAACTTCTCGCTCACCAGCGAAGATGGGCTGAAATGGTACCGATCTTCGGCGCGCGCCCAGCGAGGCTTCTGCTGCGAGTGCGGGTCGAACCTGTTGTGGAGTGCCGACGCCCTCGACACCATCAGCATCATGACCGGCACCATCGACGGCAAAACCGGCTTGCGCACGGCCGCCCACATCTGCGTGGCCGACAAAGGCGACTACTACGAGCTCGATCCCTCCGAGCCCCAGTACGACGCTCACGACTACCCTTCACCGCCGAACAGCCAGCCCATCGATGAATAGGGACGGCGTCGAGCTGGTCGAAAAGCAGGCCGCGTTCTCCGGTTACTTCCGAATCGATCGCCTTCGTTTGCGTTTCCCTCTCTACGAGGGTGGCATGAGCCGGGAAGTGGAACGGGAAGTCCTGGAACGTGGCCAAGTGGCCGCCGTGCTGCTGGTGGATCCGGACCGGGACTGCGTTGTGCTGATCGAGCAGTTCCGTCCCGGGCCCTACGCGGCGGGTGAGCATCCATGGCTGATCGAGGCTGTCGCCGGCGTTATCGAGGGTAGGGAGAGCGCGGAGGAAATGGCCAGGCGCGAAGCCAGAGAGGAAGCAAACTGTGAGATCACGGATCTGTTTCCCGTTATGCGCTTTTTCACCAGCCCCGGCGCCAGCACGGAAAGCGTCGCGCTATTCTGTGGACGTGTGGATTCCACGGACGCCGGCGGCGTTCATGGACTCGAGGAGGAAGGCGAGGACATCCGGGTCATGGTGGTATCGGTAAACGAAGCCCTCTCGCTGCTGCACGAAGGCAAGATCGTCAACGCGAAAACCATCATCGCGCTGCAATGGCTGGCAAGCAACTATGACAAGATAAAAAAACGCTGGCTGACAACGGATTAACGATTTCAAGGAAACGTAGGTTGGGCTGAGCTCGCGAAGCCCAACATGCCGACGCCTGTTGGGCTTCGCTGCGCTCAGCCCAACCTACGACACTTGAACGCCTTGCGACCGAACCGGGTCACGTTATAAGAGGGCCCCGCGGGCGACGATGGGCCAGAGGGCCTGAACGCGCCCGTTGCGTACACACACGTACCAGTCGTAGAGATTTACCGTCGGATCGCAATGTCCCGGGACCAACTTCAGCTTATCGCCCAGAGAAACAGTGATGTCACCGGCATCGAACTCCAACTTGCCATGCTCGTCGGACGCGCCGGTGAATGTGACCCCGGGCATGCCGTGCACGGTGGGCATACCCGAATCCACGCTGGATGCCTTGAGTCCCGCGTCGACCACGGCGCGGCCGGGCGTGGGCGTGCTCATGACGGAGGTGTAAACGAACAGGCTGTGCTGAAACTCGTCGAGGGGTTCGCCGCCCTCGCCGCGATTCTTCGCGTAGTCCACGTCCATGAAGATATAGGAGCCGGCCTGCAGCTCATTGTAGAGTCCGCTGGCAGCCTCGAAGCGATAGGTGCCAGTGCCGGCTCCCGTTACCGACCGGCACGCGAGTCCGTGCTCGCCCAGCAGCGCCACCGTTTTACCCGCAGCTCCCACCGCCGCTTCGATCGCGGCGCGACGCTCCCCGTGATCGCGTATGTGCTGCGCGCTTCCCTGATAGACCTGCAGTCCGGCGAACCGAAGCGCTTTCGCTGCCTCGATGCGCTTCGCGAGCTCCAGCGCCGGCCCGCCGGGGGCAACGCCACAACGGTGGGCGCCCACGTCGACCTCCACCAGCACATCGAGAGTGACGCCGGCACGGGCGGCGGCGCCATCGAGATCGGCAATATTGCCGGCATCGTCGACGCACACGGCCAGGGTCGCCTCGCGGGCAAGGGCGGCCAGGTGTGCGATCTTTCGTCTTCCGACGATCTCGTTACTAATCAGCACGTCCCGCACACCGCCCTGAACGAGCGCCTCTGCCTCACTCACCTTCTGACAGCACACTCCCACCGCCCCCAGGGCAATCTGACGCAGCGCGATGAGCGAGCACTTGTGCGTCTTCGCGTGGGGACGCAGGCGCACGCCGGCGGTCTTCGCGGCTTCCGCCATACGGGTCAGATTGGCCTC
>CAXMNG010000311.1:0-13080 GCA_964194585.1 Salibacteraceae bacterium | reverse complement strand
CTATGATTCACGCGCACATCCACGCCCTCCTCGCGAAAACGCACCGTGATCATTTCGGAAACCTCGGGGTCCTCGCGAATGAGGATACGCGGCAACATCTCCACTTGGACGACGCGACTGCCGAATCGCGCGAAGGCCTGGGTGAGCTCACAACCGATAGGACCCCCGCCGAGCACGACGAGCCGCTCCGGAAGCTCCCGCAACTGCCAGAGATTCTCCGACGTCAGATAGTCGATGTCTTCGATTCCAGGGATCGGCGGCACGAACGGGCGCCCGCCGGCGGCCACGACAATAGTGCGTGTAATCAGGCTGCGTTTCCCGACCTGGACGCTCCAGGGCGACGTGACGCGCTCCTCGCCCTTGATAACCTCCACTCCCAGAGATTCGAAACGCTCGACCGAATCGTGGGGCGCAACCGTTTCGATGACCCGGTGCACCCGTTCCATGACATCGGCGAAGTCGAATTCGACCCGTGCCTGCCGGATGCCGTAGCGCTCCGAGCGCTTCGCCTGGGCCAGGAACTTGGCGGAACGAAGCAGCGCCTTGGAGGGCACGCAACCGGTATTCAAGCAGTCGCCGCCCATGTCCTGCTTCTCGATCAACGTCACCTTCGCCTTGACCGCGGCGGCGATGTAGGCGCTCACCAAACCGGCAGAGCCGCCGCCGATTACCACCATGTCGCGCTCGAACCTTTCCGGCTTCGAATACTGTTTCAAAACCTGGCGTGCCTTGATCACATCGACCATTTTCTTCGCAATCAGCGGAAACAATCCCAGCAGGGTGAACGATACGATCAGCCCCGGGGACAGAATCCCCGCCAGGGAATCGAGCTTGCCCAGCTGCGTTCCGGCGTTTACGTACACGACCGTCGCCGGAAACATGCCCAGCTGACTGACGAGGGAAAAGAGCAACGTCCGAATCGGAGTCAACGCCATCAGCAGATTGATGACGACAAAGGGAAACAGCGGCACCAGTCGCAGGGTGAACAGGTAGAAAGCGCCGTCGCGCGCCACGCCGGCGTTGACCGCGCGCAGACTTGCGCCGAAGCGGCTCTGCACGGCATCCCGAAACAGGAACCTTCCGAGCAGAAACGCCAGCGTCGCGCCGATGGTGGATGCGAAGGACACCAGCACGGTGCCCCACAGCAAACCGAAGAAGGCTCCGCCCGCGAGTGTCATGATGGCGGCGCCGGGCAAGGACAATGCGGTGACGGCGATGTAGACCGCGAAGTAGATCAGCGCCGCCTCGAGCATGTGCTGGCCGCGGTAAGCGACAATTGATTCCTGGCGGGCACGAAGCTCTTCGAGGCTGACGAAGTGACCGAGGTCGAAAGCGAAAAACGCCCCGATGAGTACCACGACGATCACCACCAGCAGCAGTCTGCTCTTACTCATGCAGGTCCCCACGACCACGCCCTTGTGGTGGCCGCGACAATACGCGATCTGCTCTGACGGTGCGACCGAGGTGACATTCGTCCACGCCTGGTCGCAAGTCGCTGGTAACTTGCCGCTAACCGGGATTGCGTCTAGGGTCCGATGCAATGTGCGGGCGCGAGTCCCGCACCCCCGAACAGGTGCTGCCGTGAAATTTTCAGCTTGCGGGCGCGGAAGCGCTGAATGATTTTGTTCTGGCTTGGCGCCCTCGGGATGGTTGCCGTGGCTCTAGCATTCGTACTGCCTCCTCTGCTGGGCACGCGACCGGTGTCCGTGGACGCACAGCGCGAAAACCACAACCTGGAAGTTTACCGGTCGCGCATCGCGGCCCTGGACGAGGAGCACCGCCTGGGGGCACTGACCGAGGACGACCTGGCCCAGGCCAGGGACGAGCTGGGGCGTGAGTTGCTCGCCGACGCGAGCGCCGGGCCGGTGCGCAAGAGCGGCGCCGGAAAGCCTGCCTTGGTCTCCCGCCCGTGGCTGGCAATCGCCGTCGGTGTGGGCGTGCCGCTGCTCGCCATCGCCCTGTATCAGCGCCTGGGCGAGCCCGACGCCATCGACCCACCGTCTGCGGCGGCGGCCGGCGGCGGCGGCGGTAATCCGGCGGTCGAGGAAATGGTGGCACGCCTGGCCCAACGCTTGGCGTCGGAGCCCGACAGCAGCGAGGGCTGGCTTCTGCTCGGGCGCTCCTACATGGTGCTGGAACGTTATGCCGAGGCCGCCGACGCTTACAGCGCGGCCCACCGCTTGCTGGGTGACAGCGCGGAGCTGCTTTCGAACCTGGCCGAGGCCGAAGCCCTGATGCAGGGGCAGGACTTTCTCGGCATCCCCGGCGAGCGTCTGGAAACGGCGTTGCGGCTGGATCCGGAATACCCCAGGGCGCTTTGGTTGGGCGCATTCGCCGCCATGCAGCGTGGCGACACCACGCTTGCGGTGCGCCGCTGGCAAAGCCTGCTGGATAACCAGCCCGCTGACTCCGAGGCGGCCACCATCCTGCGTGATCTCATCGCCAATGCCGATTCCGGGACCGGCATCGGAGCCGATGTCGCCGCCGGTGCCGACAATGGTGGATCGGCGGTGACCGGCAACACCATGGCCGCGGAGGCCAGGCCGAGGTTGACGGTCAACGTCATTCTCGCCGACCGCCTCGCCGCGGATCTCGACGGCAGCGAAACGCTGTTCGTATTTGCCCGCGCCGCGGACGGACCGCCGATGCCGCTGGCGGTGGTCCGCGGGCGCGTCAGCGATCTGCCCCTGACCGTGACATTGGACGATTCCATGGCCATGGCAGCGGGGATGAAACTGTCCAATTTCGACCGTGTGGTCGTGGGTGCGCGGATCTCCATGAGCGGTACCCCCACGGCCAGCAGCGGTGATCTGCAGGGCTTCAGCGGGCCCGTATCCGCCGCTGGCGATTCCGCCGTGAACGTGGCCATCACCGAGAAGGTGCCCTGAGCGCGCCTGATTCTGTCCTGTCCGTCCTGTCCCGTCCTGTCCCGTCCCGGTTCCGGTGGTCCCCGCCGGCCGGCCACCTTCAATGGGGCCAACAGTGACCCGGAACACGGTTCAAGAACACAATCTGACCTATATAAATGGGATTCCGATGGCTCCCGGGACAACGGCATCGCCATCGCGAAGCTCGACCAACCACGCACCGTTCGCCCGTTAAGGTGTTTCATGAACCGCTCCGAAGACCTCAGCTCCTTGACCCACAAGGCCGAGCAAGGCGATACCGACGCCATGCTCAGGCTCGCGAGGGTTTACTACCAGGGTGAGCACAGCGACGAGGCGCGGTTCTTCGCGTGGACCTGTCAGGCCGCCGAGGCCGGCGACACCGGCGCCATGTTCAATCTGGCGCTGGCCTACTTCAATGGCACCGGCACCGAGCCCGACGCCGTCAAATTCTTTGACTGGACCCTGGCCGGCGCCAAGGCCGGCGACACCACCGCCATGTACAACCTGGCGCTGGCCTACGACCGTGGCACGGGCACCGAGCCCGACCTCGGGCAGTGCTTCGAATGGACCCGCAAAGCGGCTGCGGCCGGCCACGCCGGCGCCATGTTCAATCTGGCGCTGGCCTACAGCAAGGGCAAGGGCACGGCGCCGGACCGGAAAGCCTATGCAAAGTGGACGCGGCGCGCCGCCGAGGCCAACGACCCGGACGCCATGTTCAATCTCGCCTTGAGCTATGCCGAAGGCGACGAGCGCAGCCGCGACGACGCCGAGTACTTCGAATGGACGCTGAAGGCGGCCCAGGCCGGCCACGCCGGTGCCATGTTCAATCTCGGCCAGGCCTTCTACCACGGCTGCGGCACCTATGCCGACATGTCCGCCTACCTGGAGTGGACGCAGAAGGCCGCGGAAGCCGGCCACATGGGCGCTATTTTCAATCTGTCGCTGGCCTATCGCGACGGCACCGGCACGGTCGCCGACGACCAGGCGTACTTCGAGTGGACCCGGCGCGCCGCCCGCGCCGGCCACGCCCGGGCGATGTTCAATCTGGCGCTCGCCTACGAAGAGGGTATCGGCACCCACCCGGACACCGTGCGCTACTTCGAATGGACCCGTAAGGCGGCCCATACCGGACACCCGCGCGCCATGTTCAACCTGGCGCTCGCCTATGAGAAGGGCGAAGGCACCCGCAGGGACGTGGCGCGTTACTTCAAGTGGACCCGGAAAGCCGCCGAGGCCGGGCACACCCCGGCCATGGCGAACCTGGCGCTGGCCTACGAGAAGGGCGAGGGTACCGCACCGGACGCCGCCAGCTTCTTCACCTGGATCCGCAAGGCCGCCGAGGCCGGCGACCCGGCGGCGATGATGAGCCTGGCGCTGGCCTACGACGAAGGTAAGGGCGCCCGGCAGGACGCGGGCAAGTTTCTCGACTGGACCCGACGCGCGGCGGAGGCTGGCGAATCCCGCGCCATGTTCAACCTGGCCATGGCCTACTGGAGCGGTACCGGTCTGGCCGCCGACGCACCCCGCTACTTCGAGTGGACGCGCAAGGCAGCCGGCGCAGGGGATACTCCGGCGAAGTTCAACCTGGCGCTGGCCTATGAGGACGGCAAGGGTGTGGAGATCGATACCGGAAAATATCTGGAATGGTTGTTGTCTGCCGCGGAGGACGGCGAGCCGGTGGCCATGTTCAACGCGGCGCTCTGCTATCGGGACGGCATCGGCACGGACAAGGACCCGGACCGTTATCTTGCCTGGATGCGCCGCGGCGCCGAATCCGGCTACGTGGACGCCATGTATCTGACCGCGTTGGCCCATCAGAAAGGGCGCGGCGGCCAGGTGGACGAGGAGGAGTTTCAGGCGTGGATAACACGGGCCGCCGATGCCGGACACCGCCAGGCACTCATCGCCGCCAGGCTCGCGCATCTGAAATCGCGATCCATTCTCGACGCGTCCCAGTGCGAAGCTCTATCCACCGCGCTTCACAGCCTGCTGGCCGCGGTGCGTGGCATCATGAACGATCACATCGTAGAATCGGCGCCCGCCGGCGTCGTGCACTTCGCTCCCTGGAACATGCTGGAGTCGATGCTGCCGTGCGGCGACGGCGGCGCGCCCATGGCCAACCACGTGCGCCTGTACCACGTCGCCTACTGCACCGACGCCTGGGAGGGCCGCAGGCTCACGGAGATCGATGACGACGACGCGTTGCTGCTGGGATCTTTTCTCGGTGATACATCTGGCGCCGACGGCGGGCCCGAGACCGACTATGCCGTGTACCAGGCGAGCTTCAGCCTGGTCTGCGACGGCCCGGCGCCCATGCGCGGAGCCGCTGACGGCGACCAATCGGTGCGTATCGTCGCGCCCCTGTCGGCCTTCGATCAGCAGCGCGCGCGCTCCAGACCCCTGGACCCCGTACGCCGACCGATCCTGCCCGGACCACGGGTCGACAAGAGCCGCGCCGACGGCACGCTTTACCGGGTCAAGTACGAGGATGCAGAGGTCCGCGAATGTCTGGTGCGGCTGCGGGACCCGCTGGCCGCCGTGGGCTTGGTCAGCGACAAGGTCGCCGAGCCCGAGGGCATTTACGCGCTGGTGCGTATTCTCGTCGACGAGTTGTTACACCTCTATCAGTACCAGGAACGGTGCCAGGAGCAGGAGGCACGCCTGCTGGTCAACCTGCCCGTCTCCTCGCCGCTCATCCACATGGACGATAACGATCCGGGGCGACTCTACGTGCGTTCCCCGGATCTGTTGTTCACCGGCAGCGGCACGCGCATACTCCTGCCCCCCAACTGCCGGGACGCCACCGCCGCCATGATCAACCTCAAGCACCGACTCGCCCACCACGGCCTGCTGAGATCCACCACGCTCGGCCCCGGCGAATAGCCGTGGGCGCAGGCGGCGGGCGCAGCAGCGCCCTGGATCTGAGGCGGATCTGGCACGCGACACGCTACTCCCTGCAGGGACTGCAAGCCGCCTTCCGCCACGAAGCCGCTTTTCGCCAGGAACTCATCCTGGCGGCACTGCTGACGCCGCTGGCGCTCGCGCTGGCCCTGTGGTCACCACTGACCTGGACCCAGTGCGCATTGCTGGTGGCAAGCCTGTTGCTGGTGTTGCTGGTGGAGTTGTTGAACTCGGCGGTGGAGGCGGTGGTCGACCGCATCTCCGACGAGCACCACGATCTCTCCAAGCGCGCCAAGGACACGGGCAGCGCTGCCGTGCTCATCAGCCTGATTAATTGCGGCGCCGTATGGGCGTTGGTGCTTCTCGACCTGTTGGTCCGATGGTGAGCATGAGCACTCACTCGGACAGGTAACCGGCCAGGGGCCCCAGCTCGCCGGCGTCGAACCAATCCTCCAGTAACCGGTAAGCAATGGAGACCCGGCGCGACACCCGCAGACGCCCATCGCGCAACGCTTCCACGATCTCGCCGCGGCTGAACCAGCGCGCGTCGGCCAGCTCCTGGTCGTGGCGCACGATGACATGGTCGCCGGCGGTGGCGGTAAAACCGAGCATGATCGCGCTCGGGAATGGCCAGGGCTGAGAAGAATGGTAGTGCACGGCTGTCACCGTGATACCGGTCTCCTCCGCTACCTCGCGCACCACGGCGTCTTCGAGACTCTCGCCGGGCTCGACGAAGCCGGCGACGGCGGAGAACAGGGTTTCGGGCCAATCCCGCTGACGGCCGAGAAGGCAGCGCTCTTCGGCTCGGGCGACCTGCTTCGCCCTACCTCGTCCATCCCTGGACCCGTCAGCGCCGGCAGCGTCCCGGTGCAAAACCAGCACGATGATGGCGGGATCGATGCGCGGAAAATGCCTTTGTCCGCAAGCCGGATCGCTGCACACCCTCAGGTGACCACCCTCGGCAACCCTGGTGGCGGCACCACAATCACCGCAGTGCCGATGCCTGGCGTGCCAGTAGGCGATGGCACGAGCGTAAGCGAGTAGCGAGCCGGCGCTGGCATCCAGCAGCGGGCCCACGTCTCGCAGCTCTCGAAAGCTGGCACCGGCGGGCAACAACCGTGACAGTGACGCTTCGTCAACCACCAGGTCGAGCGCGAAGTAGGCTATCGACCCGCGCGTGCCGAGGAGAACGGCGGCGCCGCAATCGAAGCCCGCTTTGCCGAGTTCCGCTGGCGACAACAGCACCGGTTGCGGCGCGCTGTCGCCCTGGAAGAGGTTCCGCGATTGCCAGAGCGGAACAATGCGTGTCGCCGGATCCGCCAGGCGTTCCTCCAGCCATTCGTCCCTGGGACGAAGCCCCGTCGCCCGATCGAGATCTCCCGCCGAGAAGTAATTGAGTGTGGATCGTTCGAAGTGGTCCATGCCGTGGCCGTCACGCGCTTTTGGCCCCATTTACAGGTACCACTGGTACTCGCGGGGCGTAAGGTGATCCAGAAAGCTCGCGAGCTCGGCTTCCTTGGTGGCGCAGTAAAGCTC
Source organism: Salibacteraceae bacterium (assembly GCA_964194585.1). Taxonomy (GTDB): domain Bacteria; phylum Pseudomonadota; class Gammaproteobacteria; order HK1; family HK1; genus JAABYT01. The sequence goes on along the minus strand of CAXMNG010000311.1, from coordinate 5,755 downwards.
CACGTAGGTGTCGCCGAGATAGGACCTCAGCACCGCCGAACCGCGCAGGCGCGCCAGCGCAGAGGTCAAATCGAAGGGTATGTTCTTATCCACCTCTTCGCAGGCACTGCCGGACCATGGCGGGCCCGGGTCTATCTTCTCGGTCAGGCCGTGATGGATACCCGCCAGCAACACCGCCAGCACCAGATAGGGATTGGCGTCGGCCCCGGCGACCCGGTGCTCGAAACGCCGGCTGGCGGGCGGCCCGGTGGGAATGCGCAGCGCGACCGAACGGTTGTCGATGCCCCAGCTTTTGGTAACGGGCACATACAAGCGCGGGCGGAAACGGCGATAAGCGTTGATGTTGGGTGCAAATACCGCCATGGCATCGGGCATGGTCGCCAGCATGCCACCGATGGCGTGTTTCAGCAGCTCGCTGCCTTCGGCGCTGCCGTCGTCGAAAACATTGCGCCCGTCCTCGTCGAGCAGGCTCATGTGCACGTGCATGCCGTTGCCGCTGCGACGAGCAAAGGGCTTCGACATGAACGTGGCGCGGATACCCCGTCCCCTGGCCACGCCCTTCACCATGTGCCGCAACAGCGCGCAATGATCCGCCGCCGACAGCGGCACCTGCACGTGCTTGAGATTGATCTCGTACTGACCGGGGGCGAATTCGGCCGTCGTCACCGAAGCCGGGACCCTTTGCGCGACGGCGGCCCGCTCCACGTCGCTGAACAGATCCGCGAATCCGTTCACCTCGTCAACCCCATAGACCTGAGTGCTCTCGTCGCGCAGTCCGGTCAGCGGTGAAAGTGGCGGCTGCGGACGGCCATTGGCGTCCGCAACCTCGTCGAGCAGAAAAAACTCCAGCTCGAAGGCGATTACGGGCTTGAGTCCGAATTCATCCAGGCGCTGGAGCACCGCGGCGGCCACATTGCGCGGCTCCATCATGGCGGGCGCGCCGTCGCCGTCGGCCATGCTCACCAGCACCTGGGCCGCCGATTCACCGACCCAGGGCGTCGGCACCAGAGTCTCCGGAATCGGCAGACAGATGCCGTCCGGATCGCCGTCGCTGACGCCCCGGCCGCACGGGTCGGCACAGTTTCCGGTGACATCCAGCAGGTAGGTGGAATAGGGAAACTGCAGGCCCGAGCGGAACAACTTTTCCAGATCTGCGCGTGGATAGCGCTTGCCGCGGATGATGCCGCAGACATCGATCAGGCAGGCGTCCACATGGTCGACCCGCGGGTGTTGTTCGAGGAAGGCGGCGAGCTCGGCAAGGCGCGCTCTCTCGGCAGAATTGTCACTCATCCGGGACCTCTGAGGCCGTTGGCGGTGCGGCGCCCCTAACCCTACCCGTTTCCACCGGTTATCCACAACTTGTTACGCTGTTTTTCACCAGTTAACCACAATATATTGAGTTGCATAGGGTCCTTGACTACAATCCCTTGTGGTTTACACTATTATTCTGACTGTCGGATTCAGCTCCAATCTGGACAAGATCGTGGACTGAATCAAGGCTTCGGCCCGGGCAGTTTCAGAACAAAAGAACCATCAGGGGAGGAGCGCTGGGTAAGCGGACGGCTGCTCGGTGGGGGGGGTGTTTTCGCGGAACGCTGAAGCGTCCGTGACATCACCATTCCACGCGACAGGGGCGTCGATCGCGAAACGTTTGAGCCCCAGTCGTGCTAACAGCCCCATCCATGTGATGGGATTTTCGGGAAGGTTTGGGTCGATTTGCCTCTCTATAAAGAGATGATGCCACAGAACATGGCCATAACACGGACGCAGTCGACCCCGAGCTTCGCGCTTTCGGGGGTATTCATTCATGAAGCTGGCCCATCGCAAGACCAGTGACTTCGAATCAGTTCATCCTTCGGACATCCCGTTCCAGGCAGCTTCTCTGGATATCTGGGATACCAAGTATCGCCTGAAGACCAAGGACGGCAAGCCGCTCGACGAGGACATCGAAGACACCTATCGCCGCGTCGCGAAAGCGCTGGCGGCCGTGGAAAGCACGGAAAGTGATCGCGAGCTGTGGTTCGAGAAGTTTTTTCGCGCGCTCAAAAGCGGCGCGATCCCGGCTGGACGTATCGTCTCCAATGCCGGCGCCCAGAAACACAAGCCGGCTACCTCCACCATCAATTGCACGGTGTCGGGGACGGTCGGTGATTCGATGGCGGACATCCTCGAGAAGGTCAACGAGGCCGGCCTCACGCTGAAGGCAGGCTGTGGCATCGGCTACGAGTTCTCGACCCTGCGCCCGAAAGGCGCGTACGTCTCGGGTGCCGGTGCTTATACTTCCGGGCCGCTGTCCTTCATGGATATCTACGACAAGATGTGTTTTACCGTGTCTTCCGCCGGCGGGCGGCGGGGCGCGCAGATGGCGACCTTCGATATCGGTCACCCGGATGCCATGGATTTCATCCGCAGCAAACGCGAAAACGGCCGGTTGCGCCAGTTCAATCTGTCACTGCTGATTACCCGCGAGTTCATGGAAGCGGTACGCAACGATGAAGACTGGCCTCTCGCCTTTCCCGTCACACCACGGGAAATCGAGGACGACGGCCTGGACGTGGAAGACGCTTCCCAGGTGATCTGGCGCGAATGGCCTGTGCACGAGAACTATCTGGTCGACGATACCGGGCGCGTGGCCTGCAAAGTCTACCGCACCATCCCCGCGCAGCGCATGTGGGATCTGATGATGGCTTCCACCTACGACTTTGCCGAGCCGGGGTTCATTCTCGTGGACGAAATCAACGAGATGAACAACAACTGGTTCTGCGAGACCGTACGCGCCACGAATCCCTGTGGTGAGCAGCCCCTGCCCCCCTACGGCGCATGCCTTCTGGGCTCGGTCAACCTCACGAAGTTCGTGTTCGATCCGTTCACCGATCGCGCACGCTTCGATTGGGAAGGATTTCGGGAAACGGTCACCACGTTCACACGCATGCTCGACAACGTGGTCGAAGTGAACGGCCTGCCGCTCAGCAAACAACGCCAGGAGATCGAGCGCAAACGCCGCCACGGCATGGGCTATCTCGGTCTCGGATCAACGCTCACGATGCTGGGCATGAAATACGGCGCGCAAGCCTCGCTGGAATTCACCGAGCGCGTTACCCGGGAGATGGCCGTCGAGGGTTGGAAAGCGGCACTGGCGCTGTCCCGAGAGAAGGGACCGGCTGCGATCATGAACGAGTGTTTCACGGTCACCGAGGAAATGCTTCGCCGGCGCCCCGAAATGAAGGCCGATGGCCTGCGCGTCGGAGACGAGGTCGAAGGCCGCGTGCTTCACGCCCGCTACAGCCGTTACATGCAGCGAATCGCACAAGTCGAGCCCGAGCTCGTCGATGCGCTGGCTGAAGAGGGAGCGCGCTTCACGCACCACACCTCCATCGCACCCACCGGCACGATCTCGCTGGCGCTGGCGAATAATGCGAGCAACGGAATCGAGCCCAGCTTTGCACACCAGTATTCACGTAACGTCATCCGCGAGGGCAAAAAAAGCAAGGAGAAGGTCGACGTGTACTCCTTCGAGATGCTCGCCTACCGGGAACTCATGAATGCTGATTCATCGCCCGATGGCGTCGGCGTCGAAGCACTCCCCGATTACTTCATCACGGCGGAGGACATCACGCCGAAGGAGCACGTGGACGTACAGGCCGCTGCTCAAACGTGGGTTGATTCGTCAATATCGAAAACCGCGAATGTGCCCACGGACTACGCCTACGAGGAGTTCAAGGATATTTACCGGTACGCCTATACCAAGGGACTGAAGGGCTGCACGACCTTCCGCTTCAATCCCCAGGCGTTCCAGGGCGTGTTGGTCAAAGACAAGGATCTGGAAAAGACCATCTACCGCTTTACCCTCGAGGACGGAAGCGTCATTGAGGTCAAGGGTAATGAAGAAATCGAGTACGACGGCGAAATACACAGCGCCGCGAATCTTTACGATGCCATCAAGGAAGGCTATTACGGCAAATTTTAAGAGAACTGAATGCCATGGCGATCAAGATAGACAAACAGATCATCGAATACGAAGTTAAGACATCCGTCACGGCGGACACCGCCGACGCAGGCCCGCCATCCGGCGGTGACGCTTCCGCCGAGCACACGAGTAAGCCGCCGAAAACGGCCGAAATTATTCAGATGCACGAGCGGGTGGAGCGCCCGGAGATGCTGGTGGGATCGACCTACAAGATCAAGACGCCGCTCTCCGATCACGCCCTCTACGTGACCATCAACGACATCGTCTTGAACCAGGGCACCGAGCACGAGCAACGTCGGCCGTTCGAGGTCTTCATCAACTCCAAGAATATGGAGCATTTCCAGTGGATCGTGGCGCTCACCCGAATCATTTCCGCGGTATTCAGAAAGGGCGGTGACGTTACCTTTCTCGTGGAAGAGCTGCGCTCGGTATTCGATCCCAAAGGCGGGTATTTCAAGAAAGGCGGCAAGTACATGCCGTCCCTGGTCGCGGAGCTGGGCGACGCCATCGAATCGCATCTGCGCTGCATCGGCCTCATTACCGGCGAGCCGCTGGACGAGCAGCAGCAGCAATACCTGACTGAGGCGCGCGCGCGCATGGACGCGAAATACGCGAACAAGGGCGCGGACGACAGCGCGTCCGATGATCCCGCGTTCCCCGAATACGCGGCGTTCTGCCAGCATTGCCACGCGAAAGCCGTGATTCAGACCGATGGTTGCCTCACCTGCTTGAATTGCGGCGACTCGAAGTGCGGCTGACGATCGACCACCGGGGAGTAACTGAATAGCAACCAATTTGGCCACACAGGATTTCTACTACGCCTTCATGTGGAGGCCGTGACGGGCGCCGAGAGGGAAGTCGGCACTGGCTCGTCGCACGCCGATACTGCCCAGCAGAATCCGCGTGCGGCGAGCTTTTTTTGATCTTTCAAGATGCGTCCAACCTTCATCGAAACCCGTGTGCAACTCGAACGCGCATGTGATATTTGGCTGAGCCGACCCGCACTCGGGCTCGATACGGAATTCGAGCGCACCCGCACCTATTATTCCCGTCCGGCCCTGGTGCAGATTTTCGACGGCGAGCAGGTTTCACTCATCGACCCGCTGGCGATCGAAGACTTCGCGCCGCTGGCCGGGCTGCTGCAATGCTCCGATGTCACGAAGGTGATGCACGCGAGCGAGGGCGACATCGAAGTCCTTGAGCAACTGACCGGCATCACACCGCAGCCGATCTTCGATACGCAGATGGCAGCAACCTTCACCGGCCATGGATATTCCTTGGGGTATCGCAAGCTCGTGCAGATGCTTCTGGGCGAGGAACTCTCCAAGGACGAGACTCGCTCCAACTGGTTGAAGCGCCCGCTGAGTGACGCTCAAGTAACCTACGCGGCACTCGACGTCGTGCATTTGCTTCCCATGTACCGGCAGCTTCGAGACGCGCTCATCGAGCTGGGTCGCGATGCGTGGCTGTGCGAAGAGATCCAACGGGTGCAGAAGCGGCGCATGGCCGATCGTGATCCCCGCCGTGCCTACCTGCGACTTCGCCAGACGCGGCTGGCATCCGCCGAGCTTGCCCGGCTTCGCGAACTGGCCGCATGGCGTGAAGAGAAGGCGCGGGATCGGGACCTGCCGCGTCAGATGATCGTACGAGACAGGTCGTTAGTGGCGATCGCCGTGAGCGGGCCTGCAAACACCGGCGAGCTCGCCGACATTCCGGAGCTCTCGGTGAACGCCGTCAAGCAATACGCGCAGTCGTTGCTCGGCGCCGTCGAGCAGGCCCATGCCGACG
>CAXMNG010000310.1:0-11943 GCA_964194585.1 Salibacteraceae bacterium | reverse complement strand
ACCGAGCTGCGTACCCGCAGCGAGCAAACCTTAAGCATCGCCGAGATCGGCGGCGTCGAGGCACAGCTCACCGGCAGGGTCCGGCATCTGGTCGCGCTGGCGGAAGATTATCCGGATTTGAAGGCCGACGATGCCTTCCTGACCCTTCAGAAAGACCTCACGGATGTCGAAAACACTATTCAGTACGCACGCCGCTATTACAACGGCGCCGTGCGGATGCTGAATACGCGGATCGATTCGTTCCCGGACACCCTGGTGGCGGGGATGTTTCGCTTCATCAAGGCCGATTATTTCGAAATCGATGCCCCAACGGAACGTGAATCCCCGCCGTTGGACTAGACGATCCCGATGACATTGCTCAAACGCGCCTTTCTGGTATTGCTGCTCCTGGCACCGGCCCCGATCATGGCGGTCGAGCGCATCGTCAGCTTTCACGCCGACATCCATGTGCAGGCCGACGGAGGCATGAACGTAATCGAGACCATCACCGTGCGCGCCGAGGGCCGCAACATCAAGCGTGGCATATACCGTGATCTTCCTACCGACTATCGGGACGCCCTGGGCCGTCGGATCAGCGTGGCTTATACCCATATCGGCGTGTTGCGGGACGGAAGACCGGAGCCACATCATGAGACGGATCCGGGCGACGGCATCCGTATCTACATCGGAGACCAGAACCGTTTCCTGGAAACGGGCGAATACACCTATACGCTTTCGTACCGGACCGATCGTCAGCTGGGGTTTTTCGACGACCACGACGAGTTGTACTGGAACGTCACGGGAAACGGCTGGCGCTTTCCCATGGATGTGGCCAGCGCTAGCGTGCGCCTGCCGTCCACCGTGCCCGGTGCGGAAATGGTGCTGGAAGCCTACACCGGTGCCGCCGGCGCCAAGGGGCGGGACTTCGAGGCGGTTCTCGATATGGACAGCGTCGCGCAGTTCCGTACCACGCGACTCCTGGCGAGCGGCGAGGGCCTCACCATCGTCGTCAGCTGGCCCAAGGGGCACGTGGTCGAACCGAGCGCCCGTCAGCGACTGGACTGGTTTCTCGAGGATAACGCAGCACTGGCGGCGGGCGCCGCCGGCCTCGTGATCCTGCTCTTCTACTACGCTCTGTCCTGGAGTCGCGTGGGCCGCGACCCACAGCCCGGCATCGTCATTCCCCGATACACGCCGCCGAAGGGCTATTCTCCGGCATCCATGCGCTACGTACGACGCATGGGTTATGACGAAAAAATTTTCTCATCGGCGTTGATCAACCTGGCCGTGAAAGGTCGGCTGATCATTCACGACGACGACGGCGACTATATGCTCGAGGAGGTTCCTGGCGCCACTGGAAAGCTGGCGGCGGGGGAATCGGCACTGCTGCGGCGCCTGTTCGCCGAGGGCGGCTCCTTGAAGCTGGAACGAAAAAATCACAAACGCATCAAGTCCGCGATTCGCGCCCACAGCCAGTCTCTGGAAGCCGATTACGAGAAGCGCTATTTCAAGAGTAACGCGGGCTACACCGTTCTGGGTGTCGTCATCAGCGTGCTCGCGCTCGCCGCTGTGGTGACCATGAGTCCGAGCATACCTGAGATGGCGGTAGCCGGATTCATGGTCGTGTGGCTGTCGGGTTGGACATTTGGCGTTTTGACTTTGAGCAGAGCCGTGTACACGGCGTGGCGAAACATCAACGGCATCGTTGGAGCCACAGGTGCCGTGTTCATCACTGTGTTCGCGCTGCCCTTCTTCGGCGGCGAGATCATGGGCGTTGTGTTTCTCGCCAAGGCGGCGGGTGTCGCGGTGGTGGTGATCCTGATCATCCTGATATTCGTCAACTGGTTTTTCTATGAGCTGATGAAAGCCCCGACCCGCCTGGGTAGAAAGTTGCTGGACAAGGTCGACGGATTTCGCGACTACCTGCTGGTGGCGGAGAAAGACGAGCTTCGTTTCAAGCACCCGCCGGAAAAAACCCCGGAGCTGTTCGAGCGTTATCTGCCCTACGCTCTCGCCCTGGATGTGGAGGAGGTGTGGGGCGACAAATTCAGCGAGGTCATCGCCAGAGCCCGGAGTGACGGCAGCTACCGCCAGCCGAATTGGTACCACGGCAGCAGCTGGCGAAGCCACTCGGTCGGTTCCTTCGCTTCGTCGCTGGGGAGCACGCTCGCCAGCACGATCTCGTCCTCGTCCACGGCGCCCGGATCGTCCTCGGGCTCGGGGGGCGGGGGATCCTCCGGCGGCGGTGGAGGAGGAGGTGGCGGCGGCGGCTGGTAAGTGCGTGGTAGCAGCGGGTGGGGGTGTACAATAGTCGCGCGACAAGAAGTGGCGACAAGGAGAACCCCATGAAAGGACCGCTCAAGTGGCTTGCCGCGATTGTCGGCGTCGTCGTGCTGTTAATCGTCTCGGCAGCGATTCTGCTGCCCATCGTGTTCGATCCCAACGATCACAAGCCGGAAATCATAGCGCAGGTCAAGGAGCAAACCGGGCGCGATCTGCGAATCGATGGTGACATCGCACTGACCGTGTTTCCGTGGATCGGTGTCGAGCTCGGCAAGGTCGAGCTCAGCAACGCGGCCGGATTCGACAATCCCGTATTCGTGAGCACCGACAAGGTGTCCATTCGGGTCAAGCTGCTGCCGCTTTTCTCGAAGCGTCTGGAGATGGACACCGTAACCATTCATGGCCTGACCCTGAATCTCGCCCGCGACGCCAGCGGACGCAGCAACTGGGATGATCTTGCCGACGCCGGCGGCCATGCCGGTGGCACTGATTCGTCGACGTCATCGAGTTCCTCTGGTCGCTCCGATGCGAGATCGGCGGTCGCGCTCGCCATCGGCGGTCTCGACATCAAAGACGCCAACTTGAGCTGGAACGACGCGAGTAGTGGCCAGCATTTCGAAATCGGCAATCTCACCGTTCAGACGGGCGCCATTTCCACCGGCGAACCGGTGGATCTGAAGCTCGCGCTGGACGTGCAGGTAGGGGATTCGGGCGTCAGCGGACACATTTCTGTCGGGGGCAAGCTCGACTACGATGCCGGCAACAAGACCCTGCTCGTTGAAGATCTGCAGCTCGAAGTCGAAGAAATGAATCTCACCGGGAAGCTTCGCGTCGACAACATCGATTCTGCGCCCACCGCGATGGGCACCATCAGCATCGAGGAATTCAATCCGAAGAAGCTGCTCGATACCTTTTCCCTGGATGCCCTGCAGACAAGGGATCCGAACGCGCTCACCCGCGCATCTCTGCAAGCCACCATCTCCGGCAAGCCGAATCAGTTGACCGTGAAGCCACTCACGATTCATCTCGACGATTCCACTCTCACGGGTGAAGTGACGGTGCCCGATATCGCGTCCCAGGCGCTGCGCTTCAAGCTCGCGCTGGATGCGATCGATGTCGATCGCTATTTACCGCCGGAAAAGGAGATGCCCGGCGACGCGGTGCCTGTGGCGGCCACACCCGGCGCCGCCGCTACGGCCGCGTCCGAGATTCCCAACGAAGCTCTGCGCCGACTGGACGTAATCGGAAGGGTGACGATCGGAAAGCTCAAGGCGGCAAACTTGAATCTCTCTGAGGTCGATATGTCCGTAAAAGCGAAAGACGGAGTCATTCGGCTGCATCCGATCGATGCCAATCTCTACAGTGGAACATACCGGGGCAACGTCACATTGGATGCACGCGGAAAGTCCCCCCGCACCAGCGTCGACGAGAATCTGACGGGTGTGCTCGCGGGTCCGCTGTTGCAGGATCTACAGGGCACCGACCGCCTTACGGGGAAAGCCAACGTCAATATCGCCATGCGAACCGAGGGGGCAACGGCCGACGAAGTGAAGAGATCTCTCAACGGCAGCGTCACTTTCGCTTTCACGGACGGTGCAATCAACGGCGTTAACGTTGCGCGCATGATTCGTGAGGCTTACGCCCGCATCAAGGGCGCGAAGCTGCCTCCCGAGGAAACGGAGCAGAAAACGGATTTCAGCGAGCTGCGCGGCAGCATGCACGTTAAAAATGGCGTGGCGACCAACAACGATTTTATTGTGAGAACACCTCTGTTGCGAATCAACGGCAAGGGCACGGTGAACCTGCCGGCGGAGACCGTGGACTACCGGGTGGCAGCCACGATCGTGACGACGCTCAAGGGCCAGGGTGGCGAGGAGTTGAAAGACCTGGTCGGCATTCCCATTCCTATCCATGTGACGGGAAACGTCGCCGATCCGACTTACGCTCTCGATACCGATGCGCTTGCCGAGGCACTCGCCAAATCCAAGATCCAGGACGTGATCGACGAGCGTATCGGCGACGATGCCGTCAAGGGATTATTGAAAGGCTTGTTCAAGTAGGCGGCCGTGTTCGAGCTTCTCACACAGTTGTTCAATAATCCGAATCGCGAGGCGAAGCGGCTGAATCGCGATGCCCCGACGATCATCGATTCCGCGATCAGGTCCTTTCCCCTGCATCGGGTGCGCGACATCGCGCTCATGACGCTGGAGAGTCTTGCCGAGGCGCGCGCACACCTCGACAAGCATGAACAAAGTCGCGATCAGATGCTCGACCGGTTTCAGCAACTCCACGGTGAAGCGAAGCAACGTATGGATCAGGTTGCGCTGACGGCCTATACGCTGATAATCATTCGCCTGCGAGCCGAAGCCCTGGGCGACATCGCCGATCCCGCCGGGGAGGTAATCGACGAATTCATCGGCAAGTGGGCGCATGCCGTCGCGGACAAGCAAAGCGCATCCATCTAATACTTTCGTTCGTTTCGCCGGCGCGCCGGTGATTGGCTACACTGTCTTCCAGTGACTTGCTTTTGTTGGAATCAGTCCATGCGCGTGATTTTCATTTTATTGATGTGGTCCGCAGCGGCGAGCTGTATTGCACAGTCCATGCACCTCTTTAAATCGGTACACGCCGACGGCACTGTGAGCTATTCCGACACGCGGCCCGAGACGGCAACGACGGTCGAGAAGATGGAAATTCAACAGAACAGCGCCGCCATCGAGCAGCAGGGCGCGCAGCGCATGCAGGAAATGGACGCGGCCACCGAACGCCTCCAGAAACAGCAGGCAGATGAGGCGCAGGCAAGGCGTAAGCACCAGACCCGTCTCGCCGAGGCACGCCAGGAGGTCGCCGACGCGGAGCGCAACCTGTCGATCGCGCAGCAGAGCAAAAAAAGCGCGACGGCGGAACGCGTCGGGTTGGCGGAACAGCGCGTGCGACTTGCCCGCCAGCGTTTGCGCGAAGTGCAAAGTGCCGGGTCGTCTACTGTTCGGTAGCCGCGCTCAGATCCCAGATACGAACGATACCGTCGTCACCGGTGGCGGCCATGTAGCGTTCGTCCGGTGACACGCGAAGGGCACTGCCGCATATGGACTGGCGCTGGAAATGGCGCACGCCCTCACCGGTTACCGGATCGAGGAAAAATACCGAGCTGTCGTTGATGCGGCTGATGCTCGCCAGGACGTCCTCCCCGGGCAGGTATTGGAGACCGGCGATGGCTCCCCAGTGCGGCGTGGTAATGGTGTCGAAGCCGTCCCCTTCGAGGCTCCAGCGGTAAAGCCGCACCCAACCGCCTCCGTAGAGCACTTCGCCTCCGGGCACGAAACTGAGACTGACGGCATCCATGGGCGGGGGCGCGAGTTCTTTGTAGCGCCCGTCTTCCTCGATGAGAAAAACCCGTCCGTCATAGCCGCTGGAGGCAATGCGACCGCTTTGCGTATCGACGGTCAGGGCCGCCACCAGATCGTTGCCGTGGAGATCGAGACGCATGACGTTGTCGAGGGCGGGCAGCGCCCAGGCGCGCACGCTGCCGTCGTAATGACCGGTGATCACCAGGTCGTTCAAGGTCCGTACGTGTGTGATGCTGCTGCCGGTGTCCACCGAACGGCGCGCTTTTCCGCGGCCGCTCCAAACGACCAGGCGCCCGTCCTGGCCACCGGAAATAAGCTGGCCACCGCTGTATGAAAGGCCTTGCACGGAGCCGTCGTGGCCGAGCCAGACTTTCTCGGGCTTCTCGTTGCCCAGGGTCCAGACGCCTATCTTGCCGTCCCAGCCGCCGCTCGCCAGGGTTCTGGATTCCGCATCGAAGGCGAGCACGTCGACTCCCCGGTGGGTAGACGCGTCGACGTAGTCGGGCGCCACGTCACCAACTTGCCAGATGCTGCAGCCCGGTGTGAGCAGCACCACGATTGCGAGCAAAGCGGCAGACAAAAGGCGTAGACGTTCAGGCCGCTTCTTCATAACGCCTTCTCAGATAGTCGAACACCGCGCGCAGGGCCATGGCTTCGCCGCCTTCCGGGCGCCCCGGCCGCGATCGCAGATTCCACGCCATCAGATCGAAGTGCACCCAGGGCGTGGCGGCGGGCACGAAGTCCTGCAGGAACAGCGCGGCGGTGATGGCGCCGCCGTAGGGACCACCGCCGGAGTTGGCGATGTCGGCAATGGGGCTGTCGATGAGTTCACGGTAGGGGCGGTGCAGGGGCAGGCGCCAGAGAGGATCGTGCACGCGCTCGGCCGACTCGGCGAGTCCCCGTGCTACCTGGTCGCGGTTGCAGAACATGGCGGGGAGATCCGTGCCCAGCGCCACACGCGCGGCTCCCGTGAGGGTCGCGAAGTCGATGATCAGATCCGGCGAATCGGCGGCCGCCTCGGTCAGCGCATCGCACAGGATGACACGCCCCTCCGCGTCGGTATTGTCGATTTCGATGGTGATTCCCTTGCGCGAGGTCAACACGTCGCCGGGGCGATAGGCGTTTCCCGCGACGGCGTTTTCCACCGCCGGCACCAGCATCCGCAGGCGCACCGGCAGGCCGGTACTCATTATCATATGGGCGAGGCCGATGGCGTGGGCCGCGCCGCCCATATCCTTCTTCATCAGCCGCATGCCACCGGCGGTCTTCAAGTCGAGCCCGCCGCTGTCGAAGCAAACGCCTTTCCCCACCAGGGTCAGCTTCGGGTGCTTTTTCTTTCCCCAACGGAGATCGATGAGGCGCGGCGGGTGGCTGGCGGCGCGCCCGACGGCATGAATGGCGGGAAAGTTCCTGCTCTGCAGCGCGTCGCCAACGACCTCACGAACGTTGGCACTGAAGTCCCCGGCCATGTCCTTGACGGCCCGAGCCAGGTGATCGGGCATCATGTCCTGGGCGGGCGTATTCACCAGATCCCGGACCCGGAACAGGCCCGCCACTTGGCTACGGACCCGGCGCAGCCGGGCAGCGGATTCCACCACCAGCCTGGCTTTCAGTTCGTCGCGCTTCTTGTAGCGGGTGAACTGATAGGTGCCCAGCGCCCAGCCGATGGCGGCTCGCTCCAGACGGTCCTGGGGCCATTCGGCGGCGATGCGATAGCTGCCCGCGGGCAGTACCGCCGGCAGATGGCCGATGGCGAAGGGATCGTCCGCGCAACCGATGCCGGCGAGCACCGACTCCAGCGAGCCGTCGGCGCGGTGCACCAGGCAGTGACTGGCGGGTTGCGCGCGGAAGCCGGATGCAGCCACCCAGCGTCGCAGCCTGGCCCCGCAGCCCTTCCGCCACTTTTGAAAATCGTCGCCCGCCACGGGCACGATGTCGATGGGCGGTCGCCGGGAGCGCTGGAGCAGGCCATCACCCATGGTGTTGCACGATCCTCTACTGTCAACAAAAGCGCTATCTTATCTCGACGCGCAATCTCATATACATCTGCCGCCATCCACCTCCAGGCACACGCCGGTCAGAAACTCCGCGTCCTCCGAGGCCAGGAACAAACAGGCCGCAGCCACGTCCCGGGGCGTGCTCATACGTCCCAGGGGAATGGTGGCCACGAACTTCGCCCGCGTCTCCGGCGTATCCTCGCCCGGCAGAAAGTCTTTCAGCAACCCGGTCGCGCTGACCACCGGGTTGATGGCGTTGGCGCGAATGTTGTCCGGCGCGAGCTCCACCGCCATTGCTTTGGTCATGGTGATGACCGCGCCCTTGGTGGCGGCATACCAGGCGAGCCCGGGTCGGGGGCGAATTCCCGCCGTGGATGCGATGTTGATGAAGCTGCCGTGTCCCTGGCGCCTGAACACAGGCACCGCGTGGATCGCGCTGTGGTAAACGCTTTTCACGTTCACCGCGAAGACGCGATCGTAGGTGGCTTCGTCCACCTCCAGCATGGGACGGTTTTTGTGGGTAGTGCCGGCATTGTTGACGACGACATCCAGGGCACCGAACTCGTCGACGGCGGCGGCGATGATTTTCACCATCTCGTCGCCCTTGCTGACATCCGCGGTCACCGCGACAGCCGTGCCGCCGGCGCTGCGGATCTCCTCGACGATTCGGGCAGCGCCGTCGCCATTGATGTCGGCGGCGACGATCCGAGCGCCTTCCTCGGCGAAGCGTGTGGCGATTCCTGCGCCGAAACCGCTGCCGGCGCCGGTTACCACCGCTACCTTGTCCGCAAGCCTCATGACCTTCCCCTTTGTTGATTGCGGTTGGACATGTCTTGACCAACGTTCGACAGGCGTTATGCTAGCTCGGAACGGCCAAGGGAGCACGGTTGAATTCCGTGGCCGCCCCCGCAACTGTGAGCGGCGAGCCGAGGAATGAACCGTCGATGATCAGATTCGTCACTGCCTCGGCTCTGCTTTTCATTGCGCTTGCGGCAACGCTCCCGGCGGCGGGTGCCGGAACCGACGAGCTGCACATCGAGCTAAATCGCCTGGAAGAGCGCGACGAAGGATGCCGTGTGCACCTGGTGTTGGAGAACAAGAGCCCGCGGGTCTACACCAGCTACCGGCTGGACTTGGTGATTTTTTCCTCCGACGGTGTCATCTCCCGGCGCCTGGCCTTGGAGACGGCGCCGCTACGGGCCAACAAGACCATGGTCAAGGAGTTCGAGCTGGCCGATCTCAGCTGTAAGCGGGTGGGCCGCATACTCCTCAATGACATCCCGGCATGTGCTTCCGATGCCGGTGAAATGGATGAATGCGTCACCATCACCCGCGTCTCCAGCCGCGCTTCGGTGGCGTTCGTAAAATGACGATCGGGGTGGCCACGTGTACCTGATTCAGGGACGTTTTGCGGTAGCGCTGAGTTTCTCGGCAGTAGCGCACGTGGGGCTCGCCTGGGTGGTGAGCGACGGGCTGCCGTCCACAGCGGCGCCCGCCCAGCACGCCTTGACCGTGGCCCTGGCGCCGGCGGCGCCACGCGCGGTTCTCAACAGTATCGCGCCGGCGGTAGTGCGGCCATTGGCGCCACCCAGCGTCCAGGTCATCGACGAGCCCGAAAGCGTGATTGCCGCCCAGGCTTTCGACAACGTCGAAGTGTTGGATGCACCGCTGGTCGAGGCCCGCGGACCCGAGAACTGGCTTCGCGCCCAAGACGCGAAGTCTTCCATCGTCCCGGTAGCGATCGCGCCCTCGGAGATGCGGGTCACCAAGGCGGTCATGGGCGAAACCATCGACAAACCGTTGCCCCCGAACATGCATCCGACGCCTGCCACGAGCAAAAGCGTGCCCGCGATGCCAGCTTCCCGCCGGGCCGCGGCGGTACCGGCGCGCAAGCCCGTGCGCGGCGAGACCGGCAGTGGCGCGGTTCCGCGTTCGCCGCGGGCGGTGGCGGGTCAGCCCGGCTCGGATCGCCAGGCGCTGCCCGCGTCGGGTAACGCGCCACCGGAGTATCCCTGGACCGCGCGCGCGCAAGGGTACCAGGGGCGGGTCGTATTGAGCGTCTGGGTAAGCGCGGAAGGCGCGGCGGATCGCTTGGCGGTACTGAGAAGCAGCGGCTACCCGACTCTGGATCGCGCCGCCATCGAGGCGGTCGAGCGCTGGCGATTCCAACCCGCCCGACGCCGAGGATACGACACGGGATCCCTGCTGTACGTACCGATCATGTTTCGACTGGACGGCGACAAGCTAAATGGGGACATTCCTCAATAGCTAAGTGCTAAATATCTAATGCACCAGATGCGGGTGAGACGGTGGCCGCACCCGGTCGAAGCGGCTGCGCCAGTCGTCGATGGCATCGGTGTCGCCGATCTGTTGAGCGAGCTCGCGAATGGCGATGCGCAATGCATGGCGACCCTTCGCATCCGCCGGCGCCCGGTAACGGCGTGCATCCACGCCGGCGCGCATGGCGCGCGTTGCGCGTTTTTTCTCCACCAGGAAGGCCGCGTCGCCCCAACGTTCCATCAGCGCCGTGAAGCGTGCATGGGCGCCGCGGTCATAGGCCGTGGGATTACCGAGATTGTCCATCAAGGGGTGTTGCGGGTAGAGAGTGGCGCAGGCGCGATGATAGGCGGGCGCGTCGTTATTCTCGGCGCTCGCGCGCCCGGCGCACAGCAGGCGCGGCAGCACGTGGGTGTGTGGTCCCAGGGGCGCGGCCGGGTGATGCGCCGGGTCGCCGATGCGCTGGTAAACCTCCACCCGCCCCAGCTGGGAGACGAAAACCCGATGTGGGCTGGCTTCCTTGACGGCCGGCATGACGCCGTTACCGGGTGCAAGCACGGGCTGGCCGCAGCCCGCCCGGAGACACTTCAGCAGTTCCGGCGAATCAGTGCGCACGCAGGCATCCACGTGGGGTAGACCCAGGCCCATATCGAAGAGCACGGCGCCCCTGTCCCCGGGGCCGATGGCGTGCAGATCAGGGCCGAGCTCGGTGAGCACCGTGCGTGCCCCGCACCGCGCGCGCCGCCAGGGCAGGCACAGAGAGATCCCCTGCAGCCAACGGCCCGGGTGACGGCTCAAGCCCTGATAGGCGTGCGGGACCACCCCGTCACGGAGCTCGAGGGACAGGGCGCCGGCGCCGGTGACGACCTGCAGGATCTCGGAATCGTTGCCGGGGCGGTCGTCGGGCAACCAGTGAAATTCCGCGATGGCGCCATATCCCCCGATGCTCCAGCTGCTGGCACGCTGGCTCAGATGGGCACGCAATGTCGCCCGCAGGTGGCGCGATGCAATCATGCATCGAGTATACCCCGCAGTTTGTGCCGCTTAGACTCTTGCCACGGGTATCACGAAAGGACCATCCGGCGACTCGCCGCTCAGGACCCGGATGCCGAAGCAATCGCGCAGGTGCTCGGTGCTCAAGACCGTGTCGGCGTCACCGCTGGCCACCAGGCGGCCGCCGCTCAGCAATGCCATGCGAGTGCAATGGCGCACCGCCAGAGTCAAATCGTGCAGCACCACGACCACCGCAGCGCCGTCCGCGGCCATGCGCTCCAGCATCGCCATGACTTCCAACTGATGGGCCGGGTCGAGGCCTGCCACCGGCTCGTCGGCGAGCAGTATGCGCGGTTCGCCGGCCACCGCCCGGGCCACCAGCACCCGGGCGCGTTCGCCCATGGAAAGCGCGCCGATGCTGCGTCCGCGGAACTGCTCCACATCGGTGGTCGCCATGGCCGCCGCCACGCAATCCCAGTCGTATTGATTCATGGGTGTCCAGAATTGGCGCCAGGATTGGCGGTGGGGCAGGCGTCCCAGGGCCACGACCTGTTCCACGGCCATGGGCCAGTGGCACTCGGCGCCCTGGGGGAGATAGGCGATGTGCTTCGCCAGCTCCGTTCGCGGCATCGTATGGACGTGCCGCCCATCGAAGCGAAGCTCTCCGCGCTGGGCCTCGAGCACGTTCGCCAGCACCCGCAACAGGGTCGACTTTCCCGCTCCGTTCGGCCCCAGAAGGCCGACGACTTCCCCGGACGCCACCGCCAGCTCGACTCGGTCTAGAACCCGTCGGCCGCCGAGGGTGACCCCGATCGCCGTTGCCGCGAGTGTGCTCATTGGGTGGTCTTGCGCATGCTGACGAGCAGATACACAAAGAACGGGCTGCCTATCAATGCCGTCAACACACCGAGCTTGAGCTCCGGGCCCGGCGACAGCAATCGCACAGCGATGTCCGCGGCCAGCGTCAGGGCGGCACCACCCAGGGCGCTCGCCGGCAACAGCGCGCCGGGACGATGGCCCACCAGCGGGCGCAGCAGGTGCGGCACCACCAGGCCGATGAAGCCGAT
>CAXMNG010000309.1:0-9077 GCA_964194585.1 Salibacteraceae bacterium | reverse complement strand
GCCGCCCCACTGCACGGTTGCCGGCATTCCGGCAAAGATCATCGGCACCCCGAACGTGGAAGAGCCGGCGCTGGAGATGGATCACCGCCTGCCCTGCAACCCGGATTTAGAAGACTGCAGCTGAATGGCGATCGTAGGTTGGGCTGAGCGCAGCGAAGCCCAACATGTGGGCCGGAATGTTGGGCTTCGCTGCGCTCAGCCCAACCTACGGTGCTTCCGTTATCCTGAGGTGCCCGTCCCGATCGACCTCGACGAGATGGCCTGAACGCAAACGCGCGCGCTCCGCGTCGCCGATGACCAGAACCGGTACCGCCACGCCGTAAAGGGCGGCGGCCACCATGGCGCCCACGGCGACGTTCACATCGGCCTTCCCGAGCGCGATCCCCGCCGGCCCGACGCCCCGGCGAATGGCTTCTGCGATACCACCGGGTGTTCCCGCCGAGCCGCGGCTTTCAGGCAAGATCAGGAAGCGTCCGGCCACGCAACTGCCCTGTTGGGGATGATGGCGATCAACAATGGTCCCGGTACGTGCATCGAAGCCGCCCCAGAAGCTCAAGGGTTCGTCGAGCACCATGGCTTCACCCCGCGCCTCGCCCGGATTGAGCACCTGCGCGTTGAAGGCGATGCTGTTCAAGAACGCACTCCCCACGTTTCGTCACGCCACAAGCGCTGGTCCCGCCAGACCTCGCCCCGGGCCGCCGACTCGACACACTCCTCCAGGGTTCCGAATACCGGCTCCACCGCCAGTAATCCTGGCGCATAGTAAGCCCACTTGGCGGAATTGGTCATGACCCGTCCCCGACAACCGCGCACCGCCGGCGTGAAATAAGTGCAGGTATCCACGACCACCTGTACACCGGCCGCTTCCAGAATCTCCATCCAGCCCTCCTTTTCAACCAGGGCAACTACGTGGCGACTGGTGGAGACGTAGAACAAGGTCCCATCGTGCACCCGGCGCCCATCCATCAGTGGCACCAGGCGTGCGAACTCCGTGAAGGAAAAATGCGGTGTGCCGATGGCCACCATCTCGAGCGGGCCGCCTGTGCCCGTGGACAGCGAGTCCCGCGCTTCGATCAGTTCCGCCGGCGAGACGCTGATCTCATCCTCGGGCGTGCGTCCCTGAAAGGCAGTCTCCAGATCCGGCGCCTCCGGGGTCACACCCACCGCGTGGAACAGCGACACCGCACCGGAGGCGGCCGCGGCGGCGCTGATGGCCTTGAGCTGATCCTCGTTGCTGTCCAGCGGCAGGCCCTCGATAACCGGCACGCGGGATTGCGCCACCCTTCCCAGTCGATGGCCGAGCACATGGTGGAAGAGATCTTCGCGTCGCAGCTCCTCGGGAATGCGGTCGAGCCGGAACAGCACGCGTCCGCGGCGGCCCTCGTCGGTGTGAAGTCCCGAATAGGGCACGCGTCCCACCAGTGCCGCGCAAACGTCCAGATAGTCGCCGTACTTGTTGGTGCGCGCGCCGATCACGGAATTGTAGAAGGTAACGGCGTTAGACTCCGAGCCGACGATGTGATCCCCGAGGCACGGCCGGCCCGGCAGCTGATAAGGTGCGCAGGTCCAAACCGGCTCGCAGCCCAACCGTTCATACAGATCCATGAGCAGGCGGGCGCCACTGACCACCACCGGGTCGTCTTTCTCCGGCCGGAGCTGCGTGTCGACCTGGCTCACCAGCGACGTATTGGTCCATGTGGGAACGGCCAGCCGCGCGCCGTTGTCCACCATGAACTGAGCGAAGTCCACATGCGCCTGTCCGTTGTAGAAGCAGGCGTCGATGTGCGCGAAGCAAATATCCTGGAGTCTGGCGGCCCCGGAGATCTCGGCTGCCCGCAGCACCACCCGCATGGCGAGCCCCATGGCCTCACCCTCGGCGCCATCGAGAAGCGCGCGATCCCGCTCATGGAGTTGCACTGAAGCGGTGTCGCTCAAAAACGTCTCCTTTCACGCGGTTGATCGGGGTGCGCATTTCGCCGAGAGTCGCGTCACCTAAGTCAATCATGTCACGACGGCATCGGCAATGAGGAGTTCCCACGCACGCCTGATCCAGGGACCGGTCGCCGGACACCTGGTGTCCATGACCGTGCCCATGGTCTGGGCGGTCCTCGCCATCATGCTGTTCAACGCCACCGATACCTGGTTCGTTGCACAGCTGGGGGCGCAACCGCTGGCAGCCATGAGCTTCACGTTTCCCGTGATCATGGTGATGACCAGTCTCGGTATCGGCCTGATGGCGGGCACCTCTTCGGTGCTGGCACGAGTGGTCGGCGAGGGCGACATGGGTCAGGTGAGACGCCTGGCGACCGACGCCCTGACCATGGCTTTGATCATATCGCTGGCGCTCAGCGCCGTGGGTATCGCGAGCCTCGACTGGCTGTTCACCCTCATGGGCGCATCGCCGGTCGTGCTGGCCCTGATCCGGGACTACATGTTGGTCTGGTACGCGGGCTTCGTTCTGGTGCTCGTGCCCATGGTGGTCATCGGCGCCGTGCGTGGCACCGGGGAAACCAGGCTCCAGGCACGTCTGATGATGGCCTCGGCGGCCATAAACCTGGCACTGGATCCGCTGCTCATCTTCGGCTGGCTGGGCTTCCCGCGTCTGGAACTCCAGGGGGCGGCCATGGCCTCTGTGATCGCCCGCCTGGTGACGCTGGCGGCCGGCGCCATCGTCATCCACCGGATGCACCTGCTGTGCTCACCGCTCGCGTCGCCCTCGACGCTGTGGCGATCGTGGAAACGCATTCTCCACGTGGGGCTGCCCGCCGCGGGCACCAATATCATCATCCCGGTGTCCGCCGGTATCATTGTGGCACTGCTGGCGGGTTACGGGGATCGTGCGGTGGCGGGATACGGCGCGGCCGTTCGCATCGAGGCTCTGACGCTGGTGGTATTCTTCGCCATGTCGGCGACTATCGGCCCCTTCGTGGGTCAGAACCTCGGCGCCGGCAAACCGGGGCGGATTGTCGAGGCACTGCGTCACAGCGCGCTGTTCTGCCTGGCGCTGGGAGTGGTAGTCGCCATCGTGCTGGGCCTGCTTGCGCCGCAGTTGAGCCGCCTGTTCAGCGATGACGCCGAAGTCATCGGCGTGACCACCACCTATCTGCGCATCGTGCCCTGGAGCTACGGCGCCGCCGGGATCATCATGGTGGTGAATGCCGCATTCAACGGCCTCGGAAGCCCGCTGCCCGCGGTCGTCATCTCCGCGACCCGTACGCTGGTACTGTATGTGCCTCTGGCATATGCGGCTTCGCGCCTGATCGGTATTCCGGGAATTTTCGCCGCCGCCTGTTTTTCCGATCTGCTTTCCGGCATCATCGCCTACGCCTGGTTTCGCAGCCGCTGCCGGGCGCACTTCGCGATACCGGGACCCCGAAGGAATTCATGATTGCAGACTACCTGAGGCGGATCGGCTTTCTCAGAACCACGCTGATGCTTACGACGGTGCTACTGGTCTTTCTGGCACCTTTCGCCGGCGGTCATATCCAGACCAGCGGATGGCCCCTGGTCACCACGCTGCTGGCGCCCGTATGCTTCGCCATGCTTATTTTCGTGCTGTGCCTGGACATGCTCATGACCCGCGTGTTCATGTCCGGGAACTCCGACGCCGAGCGTCAGCGCCTCACGATGATTTTTCGAAGCGAAGGGCTTCTGCTGCTGGTCCTGCTTGTGAGCTGGGCGCCTTTTGTGCTGGCGTTGCTACGACTTCGTCAGGAATAAAAGGGGGGGAATAAAAGGGGACAGATCTATTTTTCCATCACCTGCAACGCAGACTCTTCGCGGAATGCAAGGAAAAATAGATCTGTCCCCTTTTATTCGCGCCGCGGCGCGGCGGAGAGATAAATAGATCTGTCCCCATTTATTCCCCCCTTTTTATTCCCTGCGCGCGGTGAAAAATCCCCAGCATTGCTCACCGCGCTCTGCACGCGCGATTTTTTCCTGCCAGTGCTGTCTCATGGTGGTCTCCTCGTCCGTGGCCAGACCCGCCGAGGATAATCGTCGCAGCTCGCGGCGGTGGATGTCGATGAAACGCGCGGTCCAGTCCTCGCCACGCACAGCGTCCAGACCCGCCCGCCGCAGACATTCCCTGTACTCGGCCACCGTGTACAAGCAGTAGCCGCGCTGGGCTACATATTCGTCGAACTCGGCGCTGGATTCGCCCTCGCCACGACAGTAGTCCGTGAACATCAGTCGCCCACCGGGCACCAGGGCCGCGCGCAGAAGCTGGAAAAGTCGCGCCTTGTCCTCGACGTGCAGAATCACGTCCCTGCTGTAGACCGCTTCGTAGGCCTGCGAGGAAGTCAAATCCAGACAATCTGCCTGCTCGAAGCTCACCAGATCTTGCAGCCCTTCCTCGCAACACTTCTGATTGGCCAGAGCGACCATATCGGCCGACAGGTCGATGCCATGAACGCGCGCACCGTAATCCGTCGCCATCAGGAAGGCGCTGCCGCCCAATCCGGATCCGACGTCCAGTACCCGGTCGCCGGGCGCGAGATTCAAGCGCGTGACACAGTCCCGCGCGCACGCCTCGCCACCGGGGCTGACGAAATGCCGCCCGTAAATAGCCTCGTACTTGCGTATCTCCGCTGGTGCGTACTGATCGGAATCCTGCGATCGCGTCACTCGTCCGGGTCCGGCTTCGGCCAGTCGGCGAACGGAAACGGCATGTCATCGGAGTTGTATGTCATGAAGCGCACTATCTGGCGCAGGAACTCCCCCAGGGAAGCACCGAAGGCACGCAACTGCTCGCTGGTGTTCGCCGTGATCAAAGACCAGAGAACCTGCACCAGAACGACGGCCGCCAATACCCAGTTGACGACCCAGTACACGAATGCGAACACGACAATAAAGAACACGCGCAGCCATGCATCGCCGTGCGTCAGATTCTTCTTTACTTCGTCGGAAGTGACCATGATTGCTCCCCTTGAGGACCACGTTAACAAACAGGACGGCGAGTGAGCGCGCAGCTTAATCGCGTTCCTCCCACTGACGTCGATTGATCGCGTAGCTGTTGACGCTTCCGGAAAAAGGAATCATCAGCATGCCGATGAGACCATCGCATACGCGGGGCTCGCGGAATCCGCGGATACCGATGGTCATTCCCTCGTGACCCGCGCGGGGCTGATCGCGATAGGTGCCGAAAAGCCGATCCCACCACGGCAGATTGAATCCGAAGTTACTGTTGGTCTCGTCATCCTCTATCGAATGGTGCACGCGGTGCATGTCCGGGGTCACGACAAACCAGCGCAGAACGCGATCGACCCCTGGGAAAATGCGCGCGTTGCTATGGTTGAACATGGACGTTGCATTGAGGATCACTTCGAATGCGAGCACTGCGATCGCCGGCGGCGCCAATGCGATAATGACGGCGAATTTGATCAGCATGGACAGAATGATCTCTACCGGGTGAAAGCGCGCGCCGGTGGTCACATCGAAATCCAGATCCGCATGGTGCATGCGATGAATGCGCCACAGCAACGGTACCGCGTGAAACATGACGTGTTGCAGATATATGGCGAAATCCAGAATCGCCACGCAAAGGGGCACCAGGATCCAGTGAGATAACGTCACATCGCTGAGCAGACCCCAGCCACGTGACTCTACATAGAACGCCATGCCCACCGCGGCGCCGGGAAACAGCACGCGTACCAGCAGCGTATTGATGACGACGATACCGATGTTGTGAGGCCAGCGCGCCAGGCGCGTCAGCTGCCGCTCCCGCCGAGGCGCAACCGTCTCCCAAACGGCCATGCCCACGAGGACGAGAAAGAAAGAGATCAGACGGATGGTCGCCTGATTGTCGAAAATGATGTCGTCCATGCTCACCGTGCTTGCCTCGAGATCGGTATGATATCCTGAGAATCGTCGGCGTGGCACCCTGATTCCGGGTTGTCGGCGTCGCGATCAATCGGGGGGCTCGATAGCGACCATGACGGACGACATTCCGACCATTCGCCGGATTTTGAAGGAAAACCACACCATCGCGATGGTGGGGCTGTCTGCCGATTGGTTCCGACCCAGCTACTTTGCGGCCAAATACCTTCAGGATCACGGATTTCGCGTCATCCCCGTCAATCCCCGCTACGAAGAGATACTGGGCGAGAAGTGCTATGCCCGAGTGCAGGACATACCCGACCCAATCGACGTCGTCGACTGCTTCCGGCGCCCCGGAGACATTCCGCCTCTCGCCGATGCCGCCATCGAAGTCGGCGCCCGGGTGCTGTGGATGCAACTGGGAATCGTCAACCAGGAAGCGGCGGCAAAGGCGCAAGCGGCAGGCCTCGAGGTGATGATGAACCGGTGCATGAAAATCGAGTTTGCGCGGATGTTCGGAGGGCTCAATTTCATTGGCGTGAACACGAAGATTATCTCCGCGAAGCGCCCCTTGACGCTGCCTTACTGAGAACTGTAACCATGGCTGATCGTGAATTCGGACTGGAGACACTGTGCCTGCACGCCGGGCAGCTTCCCGACCCCGCCACCGGAGCCCGGGCGGTACCCATCTACCAAACGACGTCCTACGTCTTCGACAGCGCCGATCACGCCGCCAGCCTGTTCAATCTGCAGACCTTCGGCAACATCTATACGCGCCTGATGAACCCCACGACGGCCGTGTTCGAGGAACGCATGGCGGCCCTGGAAGGCGGCCGTGCGGCGGTCGCCACGGCATCAGGAATGGCGGCGGAGATGTCGGCTGTTTTGACGTTGGTGGAAGCGGGTGATCACATCGTGTCCGCGAGTACCCTCTACGGCGGCACCTACTCTCTGTTCGACGTCAATCTTCGCAAGCTCGGCATCGAAACCACCTTCGTCGACCCCGATGAGCCGGAGAACTTCCGGACCGCCATCAAAAAGAACACCAAGATCGTCTATGCCGAGACGCTGGGTAACCCGGTCATCAACGTGCTCGACATTCAAGCCGTGGCCGATATCGCCCACGACGCCGGACTCCCGCTCATGGTCGATAACACCTTTCCGACTCCGTACCTGTGCCGCGCCATGGACCACGGTTGCGACATCATCGTGCATTCCGCGACCAAATACATCGGCGGCCATGGAACAACCATCGGTGGCGTCATCGTGGAGTCGGGACGATTCCCCTGGGACAACGGAAACTTTCCGGGCATGGTCGAGCCGTCCAAGGGTTATCACGGTGTGCGTTTCTACGAGACCTTCGGTGATTTCGGTTACACCATGAAAGTGCGGTGCGAGGTTCTGCGCACATTCGGCGCGGCCCCGAGCCCGTTCAACTCCTTTCTTCTGACCCAGGGTTTGGAAACGCTACCCGTACGCATGGACCGGCACTGTGAAAATGCCATGACGGTGGCAACTTTCCTCCAAGACCACGCGCGCGTCACATGGGTGAGCTATCCAGGACTCCCGGACAACCGCTACTACGACCTGGGACAGAAATACATGCCGAAAGGTGTGAGCTCGATTCTCACCTTCGGCGTCAAGGGCGGCCACGAGGCCGGCGTCAAGTTCATCGAGGCGGCGCAATTCATGAGTCATCTCGCCAACGTCGGCGACGCCAAGACTTTGATCATCCATCCGGCGTCCACCACCCACCGGCAGCTTTCCGACGAGGATCAGATCACAGCAGGCGTGACGCCGGACATGATCCGCATATCCGTGGGGCTGGAAAGTATCGACGACATCCTCTGGGATATCGATCAGGCTCTGGCCAAAACCGCCTGATCGGGCCGTGCGGCGATGACGGCACGACAAAAGACCGGCATCTTCGAACAGTTCCTCGACCGCGGCGAGGCGAACTTTCAGGTGCTCACACCGCTGAGCTTTCTCGAACGGTCCGCAGCCGTGTATCCAGAGAAGACCGCGGTCATACACGCCGACACGCGCTACTCCTATGCGCAATTCCACGAACGCTGCCGCAGGCTCGCGAGCGCGTTGAGGCGGCGCGGCATCGCACCAGGCGACACGGTTTCCGTCATGGCGCCGAATGTCCCCGCGATGCTCGAATGCCACTACGGCGTTCCCATGGCGGGTGCGGTGCTCAACGCGCTGAACTACCGGCTCGATGCAGGCACGATTGCCTTCATTCTCGACCATGCGCAGACGAAACTGCTGATTGCGGATCGGGAGTTTTCCGACACCATCGCCGCCGCCATCGCGGGCATGGACGATCCGCCCGTGGTCATCGACATCGATGATCCGGCCTGCCAGGGCGGCGCCCGGGTGGGAGAGAAGAGCTACGAGGCCCTGCTCCTGGAAGGCTCCAGCGACGAACCCTACGATTCGCCGTCGGACGAGTGGCAGGCTCTCAGCCTCTGTTACACCTCCGGCACCACCGGTAACCCCAAGGGCGTGGTCTACCACCACCGAGGCGCCTACCTTAATGCCATCGGTCAGATCCTGGCTTTCGGCCTCAGCGACGAGAGCATCTATCTCTGGACGCTACCCATGTTTCACTGCAACGGCTGGACCTACACCTGGGCTGTGACCGCCGCCGCCGGCACCCACGTGTGCCTGCGCAAGGCTGATCCGGCGGTCGTATTCCCCATGATCAAGGAGCACGCCGTAACCCATTTGTGCGGCGCGCCGGTGGTGCTCAACATGCTGGTGCACGCGCCGGCGGAGCAGCGGGTGTGTTTCCATCGCACCGTAGAGGTCGCCACCGGCGGCGCCGCGCCGCCGAGCAGAATCATATCGGCCATGGAAGAGCTCGGCTTTCGCGTCACGCACCTCTACGGGCTCACCGAATCCTATGGGCCCGCCGTCCTGTGTTCCTGGCAGAGCGAGTGGAATGATCTGGACGTGGATGCGCGCGCCGCGATGATGGCGCGCCAAGGGGTCGCCTATCACACGCTGCAGGAAATCATGGTGGCGGACAGTGAGAGCATGACGCCGGTACCCCGGGACGGCGCCACCATCGGCGAGTTGATGCTGCGTGGAAATACGATCATGAAAGGATATCTGGGAAATCGCGATGCCACCCACGAAGCCTTCCGCGGCGACTGGTTTCACACCGGAGACTTGGCTGTTCAGCATCCCGACAGTTACGTGGAGGTCAAGGATCGCGCCAAGGACATCATCATCAGCGGCGGCGAAAATAT
>CAXMNG010000308.1:0-7612 GCA_964194585.1 Salibacteraceae bacterium | reverse complement strand
CGCACCCTTGAGCAGAATGAGATTGCGTTCTTCGTCGACGCGCACGACTTCCAGGTTCGGGGCGGTACGCATCACGTTTCCCATATGACCAGACATCTTCTTACCCTTGAAGACACGTCCTGGTGTTTGATTCTGACCGATGGACCCCGGCGCACGATGTGACAGCGAATTGCCATGAGTGGCATCCTGCATGCGAAAATTGTACCGCTTCACGACACCCGCGAAGCCCTTGCCGATTGTGCAGCCGCGCGCGTCCAGCATTTGGCCGACGGCGAAGCGATCGACTTTCAATTCCGAACCGACCGCGAGGTCCGTGCCCTCGCTGGCGGCCAGGCGAAACTCCCACAAACCGCGTCCTGCATCGACGCCAGCCTTGGCGAAGTGCCCGGCCTTTGCTTTGTTCAGGAGTTTTGCGCGGCGGCTGCCTACGGTGACCTGAAACGCGCGGTATCCGTCGCTGTCGACGTCCTTGATCTGCGTGACACGGTTCGGCGTCACCTCGATGACGGTCACGGGCACAGAAACGCCGTCTTCTTGAAAGACCCGCGTCATCCCGCATTTTCGTCCGACTAGTCCAATGGTCATGTTATTCGACTCAGTTGAGCTTGATTTG
Source organism: Salibacteraceae bacterium (assembly GCA_964194585.1). Lineage (GTDB taxonomy): Bacteria > Pseudomonadota > Gammaproteobacteria > HK1 > HK1 > JAABYT01. Next base: position 6,999 of record CAXMNG010000308.1, on the reverse strand, counting down.
AACGTCTACGCCGGCCGCGAGATCCAGCTTCATCAACGCATCGACGGTCTTATCCGTCGGGTTGAGAATATCCAGGATGCGTTTGTGGGTACGAATTTCGTACTGGTCCCTGGCATCCTTGTTCACGTGGGGCGAAATCAGAATCGTGAAACGTTCCTTGCGTGTCGGCAAGGGAATCGGCCCCTTCACCTGGGCGCCGGTGCGTCTCGCCGTCTCGACGATCTCGAGCGCCGACTGATCGATCAAACGGTGATCGAATGCTTTCAGTCGGATGCGAATACGTTGATTGGCCATTTAAACTCCTAAGCTCGCCTTCATCATTCGATGATTTTCGCGACTACGCCGGCACCCACGGTGCGGCCACCCTCTCGGATGGCAAAGCGCAAGCCCTCTTCCATCGCTATCGGCGCAATCAAATTCACCTTCATCTGGATGTTGTCTCCAGGCATCACCATCTCGACACCCTCGGGCAACTCCACCGCACCCGTCACATCTGTGGTGCGAAAGTAAAACTGCGGCCGGTAGCCTTTGAAAAACGGCGTGTGGCGTCCACCCTCTTCTTTCGACAATACGTACACTTCCGCCTCAAAGTGCGTGTGCGGCGTGATCGAACCCGGCTTCGCCAGCACCTGCCCGCGCTCGATGTCTTCGCGCTTCACTCCGCGCAACAACACTCCAATGTTGTCTCCCGCAATACCCTCGTCGAGCAGCTTGCGGAACATCTCAACGCCCGTGCACGTCGTCTTCTCCGTATCCTTGATGCCGATGATCGCCACTTCCTCGCCGACCTTCACAACGCCGCGCTCGACACGGCCCGTCGCTACCGTGCCGCGGCCCGATATCGAAAATACGTCCTCAATCGGCATCAAAAAGGCGCCGTCTATCGCCCGCTCGGGCTCCGGTATAAAGCTGTCCAGCGCCGCCGCCAGCGCCATCACCGAACCCTCTCCAAGCTCCGTCGTGTCCCCTTCCAGCGCCTTCAGCGCAGAACCGCGGATGATCGGCGTGTCGTCTCCCGGAAACTCGTACTTGTCCAGAAGCTCGCGGATCTCCAATTCAACCAGTTCCAGCAACTCCTCGTCGTCCACCATGTCGCACTTGTTCATGTACACCACGATGTACGGCACCCCAACCTGCCTCGCCAGCAGAATGTGCTCGCGGGTCTGCGGCATCGGACCGTCCGCCGCGCTCACTACCAGTACCGCTCCGTCCATCTGCGCCGCGCCCGTGATCATGTTCTTCACATAATCAGCGTGACCCGGGCAGTCAACGTGCGCGTAGTGACGGTTGTCCGTCTCGTACTCGACATGCGCCGTCGCAATCGTGATGCCCCGCGCCCGTTCCTCAGGTGCGTTATCTATTTCGTCGAACGCCTTGACCTCACCGCCGTGCTTGGCCGCCAGTATCTTCGTCAACGCCGCCGTCAGCGTCGTCTTACCGTGGTCAACGTGACCTATCGTACCAACGTTTACGTGTGGCTTCGTTCGTTCGAATTTCGCCTTGGACACCTTCAATACCTCGCGATTAGTGAGCCCTGCTCACTGATTCTTTTTGATAATCTCGTCGGCGATGCTGCTCGGCACCTGCGCGTACTTCACGAATTCCATGCTGAAGGTGGCGCGACCCTGGGTGAGGGAGCGTAAATCGGTCGCGTAGCCGAACATTTCCTTCAGCGGCACCTCGGCGCGTACCGCCTTTCCGGCGGGCGTGTCGTCCATACCCTGCACGAGACCGCGGCGCCGGTTGAGATCACCCATGACGTCGCCCATGTACTCCTCAGGCATCACCGCCTCAACACTCATGACGGGTTCGAGCAGCACCGGGCCGGCCTTTCTCGCGCCTTCCTTGAATGCCATGGAGCCGGCAATCTTGAACGCTATCTCACTGGAGTCCACATCGTGATAGGAGCCGTCGTAGAGCGTGACCTTGACGTCGACGACCGGGTAACCGGCGATCACGCCGTTTTCCATCTGCTCGCGGATACCCTTGTTGACCGCCGGTATATACTCCCGCGGTACTACGCCGCCGCTGATAGCGTCATCGAACTCGTACCCGCTGCCGGCTTTGGCGGGCTCGAGGCGGATGTAGACGTGACCGAACTGCCCGCGGCCACCGCTCTGGCGCACAAACTTGCCTTCCTGCTCGACAGTTTTGCGAATGGTTTCACGGTAGGCGACCTGGGGCTTGCCCACGTTGGCCTCGACCTTGAACTCGCGCTTCAGGCGGTCAACGATAATTTCCAGATGCAACTCACCCATGCCCGAAATGATGGTCTGCCCCGACTCCTCGTCGCTGGTGACGCGAAATGACGGGTCCTCGTGGGCGAGCTTTCCGAGCGCCAGGCCCATCTTCTCCTGATCCGCCTTCGTTCTAGGTTCCACGGCCACCGAGATGACCGGCTCGGGAAAATCCATGTGCTCCAACGTGATCGGATGCTTGGGGTCGGCGAGGGTGTCACCGGTCGTGACGCCCTTCAAGCCGACGGCGGCGGCGATGTCACCGGCCCGCACTTCCTGGATATCCTCCCGATGATTCGCGTGCATCTGCAGCAGCCGGCCGATGCGCTGCTTCTTCTGCTTCACCGGATTGAAGACCGTGTCGCCGGATTTGAGAATGCCGGAGTAAACGCGGAAGAAGGTCAACGATCCCACGAAGGGGTCGGTGGCGATCTTGAAAGCGAGGGCGGAGAAAGGCGCGTCGTCGGAGGGTAAACGTTCTACGTCGACGTCCTCGCCATTCCCGGCGGTGCCATGGATGGCCGCCACGTCGATGGGCGCCGGCAGGAAATCGATAACGGCGTCGAGCAACGCCTGCACACCCTTGTTCTTGAACGCCGAGCCGCACAGCGCCGGCACGATGTCGTTGCTCAATGTACGGGCGCGAATGCCTCTGCGGATTTCCGTATCGCTCAAGTGACCATCTTCCAGGTACTTCCCCGTGAGCTCGTCGTCGGCCTCGGCGGCGGCCTCCACGAGCTTCTCGCGCCACTCGGAGGCCAAGCCCTGCATGTTCCCGGGTATATTGCGCTCCTCATAGGTCGTGCCCATGTTGGCATCGTCCCAGTAGATCGCTTTCATCTTGATGAGGTCCACGACGCCTTCGAATGATTCTTCCGCGCCGATGGGTACTTGAACGGGGACCGGGTTGCCTTTGAGTCGGGTCTTTATCTGTTTCACGACGTTGAAAAAGTCCGCGCCCTGGCGATCCATCTTGTTGACGAAGGCGAGACGCGGCACGCCGTAGCGATTGGCCTGGCGCCACACGGTCTCGGATTGTGGCTCTACGCCACCAACGGCGCAGAACACGCCGCAGGCGCCGTCGAGCACACGCAGACTGCGCTCCACTTCGATGGTGAAGTCCACATGACCCGGCGTATCGATGATGTTGATGCGGTGCTCATCGTACTGCTCGTCCATCCCGGACCAGAAGCACGTGGTGGCGGCGGATGTGATGGTGATCCCTCGCTCCTGCTCCTGCACCATCCAGTCCATGACCGCCGCGCCGTCGTGCACCTCGCCGATCTTGTGAGAGATCCCGGTGTAGTACAGGATGCGTTCGCTGGTCGTGGTCTTGCCCGCATCGATATGCGCCATGATACCGATATTGCGGTAGCGCTCGATGGGTGTCTTGCGTGGCACGGGAGGATTCCTGGGATTCTGCGGGTGTGTGACTTGCGGTGGGGATCTCGGGACCTTCGACGCTACCAGCGGTAGTGGGAGAAGGCTTTATTGGCTTCCGCCATGCGGTGGGTGTCTTCGCGCTTCTTAACCGCAGAGCCACGGTTATCCGCCGCTTCCAGGAACTCGTTGGCGAGCCTCTGGCCCATGGATTTTTCCGAGCGTTTGCGCGCCGCGTCCACCAGCCAGCGCATGGCAAGCGCCGTACGTCGCGTCAATCGCACTTCCACCGGCACCTGGTAAGTAGCGCCGCCCACACGACGTGACTTGACCTCCACCACTGGGCGCACGTTCTCGAGCGCGCGGGTGAACACCTCCAGGGGATCATCCTTGGACTTGGCGGCTACGTGGTCCAGGGCGCCGTAGACGATGCGCTCGGCCACCGACTTCTTGCCGTCGAGCATCAATACGTTGATGAACTTGGCCAGGGTGCCATTACCGAACTTCGGGTCCGGCAGCACGGCGCGTTTGGGTACGTCTCTACGTCTGGGCATGGTCGGTTCCTCGGTACTCAGCTCTTCGGTCGTTTGGCGCCGTACTTGGAGCGTCCCTGACGACGGTCGGAGACACCGGAGGTATCGAGGCTGCCGCGCACCACGTGATAGCGCACGCCGGGAAGATCCTTGACGCGCCCGCCGCGGATCAGGATGACCGAGTGCTCCTGGAGGTTATGCCCTTCACCGCCGATGTAAGTCGTCACTTCCATGCCGCCGGTGAGACGCACCCTGGCGACCTTGCGCAGCGCCGAGTTGGGCTTCTTCGGCGTGGTGGTGTAGACACGCGTGCACACGCCGCGCTTCTGGGGACAACCCTGCAGCGCCGGTACGTTACTCTTGGTGCGAGCCCGCTTTCGCGGCTTGCGCACCAGCTGATTGATGGTTGCCACCGAAGTGTCTCCCGCCTGTTTCATACCCTGAAGTCTTGCCCGGCTGAATCCATGACACAGCCGTAACAATACCTGCCGCCCATTGACGGCGATGTCCGCCCCAATCGGTCCGATCCGGGGGGCGGGGAAGTGGCTTACAAGGCCCGCTGATTGTGCCTTGCAAGCCACGAGAAAACCTGAAAAATCAACCGCTTGATGGTCGCTCGCAGAGACCCTGCCCGGTCCGTCGGCGCGCCGTGAGCGACCTCGAAAAAAAAGCGACAGGCAGGAGCAACTCCTGCCTGTCGTTAAGTGCTGGAATTTTAAGTATCGTTTTGCGGGGTGTCAAGGCTCCTCGGAACCCCGAACACCCCGCAACGACTAGCTTTCAGCCTGGCTGGGAGCCTCTCCAGCCGACTCCGCCGCGCTGCCCGACGTGGGCGGCGCAGGCGTCTCGCCGGATTGCGTAGCATCGGCCACGGCGTCCACCAGAGCCTGCACCGCATCCTGGGCAAGGGCTTCCTCGCCCTTCATCTCACGCCGCTTGCGACGACGCTCCTGGTGGTAGGCGGAGCCCGTGCCGGCCGGGATCAGGCGCCCGACGATGACGTTCTCCTTCAAGCCCCGGAGCCCATCCACCTTGCCATTCACCGAGGCTTCGGTGAGCACCCGGGTGGTCTCCTGGAACGACGCCGCCGAAATGAAGGACTCGGTGGCCAGCGACGCCTTGGTGATGCCCAGCAGCACCGGCTGCCAGGTGCAGGGCTTGCCGCCCTCGGCCTCGACCCGCTCGTTCTCCTGGAGCACGCGGGCACGGTCCGCCTGCTCGCCCCGCAGGAAGCGCGTGTCGCCGGGCTGGTCGATCTCGATCTTGCGCAGCATCTGGCGCACGATGACCTCGATGTGCTTGTCGTTGATCTTTACGCCCTGCAGCCGGTAGACCTCCTGGACCTCGTTGACGATGTAGTTGGCCAGCGTGCTGACACCCAGCAGGCGCAGGATATCCGCCGGATTGGGCATACCGTCGACCACGGTCTCGCCCCGCTCCACGTGTTCGCCCTCGAATACCACCATGTGGCGCCATTTCGGCACCAGTACCTCGTTGGTCTCGCCCTCGGCGTCGGTGATCACCAAACGCTGCTTGCCCTTGGTCTCCTTGCCGAAGCTCACGGTACCGCTCACTTCCGCCAGCAGCGACGCCTCCTTGGGCTTGCGGGCCTCGAATAGATCCGCAACCCGGGGCAGGCCACCGGTGATGTCGCGGGTCTTCGAGGACTCCTGGGGAAGGCGGGCGATAGCGTCACCGATGCCGACCTTGGACCCCTCCTGAACGGTGATGATGGCCCCCTGGGACAGCACGTACTGGGCCGGCACGTCGGTGCCCGGCAACTTCAGGTCCTGCTCCTGGTCGTCCACCAGGCGCACCCGGGGCCGCAGATCCTTGGCCGACGAGGCGCGCTGCTTGGGATCCATGACCACGATGCTGCTCAAGCCGGTGGTCTCGTCCACCTGGGTCTGCACGGTCACGCCGTCGACGGCGTCGTCGAAGCGCACGGTGCCGGCGACCTCGGTGATCACCGGATGGGTGTGCGGATCCCAGTTGGCCACCACCTGCCCGCCGGACACCTTGTCGCCATCGGCGACACTGAGCACGGCACCGTAGGGCAGCTTGTAGCGCTCACGCTCGCGACCGTTGCCATCGAGCACCGCGAGCTCGCCCGAGCGGGACACGGCCACGTAGTTGCCGCTCGCGTGGGACACGACCTTGATGTTGTGGAGCTTCGCGGTACCGTCGGCTTTGACCTCGATGTTGTCCACAGCCGCCGCCCGGGATGCCGCACCGCCGATATGGAAGGTGCGCATGGTGAGCTGGGTACCGGGCTCGCCGATGGACTGGGCAGCCACCACACCCACCGCTTCGCCGTGATTGACGCGCTGGCCCCGGGCCAGATCCCGGCCATAGCAGGCCACGCAGACGCCGTAGCGGGTCTCGCAGGTGATGGCCGAGCGCACCCGGACCTCGTCGATACCGAGGCCTTCCAGGGCGTCCACCCACATTTCATCCAGCAGCGTGCCGGCAGGGATCGTCACTTTCTTGGAGCCGGCAGCCGACAGATCCTCGGCGGTCACCCTGCCCAGCACCCGCTCGCGCAGGGATTCGACCACGTCGCCACCCTCGATGAGCGGCGTCAGCACCAACCCATGGGCGGTACCGCAATCATCCTCGGTGACCACCAGATCCTGGGCCACATCCACCAGGCGCCGGGTCAGGTAACCGGAGTTGGCGGTCTTCAAGGCCGTATCCGCGAGGCCCTTGCGGGCGCCGTGGGTGGAGATGAAGTACTGCAGCACGTCCAGGCCTTCGCGGAAGTTGGCGGTAATCGGCGTCTCGATGATGGAGCCGTCGGGCTTCGCCATGAGTCCGCGCATGCCCGCAAGCTGGCGAATCTGCGCGGC
>CAXMNG010000307.1:0-38282 GCA_964194585.1 Salibacteraceae bacterium | reverse complement strand
TGTCTCTTTTCCCGAAATCGAGAAGTTCGATCGCCTGCCGGCGCCGCGGGCCGACGGGCCGACGGCCTTCGTTTCCATCATGGAGGGTTGCAGCAAGTACTGCTCTTTCTGCGTTGTACCCTACACCCGCGGAGAGGAGTTCAGCCGCGCCTTCGACGACGTTATTGCCGAGGCTGTGACGCTCGCCGACCAGGGCGTGCGCGAGATCACTTACCTCGGACAGAATGTGAATGCTTACCAAGGCGCTACGCACGACGGTGGCGGCTGCGACCTTGCCTTGCTGATCGCATACACGGCTGCTATAGATGGTATTGAGAGGATTCGTTTTACGACCTCGCATCCTGGCGAGTTTTCCGATGAGTTGACCGCCGTCTATGGGGAGGTTCCGGAGCTCGTAGGACATCTGCACCTGCCGGTGCAGAGCGGGAGTAATCGAATTCTCAAATTGATGAAACGCAATTACACTGTCGACGAATACAAAAGCAAAGTGGCGCGCTTGCGCCACATACGGCCGTGCATCAGCCTTTCCTCTGATTTCATCGTCGGCTTTCCCGGTGAATCCGATGCGGATTTCGAGGAAACGATGACTCTCATCGACGATGTGCGCTTCGATCACTCATTCAGCTTTGTCTACAGTCCTCGGCCCGGCACGCCCGCCGCCGACTTGCCGGACCCTGTGCCATCTCAGGTAAAGAAAGAGCGTCTCTCCCGGCTTCAAGCGCGCATCAACGAGCTCGGTCGCGCCGTTAGCGAATCGATGCTCGACAGCGTGCAGCGGATTCTGGTGGAGCGTCCGTCGAAAAAGGACGCGCGGCAGCTTTCGGGGCGAACGGAAAATAATCGCGTCGTCAATTTTTCAGCCAGCCATGACCTCATCGGCCACTTCGCGCAAGTTCGTATTACCGAAGCCCTGCCCAACAGCCTTCGTGGGGAACTCGTCGATACTGCGATCCTTCCAGTCGTCTCCGTCTGAGCTTCACACGCATTCCTGCACCTTCGTTGAGCGCTCAATCCCAGCAAGATCTCGCTGCCGTTTTCGACATACGGTTGGAACCCGCCGATAACGAACGGTTGGCAAATGTTTGCGGTCCCTTCGACCAGCATTTGAAGCAACTCGAGCGCCGACTGGGCGTAGATATCGTCAGCCGCGGTAACAGCTTCCAAGTCAGCGGCTCTCCCGAGGTGGCGCGCGCGGCCGGTGAGATTCTTCGTCGGTTGTACATCGAGACGGAAGCGGAAACCCTGACGGCCGAGCGCGTGCATTTGTATCTGCACGAGGCTGGAATCGCGGAGGCTCTGGAAGTCCGAGCCGATGACGACGTCGTCGTGAAGGTTCGCCGAGGCCATATTCGTGGGCGCGGCGCGAATCAATCGAAATATCTGCAAAACATCTTCCGCCACGATATTAATTTCGGTGTCGGGCCCGCCGGTACCGGCAAAACCTATCTTGCCGTTGCCTGCGCCGTAGAAGCCTACGAAAGGGAATCCGTGCGCCGCGTGGTGCTCGTGCGCCCGGCGGTCGAAGCCGGGGAACGTCTCGGATTTTTGCCTGGAGATTTTGCCCAGAAGGTCGACCCTTACCTGCGACCGCTGTACGACGCGCTTCAGGAAATGGTCGGATTCGAACGTGTGGCCAAGCTCATCGAGCGTAACGTCATCGAAGTAGCGCCACTCGCATACATGCGGGGACGTACGCTCAACGAGTCTTTCATCATACTCGATGAAGCGCAGAACACTTCCGTAGAGCAGATGAAAATGTTTCTATCGCGGATCGGATTCAGTTCGACAGCGGTTATCACCGGTGATATTACCCAGATCGATTTGCCTCGCGGACAACGATCCGGGTTGCGGCACGTGATCGACGTGCTTCGTGGTGTCGAAGGTATCAGTTTCACTTTTTTCGATTCGAGAGACGTAGTCCGCCACCCATTGGTAGCGCGCATTCTCGATGCTTACGAGGCTCATGAAGAGCGCGCAGGCGAGGGTCGGGACGGCGAGCGCGAATGACGCACGAGGTGGACGTGCAAATTGCCTGCGACGAAGACGACTTACCTGACCCGGCGGAGCTACGTGCATGGGCGCGCGCCGCTGTCGGCGATCGTCGGGGGGATTCCGAACTCACCGTTCGTATCGTCGATGAGGCCGAGAGCGCACGACTCAACAGCAGCTACCGGAACAAGGACGGCGCTACCAACGTACTCTCATTTCCGTTCGCTCCGCCCGCGGGCGTAGACATACCGTTGCTGGGCGACATTGTCATCTGCGCTCCCGTCGTGCGGCGCGAGGCGAGCGAGCAATCCAAGAGCGCGAGCTCCCATTGGGCGCATATGGTGGTGCACGGCTCGCTTCATCTTCTCGGCTTTGATCACGAGCAGGCGCGTGAAGCGCAAGAAATGGAAGCATTGGAGACGCGCATCCTTGCCGATCTCGGTTTCGACAATCCCTATGAATCACAGGTCATCTCATGAACGCGGATCACGCCACCGACAGTAATGGCTCCGGAACACCGTCCTGGCTTGCTCGTCTGAACAAAGTTTTGAGCGGAGAGCCCCAGGATCGTGAGCAGTTGGTCGATCTGCTGCGGGACGCTGAAAAGCGCAACTTGGTGGATGCGCAGGCGCTCGCCATGATCGAAGGTGTGCTACAAGTTGGCGAAATGCACGTGCGTGACATCATGGTTCCGCGCGCGCAGATGGTCGTCGTGAATTCCGATAGTCAGCCGGGCGACTTCATCACGTCCGTAACGGAATCGGGACATTCGCGTTTTCCGGTAATCGGCGACAATCGCGACGACGTAGAAGGAATTCTTCTGGCGAAAGATCTTATCGGATACTATGCGCGTGGCGACGTGCAGAAGTTCGACATGGACGATGCCATGCGCCCGGCGGTGTTCATTCCCGAAAGCAAGCGATTGGATGTTCTGTTGCGTGAGTTTCGCGAGAACCGCAACCATATGGCAATCGTGGTAGACGAGTACGGTGGAGTCGCCGGCCTTGTTACCATCGAAGATGTCCTCGAGCAGATAGTCGGAGAAATCGACGATGAGCACGATACCGAAGAGGGCGGCTTCATTCGCCGTCTTGGTAATGGCGAATACACCGTAAAAGCGATCACACCCATCGATGATTTCAACGAGTATTTCAAGACCGAATTCAGTGACGACGAGTTCGACACCATCGGCGGAGTGGTGATCAAGGGATTCGGCTGTCTCCCGGGCCGCGGCGAAACAACGCATGTCGGGGGTGTCACCTTCAAAGTGCTGCGCGCCGATAAGCGTCGCGTACATCTATTGCGCGTGCTGTCGGTGGAGCGAGCCGGCGCCTGAAACTTGCCGTGATCAGGCACCGTCGCGCACGAGTCCAGGGCAAGGATTGCTCCTGCAAACCTCTTGCATTCCCGCCATCCATGGCGGTCAGATGGACGAGGTAGGGCGAAGCAGGCAGGGATTGTTCCGGACAATCCCTGCACTCCCACCATCCATGGCGGTCGGACGCCCGAGCCGATGAGGCTGGATGGCCGGCTCGGGATGATCGCGTCCGGGCTTGCCGGGCTCGCGCTGCCGCTCTCCTTCGCCCCCTTCTATCTGTTTCCCCTGGCGCCGCTTTCGGTGGCCGTTTTGTTCGCCGTCTGGACCCGGGTGCCGGCGCGCCGCGCCTTCCTGTGCGGTTGGCTTTACGGTCTTGCGTGCTTCGGCTTCGGGGTTTTCTGGATCCACGAAAGTTTTCAATTCAACCGCATCGCCATCGGCTGGGCGTTGCTTCTGACGGGTTTGCTGGCCATGTTTCTGGCGCTGTATCCGGCGATTGTCGGTTACGGTGTGGTCAGGCTCAGTCGAATCGGAATTGCCGATCGGCGCCATCGACTTCTGCTGCTGATGCCCGCGGCGTGGGTGTTAGCGGAATGGGTCCGAGGGTGGTTTTTCACCGGATTCACATGGCTGCAGTCGGGCTACAGTCAAGTCGGGTCGCCGTTGCAGGGCTTGTTGCCGGTGGCCGGAATTTACGCGGCCAGCTGGGCGGTGGCGGTCAGCGCGGGGTTGCTCGTGCTCGCCACCCGTGAGAAAGGCAACGGGCGGTGGCCGTGGCTGGCGGCGCTGGTCCTGATGTGGGCCGGCGCGGGGTGGCTCGGCATGGTGAAGTGGACCGAGCCTGCCGGCGATGCGCTCAAGGTCGCGCTCGTACAGGGCAATATGCCCCAGGACAAGAAATGGTTGCCGGAGATGCGCCGCCCGACGCTGGAGCGTTATCTCACCTTGACCCGCGAGCATTGGGACGCGGATCTCATCGTCTGGCCGGAGAGTGCTCTGCCCGGGCTGCGCGATAGCTTCGACGGATTCATCGGGGGCCTTGCCAGAGAAGCGCGAGCCAACAACAGCCATGTGGTGTTCGGCGTGCCGGTACTGGACCGGGAGTCGCTGGAGCTATTCAACAGCGTTTTCGTCGTCGGCCAAAGCAACGGTAATGGCGAAATGGTTTACCACAAGCGCCATCTGGTGCCTTTCGGCGAATACCTTCCCTTCGACTCGCTGATTCGACCCCTATCCGAGCTTCTCGGTCTACCGGTGGCGGATTTCAACCCGGGTCCCGATACGCAGCCGCTGCTGGAGGCTGCCGGCCATCGGCTCGGCGTTTCCGTCTGCTACGAGATCGCCTTCGGCAACGAGATCGTGAAAGCTCTGCCGGAAGCGGACGTGCTGGTTACCGTCAGCAACGATGCCTGGTTCGGCACCAGCATCGGTCCACATCAGCACATGCAGATGGCCCGCGCCCGCGCCCTGGAAACGGGACGCTATCTGCTTCGGGCCACCAACACCGGTATCACGGCCATCGTTGCCCCCGACGGTGTCATCGAGAGCCGCGCCCGGCAGTTCGAGGTGCAGGTCCTGGAGGGTGAGATCTTTCCCATGGAGGGCATGACGCTCTATGCGCGAACCGGCGACAGCGCCGTGATCGCCCTGGTCGTGCTGGTGTTGATTGGCTGCTTTGCCGCCAGTCGGCGGCAATCGGCGCGACATGACGGTGGCTGATGGATGAGGTGTTGGCTCCGACCGATTCGTTGGATAGCGATGGCCGTATCCCTGACTGGGTGCACGGCGCACGTCGCACCACCAGCCGCGGTTGTGGATGCCGCGGCGCTGAGTGTTGTCTCCTGCCGGAGCCTCTATCGTGACGTCGACGCGTGGGTGAAGGGTGCCGGTGTCGGGGATGCGCAATCCGCCCGCATCCCCGGTTATCCATACCTGCGCATCGATCGCTTTCTGGCCGCTGACGAGGTCAAGCCAGATGCCGGCAGCCAAGATTTCGACGCATGGCTCGCACGCTTGCGCAATTTGGATTTGCAGGCACGAAAGTTTGAGCTGCAAGTCCTGCCCGATAATTTCAACGGCAAGCGCGGCAAATCTTTTAGTAGCCAGATCGACGCTTGCGCCGAAATATTGATCATTGCGGATTTGAAGTCGCCAGCCGCCCGGGCTCAGTTGTTGGAGATTTCGCGGGTCGCCGACGATTACAGCGTCGCCAAGCGTGTCTTCGGGCTGTATCCGTTCACCTCACTGCCCTTTAAAGCCGGCGTAAAAAATCTGCATGAAAGCATTCAGGCGGAGTTCTCTCGACCACTCGAGTCGCTTTCCGTCAAGGGCAGGTTGACCCGCTACCGGCCGGTCCCGAAATACCCGCCCATGACGGCCGAGGCCGTGGGTGTGCTGTTGGAGGATGCCGGCCGCAAGCCCCTTGGTATCCCGGACTTGTCAGCCGTTGATCGGCAACGCCTGTTCGAAACCTTCGCACCCGTGTACGAGATCGACATCGTCAGCGATGACGACCGCATCGGCATGCCGGTGTGGACCGACGACGACACGCCGTCGGTAGACGTCAGGCGACCGGTGGTGTTTCGCCGCATCTCCCACACGCGTTTCGAGGGACGGACGTTGCTCCAACTCAACTACTCCGTATGGTTTCCTTCCCGTCCGTCCGACGGCGACTTCGATCTGTTGTCGGGCCGTCTCGACGGTATCACTTTCCGCGTAACTCTGGGTCGTGACGGCCGGTCGCTCCTCTATGACAGCATGCACAATTGCGGCTGCTTCCATCTGTTCGTACCGACCAGGCGGTTGCAGCCGAAGCCACCTCCCGATGGGCACGAGGAGCCACCACTGATTCTGCAGCGCGTCAGCCAGGGAGAGGGGAGAGTGGTGCTGCGCATCGCCCATCGCACGCATTACCTCCAGCGCGTTTACTTCGACGCCTTGGCGAATACGGGCGATGTCTATGCCATGCACGACGACGATTTCCTGCGCTCATTGCCGACGACGGAGGGTGGGCGGCGCAGTCTTTTTCAGCCCAATGGCCTGGTTCACGGCACTGAACGCGGTGAACGATGGTTTTTCTGGCCCATGGGGATCGCGGAGTCCGGGGCTATGCGCCAGTGGGGCCACCATGCGACGCTATTCGTCGGGAAACGTCATTTCGACGACCCCTACTTGATCGGGCGCTACTTTCTTTCTGCCGAGGGAGGATAAAGTGGCGAAGTGTGACGGCCGCGGAACGGGCAGGATGGCACATGCGTCGCGATATCCCCATCATTCGTAGCCTGTTGATTTGCGCATCGATTGCTGTTCAGGGAGCGTGCGTGGCGCCGTCTCAGGAGGCCGTCGAGGATGCACGTGACGGCGGTACGCGATACCTGTTCTCCGCGAGCACCGTGATCGAAGATGAGTGGCAGCAGCTGCGTTTCCTGGGCACGACTCAGTACCGTGTAGAGTTGTATCGGAATCGGCTGGCCATTTCCGCGCGGGGGCGCAGGTCTTCTTCGGGGTTGATGCGGCGCGTGGAGATTGATATTGACAAGTGCCCGGAAATGGAGTGGAGCTGGTCGGTAACAGTTCTCCAGCCCAACGCCGACATTCGTATCAGAGACCGGGAAGACGTGGGTGCGTCGATCTTCCTGCTGTTTGGCGATCCGGGTTTCGTGTTTGATCCGACGCCGGTGCCGACCCTGCGTTACGTGTGGACGAATGAGCGAGTTGCGGTGGAAAGTGTGATCGACAGTCCATACATGCCAGGGACGGTACGCAGCCTGGTAGTGCGGAGCGGAATTCACGGCAGCGGTCAATGGACTACGCAGAAGCGTGACGTGGGCCGCGATTTCCGCACAGCTTTCGGTTACGCGCCACCCGGGCCCGTGCGGGCCGTCGCCATTTTTACGGATAACGACCAAACGGGCGAGGACGTGGAAGCGTACTACGAGTGGGCGCGGGTGCTGTGCCCGCGCTGAGCGCGGCGGTAAGGAGGTGCATTATTCCAGCCGCGCGATCGCCTGGTGCTTGGCACGAATGTACGAAAGGTGCGGCACATAGATCAGATCGGCGACTTTACGTACCAGGTGTTCCTCGTACTTGTCGAGTTCCCCGTCGACCAGCGCCACGTGCCACAGCAGCTCCACGATGTGCTCTTTCTGCTTTGGATTGAAGTGGCGATTGATGAGTCGCGTGAACTCGTACAAAGACGTGGCCTCATCGGCCTCTTGCTCGGCAAGCGTCACCAGCTCCCTGGTTTGCGCCGAATCCAGCTCGAAAGCCCGCTGCACGGCGTGGATGACCGCCTCGCGCTCGACGCCTTTGACCTCGTGATCCGCCCGGGTCATTTCAATCAACAGAGCCGCCGTGGCGAGCCGATAGGCATGTTCCTGGTCCACCGGGCTGCCGGCTTCGGTGGCGGCGGTGAGGTTGGCGTCAAAAAAGCGTTTTATCGAGGCGAACATGGGACGATAAGAATACCCTGGTTGCCTAGCGGCCGTAAATTTGTGATTCGGGATTGAAGGCCAGCCAGGCGAAAGCAAAGTGAACTCCGCCAGGGGCGGGCTCGAGCTGCCGCCCGGACAGGGAGCCGTCGATGCCGGTGCCAAACAGGTTCCAGCGCGTGCCGGATTGCTTGTCGACGATGTGGCCGTCGCGAAGCTCGAAGCTCATGATCCTACCGTCCAGCCGTCGGTCGTAGGCAGTCGCCGATGGTACTTGCCGCGAATCGGCGATGACGGAGCCATCCAGGGCCGACAAGGTGCCCTGACGGCTGAACACCACCACCGGCATGTCTTCCACCTCGTCGTTGATGACCGGGTCTCTTTTGAACGCCGAAAAGGGATAAAGTTTGTGCGTCTTCCCGACACTGACGTTGAGCACCCGCTCCATGGGCGGTAGCCGCTTGTCCACCGAGTCGAAAAACAGAAAGGGCTGATCGTTGATGGTGTCATAGCCTCGGTAGGGGTTGTTGCCGTAGGCTCGGTTATAGCCTGTGCGCCGGGACAGCACCTGAGCATCCGCATAGGTGTCGCGAAAGTCTTCGTAGGCAACGATACTGGCGGGAATGCGATGGAGCACCGTGCCGGCCTTCTTGCCGACAATGGCCCGTCCGGTGAGCTGTTGCCACCAGGTCTCGGTCTGGCGGTCGTACATGACCAGGTCGCTCTTGCGCAGCCGGCCGGTGGTCCCGAAATCCAGGACCTCGCCGTCCATGCGTCTATCGAAAACGATGGTGGCATTGCAGAGCGGGCAGAAGGTCACCGACACCGGAACACCGGCGACACTGTCGTTGACGATTTCGTGCCAGATGAGAATTTGTATGGGGTAGGCTTTGGTGGTGCCGTTGATACTTACGACCACCACCGGCTCACGTGGGTTCAGCCATTTGTTGGCCTCGACGACGGAATCGAATTCCGGCTCGTCGACGGGTGGAATGCCGTCCTTCGGCGGCCCTCCGGACTGAATTTCGTCCAGGTCCACGAGGGTGTTGTCGAAGTTCGTGTTCGGCCACTCCAGGGACATGGGCAGCTGGGCGTAGACCAGGTCCCTGGCGAACCACCAGCCGATACCGACGAGCACGGCGATACGGATTATTCTGACGGGCCAGGCCTTGGAAAGAAGTAATTGCATCATGGCACTGAGTCTCGCGCGATCCTCATGTTATTGACCGGCGCCAGAGGAAAATGTTTCGCCAACCGCGAGCATTTCCAGGGCTGGCCCATGCCGGGGCGGCCGGAATCTACTCGACAAGCCGATTCTGCTCTTCGGCGCGAACGAGCTGCCGTGGGTACTCCTCGATCAGATGCGAATGGCTCGCGACCCGGCCCGCGTCCCATTGATTCAGCGCCAGAAGCGTATTTCTGGCGTCGTCTCCGCGCACGCCCAAGCGTGATCCTAGCAGCTGGCGCACCCGTAAACCGGACGGCTGCGGCGAGGTATACTCTCAAGGGATGACCAAACTCTACACATCTGCCTTCACTACCCGGTGCGGAAGTCGATTCGTGCGGCGTTCGCCCGAGCCCTCGAGGCCAGTCGGGTTCACAGCTTGAATCGCGACTTCTGGATCAAATTCGCCCCCTTCCTTGCATGGTGGCCGGAGGTCAACGGCAGGACGCTGCGTGCCGATGGTCTGGCGGCCATTACCGGCGCCATCGTGGTGCTGCCCCAGGGCGTCGCATTCGCAACAATCGCCGGGATGCCGCCGGAGTACGGGCTGTACGCGGCCATGGTTCCGGCGGTGGTCGCGGCTTTGTTCGGCTCCTCCCGGCAGCTCGTCTCCGGCCCGACCACCGCGGCCTCCATCGTCCTGTTCTCATCTTTGAGCGTACTGGCCGATCCGGGCAGCATCGACTACGTCGCCTACGCGCTGACGCTCACCTTCATGGTGGGTATCATCGAATTGGCCATGGGCATCGCCCGCCTCGGTGCGCTGGTGAATTTCATCTCCCACTCGGTGGTGGTGGGCTTCACCGCCGGTGCGGCTGTTCTGATTGCCGCCAGCCAGTTGAAGAACTTTTTTGGCTTCGATATGCCCCGCGGCCTGCACTTGCCGGAGACGCTGCTTTACTTCGTCGAGCATATCGGCGATATCCATCCCTACGCGACCACCGTGGGGCTCGCCACGCTCATCACCGGCATCATTTTCCGGCGCCGATTCCCCCGCATTCCCTACATGGTGGCGGCCATGGTTTCCGGCAGCGTGGTCGCGTTGCTCATCAATCATTTCCTCTACGTGGGTGGCCCGGCCCCGGGCATACACGTGGTGGGAGCGCTGCCCGCCACCTTGCCGCCGCTATCGAGCCCGGATCTCAATTTCAACATGATCAAAGAGCTCGCCCCGGCGGCCCTGGCGGTAACGCTGTTCGCCCTGACCGAGGCCATTTCCATATCCCGCTCCCTTGCCGCGCGCAGCGGTGATCTGGTGGACGCCAATCAGGAGTTCATCGGTCAGGGCCTTTCCAACATCTTCGGCAGCTTCTTTTCCTCCTACGTGGCGACCGGCTCGTTCAATCGCAGCGGCGTGAACTACGAGGCCGGCGCAAAAACGCCGATGGCTGCAATAATCGCCGGCCTTTTGTTGATGGTCATCGTTTTGTTCGTGGCGCCGCTGCTCGCCCACCTGCCGAATGCGGCGATGGCCGGTATCCTGTTCCTTGTCGCATTCGGCATCGTCGATTTCGCACACATCAAGAAAATCGTGCGTGCCAGCCGTTCCGATTCGATGGTGCTGTGGGGGACCTTCCTGGCGACCCTGTTCTTCGAGCTGGATTTCGCCATCATGCTGGGCGTTTTCCTCTCGCTGGTCATCTATCTGCATCGCGCGTCGCGTCCAAGGGTGCGTGTGAGGGTCCCCGATCCGCGATTGCCCAAACAACGCTTCAGCACCGATCCGAGTCTGCCCGAGTGCCCACAGTTCAAAATGGTGCGCATCGACGGGCCGCTGTTTTTCGGTGCGGTCAACTATGTGGCAGAGCGCCTTCGAGTCATCGCCAAGCACGGTAGTGCTCAAAAGCACCTGCTGATCATGGCGCGCACCATCAGCTTTATCGACGTTGCGGGCGCCGAAATGCTGGCTAGAGAGGCACGCCTGCGCCGTGCGGCGGGCGGACAGCTTTATTTTCATCAACTCCAGGAAAGCGCCCACGAGCTTCTGGAACGGGGAGGCTATCTGGAGGATGTCGATGAAGAGAATTTTTTCGACACCAAAGGTGAAGCCATCTCCGAAATTTTTCAGCGCCTCGATCGTGGCATTTGTGTGCGCTGCGAGAAACGGATTTTCAACGAATGCCGTGCAGTTCCCAAGGTCGAGATCGAAGGCGAAGTGTCTGCAGGGGACACGCTACCGGCGCCAGAAGAAGAAGGTGCCGACGCCGCGCATTAATCTGGGGGCGTCATTCGTCCACGCCCACTTCCAGAACTTCGACCGCGGTGGTCAGCGCGTACTTGGAGCCGCGGAGCGTAAATCTGGTTTCACGATAATTGCCGCCACCCAGGCGATAACGAAAGATGATGCTGTCGCCATTCATGATTCGGTGCAGCTTTCGGTTGCGGCCCTGACCGGTTTTGCCCAGCGTAAACTCGACCTGTTTGGGTAGAATGCGGCAACGTCCTTCCTCGAAGGTAACTCGCTCTGGCTCTCGCTTGTCGACACGGTAGGTCGGGCACACGCCCGGATCTATCGTGTCGAAACCGCCCCGGATCGTGAATGTGGCGCGCACGTTTTGCGTTTCGTCACTGAACAAACGCAGGCTGTGTCCACTGTCGTTCTCGACTATCGCGATATCGATTCTGGCGTCGGTGCCAGCCGGGGTCACTTGCGCCACCCGCCACTGGGCGATGGCCGGCCGGGCAAGCAGCAAGGCGGCGAAAAATACCCAGGCGGCCAGGCGGATAGTCGACATGTTCACCATGGTAGTGCGTCCAGATCCACGTTGCCGCCGGATATGATGATCCCGACCCGGGCATCATGGACATCCACCTTGCCTTCCAGCAACGCCGCCAGCGGTACCGCAGCGGACGCTTCGATTATCAGCTTGGTGCGTTGCCAGGTGAGGCGCATTGCTTCGACGATGGCCTCTTCACTGACCCGCACGACGTCCGTGACGTGCCTGGCGATTATCGGGAAAGTCAGTTTTCCCACGGTCGTACGCAAACCGTCGGCAATGGTGTCGGGCACACCAACGGGGACAATGTGCCCGGCGCGAAAGGATCGGTAAGTATCGTCGGCGGCAGCGGGCTCTGCACCGATAATTCGCGTTTGCGGCGATAAGACAGCCACGACGGTGGCGGTGCCGGCGAGCAATCCGCCGCCACCAACCGGCGCCATGATGATGTCCAGTTCCGGCACCTGCTCGACGAACTCCAGCGCAGCCGTTCCCTGACCCGCGATGACCCGAGGGTCGTCGAAGGGGTGCACCAGTGTGCGGCCCTGGTCTTCGATGATCGCCGCCAGTGTGCGGTTCCTGCTTTCCTCGTTGGGCTCACAGTGAATGATTCGGGCGCCATAGTGAGCGACGGCAGCCTGCTTGACTGCCGATGAATTGCTTGGCATCACCACCACACTCGAGGTTCCCCGCAGCTTTGCCGCAAGCGCCACGGCGGCGCCGTGGTTACCTGAGGAGCTTGTGGCGATGCCGTTCTCTACCTCCTTTTCACTCAGTGAAAGCAAGGCATTACATGCGCCGCGAAATTTGAAAGCGCCGACTTTCTGGAGATTTTCGCATTTGAAGTGCAACGAGGCGCCCAGTATCTCGTCGATGGTCGTGCAACGCATCACCGGGGTGCGATGGGCGTGGTGCGCAATGCGCGTGGCGGCCGCCTGAACGTCCGCCAAGGTCGGTGATTCAACGACATCAGCCGCACGATGAATGGATGCAGTTTCCTCACTCACCTTTAAACTGTCTCCTTGCACATGCGCCTCGATATTACATGGGCCCGGGCCTTTGTGATAACGTCCCGGCGACGAATCCGCGCCGCGGGAGGTGGTTATTTTAACCAGCAACGGGAGTCAATGACCATGGAAACGCGCGCCGCCGTGGCACACGAGGCCGGCCAGCCGCTCAGCATCGAGACCGTCGAGCTCGATGGGCCCAGGGAAGGCGAAGTACTGGTGGAAATCAAGGCGACGGGTATCTGCCACACGGACTCGTTCACGCTCTCGGGTGCCGATCCGGAAGGCCTGTTCCCGTCGATACTGGGCCACGAGGGCGCAGGCGTCGTGCTGGAGGTGGGTCCGGGCGTGCGCAGCCTCGCGCCGGGAGATCACGTCATCCCCCTTTATGTTCCTGAATGCCGCCAGTGCGAATATTGCGTGAGCGGAAAGACGAACTTGTGCCAGGCTGTTCGCGAGACCCAGGGGCGTGGCGTGATGCCCGATGGCAGCAGCCGCTTTCATGCCGGTGGCGAGGATCTCTTTCACTACATGGGTACGTCGACGTTCGCGAACCATACAGTCGTTCCAGAGATCGCGCTCGCGAAGATTCGACAAGACGCGCCTTTCGACAAGGTTTGTTACATTGGTTGCGGCGTAACGACCGGAATCGGCGCCGTAATGAACACCGCCAAGGTTACTCCCGGCGCGAACGTGGTGGTATTTGGCCTCGGTGGAATCGGCCTCAATGTGATTCAGGGCGCTCGCTTGGTGGGTGCCGACATGATTGTCGGCGTCGACACAAATGCGTCCAAGGCGAGGCTTGCAGAAAAATTCGGTATGACCCATTTCGTCAATCCCGAGGATGTGGAAAGTGATCTGGTCCCGTACCTCGTCGACCTCACCGGTGGCGGCGCCGACTTTTCGTTCGAGTGCATCGGCAATGTCGAAACCATGCGCCAGGCCCTGGAGTGCTGTCACAAGGGGTGGGGGGAGAGCGTGATCATCGGTGTCGCCGGGGCCGGGCAGGAAATCGCGACGCGACCCTTTCAGCTGGTGACCGGCAGAGTCTGGCGCGGTACGGCTTTTGGCGGTGCGAAGGGTCGCACGGAGGTGCCGCGCATCGTCGACTGGTATATGGACGGCAAGATCAATATCGATGATCTCATCACCCACACCATGCCGCTGGAGGACATCAATCGCGCCTTCGATCTCATGCATAATGGTGAGTCCATTCGAAGTGTTGTGATCTATTAGGGCTTCTTGTTGGGCTTCGCTGCGCTCAGCCCAACCTACGGTTTTTTGATGACACTTGAAACGATCAGCGAGCAACGGTGCTTCGGCAGAGTCCCGGCTCTCGCCAGTCGCCGGTAGCGGGCCAGTGGATACTACTTTTCGTCAGATCGTTTCTCCCTTTTCGCCCGAGGAATTTTTCGGCGCGATCTGGGACCAACGTGCCGTGCATATTCCCGGAGCAGCCGACAAGTTCGCGCATGTTTTTTCTTGGGATGAAATGAATCGGCTTCTGAACATGTCGAAGCTGTGGTCGGATCGCTCCATGTCGATCGTTCTCGACGGCAAGAGCGTGGATCTTGCGGAATACGGACGTGCTGGCCAAACCCGTGAAGGAAATCAGGCGATTATGCCGGATCCGGAGCAGATCATGCTGCTCTTGCGCCGTGGTGGGACCCTGGTGCTCGACCTCATCGAGACACTGTCACCGGGGGTTTCGACTATCTCGGCCGCGCTGCAGACCGCGACAGGCGGTGTAGCCGTGTGCAACGTTTATTGTTCGTGGCGCGCCCATCAGGGATTCAAGGCGCATTGCGACAGCACCGACGTTTTCGCCATTCACATCGAGGGGAGCAAGATCTGGCGCGTGTACGAGGGCCGTGCCGACAACGCGACTGACATAGCCGGGCATGACTACGGGAGCTTCACGCCTGAGCACCACGATCGTGCCAAGGGAAAGCTACTCGAGGAGATCGAGATGAAGCCCGGCGACGTGCTTTATTTGCCCAAGGGACAGTACCATGAAGCGCTCGCGTCCAGCGATGCCAGTCTGCATTTGAGCTTTGGTATTGGACAGCCCACTGGAATCGATGTCATCTCGCGGCTGGTGCGGTCGTTGCCCGACGAGTCGTTGTTCCGGCAAAGTCTTCCACATTTCGACCGGCCGCAGGCGCATCGCGAGCACCTGCGTGCCATCGCGGACCGTATCCATGAGATTCTCATCCAGGCGAGCCTCTCGGATCAGATCCGCGATTGGCAACGTGATCGCGCGATGAGCGAGCGTTGCGGCCACTACAACCTGCCGTCCCGGGAGCACACGACCCGTTTCCGCGTGCGATCTCTGGGAGTGCAAGTCGATTCTACTGGTGGCGTTCCGGTTCTCAGAGTTCCCGGCGGGGAGTTGCCGCTCGAGTCGGGAGAGGAGGGCGCCGCTTCCTGGATCCTCGAACGTGACTATGTCGAAGAGTCGGAAGTCGAGAAGCGCTTCGCTGCGCTCGGCCCGGACGGGGTGCAGAATTTGATCGCTCGGCTCGAGGCCTGCAGCATTCTGGACAGGATCTAGATCATCGTTCGGCTATGCAGCCTCGAGAAGCCCTTTGGTGCGCGTGCCGTTCTTGACCGCATAACCCCGTTCATCGTTGTCGAAGAACAGAAAAACCTCCTTCGATCTGCGGCTCCACCCATGGGCACGATCGACCCAGATTCGCAATTTTGGCGCGCGGTAGTTGCTGGCATAGACGGTGCCGGGTCCGTGTAGCCGAATGTAAACCAAATCAGTATTGGCTATCAGTGGCGCCGTGAATCCGCCGCTGTCGAAAATGCAGAAGGTTATCGAGCGGCTGGTCAACAATTCGTAAACTTCGTCGATGTGCCAACTCGGATCGCGAAATTCGAATACCGATCGGTGCCCCGGCGGTAGCTTGTCCAGAAAGTTTTCCAGGCGGTGCAGATTGCATCGCCACCGGGGCGGCATTTGGAACAGCACCGGGCCCCGACGACTACCGAACTCGTCCAGTCGTTGAAACAATTCGCCCAGCTCGGATTCGCAATTCTTCAACTTCTTGAAATGTGTAATTCGCCGTGGAGCCTTCAGCGAGAAAATAAACTCCGGGGGAACGCAGTCGCACCATCTGGCAATGGCGTCGGTTCCTGGCATTCCGTAGAAGCTGCTGTTGATCTCGACACAGTCGAAATGTTGCGAGTAATAGGCCAACCAGTCCTGGATCTTCAAATCGACCGGGTAAAACATGCCCTTCCAGTGCTTGTACTGCCAGCCAGAGGTTCCGATGTGCGTAGCGGCTTGCATGTATCTACGCCGCGTCAAAGGGCTTTCATGGTTTCCACGCCGGAGTCTCGGCCAAGCAGCAGCACGTCCGCCGGGCGCTGTGCGAACAGTCCGTTGCATACAACGCCGGTAATCTGATTGAGTTCTGTTTCTATCCTCGCGGGCTCCAGAATGTCGAGGTTGTGGACGTCCAGAATGATATTGCCGTTGTCGGTAGTAAATCCTTCTCGCAGCTCAGGGTGTCCTCCCATGTGTACGATGCGTCGCGCGACGAAGCTCCTCGCCATGGGAATTACTTCGATCGGCAGAGGAAATGCGCCAAGGCGATCCACCAGCTTGGAATCGTCGACCACGCAGATGAATCTGGATGCGACTGCGGCGACGATCTTTTCCCGCGTGAGTGCCCCACCGCCACCCTTGATGAGGCACAAATGCTTCGTGGTTTCGTCGGCGCCATCCACGTACACGGAAAGCTCGCTGACGCTGTTCAAGTCCATCACCGTGATGCCGTGGGCCTCGAGGCGCCGGGCGCTCTCCTCGGAGCTCGCTATCGCGCCGTCGATCTTGTGCTTGATCTCGGCCAGGGCGTCGATGAAATAGTTCGCCGTGCTTCCGGTCCCCACCCCGACGATGGTACCTGCCTCCACGAATTCCAGCGCGGCCCGCGCCACGGCCTGCTTCTTTTCGTCCTGCGTCATCGAATGCTCCTCGCCTGGTGCGCAGTCTGCACGGATACTCTGGTTCGTCCGAGCAGTCGCACGCTATTATATACAGCTTGCCCGGCGCTCCGGGCGATCAGGCCCGAATAGGCCCGAATAGGCCACCACCGGCAGGGAAAAGCAGTCATGCCCAGAGACTACGTCGAAAGAATTCTGAAAGCACGGGTCTACGACGTTGCGGTCGAGTCGTCTCTGGATCCGGCGCCGCGATTGTCCCGCCGCCTGGACAACAACGTGCTCTTGAAACGTGAGGATCTGCAACCGGTGTTCTCCTTCAAGGTGCGGGGTGCGTACAACAAAATCTACAACCTCAGCCCCGCGGAGCGGGCACGCGGCGTGATCGCGTCGTCCGCCGGCAATCACGCCCAGGGCGTGGCGCTGGCTGCCGAGCGGCTGGGTGTGAAGGCGCTCATCGTCATGCCCAAGACCACGCCCCGGATCAAGGTCGACGCGGTGCGGGATCTGGGCGCCGAAATCGTCCTGCATGGCAGCTCCTACGACGATGCACAGGCACATGCCGACGTGCTGATCGAGAAGAACGGTATGATTTTCGTGCCACCCTTCGATGACCCGGACGTCATCGCCGGGCAGGGCACGGTAGCGCTGGAAATCCTGCGTCAGCACGGATCGGATATACACGCCATCTTCGTCGCCGTGGGTGGCGGCGGTCTGATCGCAGGCATCGCCGCTTACGTGAAGTCCCTGTGGCCGCATATCCGCATCATCGGCGTCGAGCCCGAGGATGCGCCGTCCATGTATCGCTCCCTGGCGGCCGGCGAGCGGATCGTGCTCGATCATGTGGGGATCTTCGCCGATGGCGTCGCGGTAAAGCAGGTGGGCGAGGAGCCCTTCCGAATCGCCCGCCAGTGCGTGGACGAGGTGTTGCTGGTGAGCACCGATGAAATCTGTGCCGCCATCAAGGACATCTACGAAGACACGCGTTCCATCGCCGAGCCAGCGGGCGCCCTCGGCGTGGCGGGGCTCAAACGCTATGTGGAGCGCGAAGGTACCGTGGGCGCGACTCTGGTGGCCGTGGATGGCGGAGCCAATGTCAACTTCGATCGCCTGCGCCATATCGCGGAACGCGCCGCGCTGGGTGAACGCAGGGAAGCGCTGCTGGCGGTCACCATCCCCGAGCGTCCCGGCAGCCTGCGGGAGTTCTGCCATGCCATCGGCGCCCGTTCCATCACCGAGTTCAATTACCGGTACGCGGATGCGGGGGATGCCCACATTTTCGTCGGTGTAGAGCTTCGTGACGTGGAAAGCGACAGAGATGCACTCATCTCGGGGCTCGTGAATCGCGGCTACCCGGTTGTCGACATGTCCGACAATGAGATGGCCAAGATCCATGTTCGTTACATGGTCGGCGGACGATCCGGCAGCGTCGGCGAGGAGCTATTGTACCGACTGAACTTTCCCGAACGCCCGGGGGCTCTCCTGCGATTTCTCACTCACATGGGGGAGCACTGGAATATCAGTCTGTTCCACTACCGCAATCATGGAGCGGACTTCGGACGCGTTCTCATCGGTGTGCAGCTGCCGAGCGACGAGACAGCCGCTTTTCGGTCTTTTCTCGGCGAAATCGGCTACGAGTACGTGGAGGAAACGGGGAATCCCGCCTACGGTCTGTTCCTCAGCTGAGGCGCCTCACTCGAGAGCGAGAATATAATTCCAGTCGTTTTCGCTGACGGGCATTATCGATAACCGATTTCCGCGTCTGAGCAGCACCATGTCGGCGATCGCGTCGTGCTTCTTGAGCTCGCTCAGACTGATTGTGCGTTTCAACTTTCGCCCGAATTTGACGTCCACCAGGAACCAGCGGGGATTCTCCCGGTCACTCTTGGGATCGAAGTGCTTGTCTTTCGGGTCGAAGGCGGTTGGATCCGGATAAGATCCGCCTGCAATCTTCATGATGCCGACGATGCCCGGTTCCTCGCAGGCGGAGTGATAGAAGAAGACCTGATCTCCCGGCTTCATTTCGTCACGCATCATGTTTCTCGCCTGATAGTTTCGTACACCATCCCACGGCTCGGTTGCGGGATGTAGCTCCTTCAAGTCATCGATGCTGAACTCGCCGGGCTCGGATTTCATCAACCAGTAGTTAGGCATGGCAGCGTATACCTCTTATGAGTCGAATCGATACAATTGCTCTTCCGTTGCGACGCCGTGCAGGGGCACGTCCCAGGGGCGCGAGGGAAGGGTTTCCAGGCATTGAAATTCGTAGGCGATGCCGATGAGCAGGGGTTTCTTCCAGAACTCGCGGTGTCGCAGGTAGGAAAAAGTACGATCGTAGAATCCCCCCCCCATGCCAAGCCGATTGCCGGTTGTGTCGAAAGCGACCAGAGGCATGAGAACGAGATCCAGATCCCGAGCCCGGCAGCGTGCCCGCCCCATCACGTCTGGTTCCGGAATTCCGAAGCGATTCGGCGCAAGCCGCGTATCGCGGTCGTAGGGAAGAAACCAGAGTCCGCCGCCGTGCAGTGCGGGCAGCAGCACCTGTCTGCCATTGGCGCGTAGAAATTCCATGACGGGCTCCAGCCCCATCTCGCCGTCGTTTGACAGGTAGCAGGCGACTCGCCGCGCGCGGCGCACGCGCAGCGATGCCCCCAGATGCCGGGCAAGAGCTCCGGCCATCCGGGCACGCTCCGGCGCGGAGATGGCGCGTCGCCGGGCGCGCATCTCGGAACGCAAGGCGCGCCGGGATTTCATGGGGTTATGAGAAGGGGGCGCATCGATGGGCGCGCAGTAAGGCGCGGGCGGAAAACGGGTGACGCCCTCCGCATATGCCGCTGCGCGCCATGACCCTTGAACCAGGTTGGTTCAATAGGGAGCTTATCTCGGCGTATCAGGCTTTCCGCTGCCAGGACGGACATGCACAACAACACCGATGGCCAGCTCCCGAAGGTGGACGATTAGGCTCAAGCGATTACTAGGCCGCTCGCGAACACCGCAGAGGGCATCGCGGATCAGTCTATCGCTTCCGTCTGTTCGCGTCGACTGATGGCTCCGCTGATTTTGCCACGCAGACGCTCCAGTGTGTCGTCGACGTCGGCTTGAGCTTTTTGCAGAGTGGTGTATTCGTGTATGACGTTGAGCGCCGTCATCACCGCCATGCGCTCGGTTCCCAGAACCTTTCCACCGCCCCGCACCTCTCTCAATCGTTCACTGAGTATCCTGGCGGATTCCAGCAGAGACTGTTTCTCCTCGGGTGGGCAGGAGACCGTGTACTGCTTGTCGAGTATGTCTATGGTGATCTTTTCGCTCTGCTTACTCATGCACCGATCTCCATCGCTTTGAGTCGCGCGATCATCGCTTCGACACGAGAACGCGCGAGCTCGGATTTTTCGATGAGACTGGCACGTTCGGCAACCAGGGACGATTGCTGATCGCGCAATGCCCGGTTCTCGTCGGTGAGCTGATCACAGGTTTGGATGAGCTCGTCGACATGGGCCTCCAATTCCTGAAGATCCATGCTGTCGGGGCTCGAAGCGTTCTGGTCTCGTTCCATAGGAGTCAAGTGCTTGCGGGAAGCAGTTGTCTTAATTTCTAGCTCCAGTCTCCCCAATATAGGGTGCGAAATCTGGCCGGTCAACGTTCCACAAGGGGCTCGCGCACGGATGGTTTCGACGGGTAGACCGACGGTGTTAGCATACGTACGGCCGATTGACGGTTTTGCGTCGGCTGCTGGCGATGCCGGGGGGCTTCGCCCGTGTCGCTATGAATCACCTGAGATGAGCGCAATGGCCACATCCTACATCGTTTGCTCGCGCGCCCTGGCGCGGGCCAGAACAGAATTTGGCGCTGCCGAATGCCACGGATTGCTCTGCGGCATGTTGTGCGGCGTCGAGGAGCACGCTCCGCAACGTTGGCTCGACGAGGTGCTCGGTCCTCGAGCGCGGGTGCAGAAAGCCAAGGACGAATGCCGGGATGAACTGCTGCGCGTGCTGACTGAGACCGTGAGGACGCTCTGGTCCGGACGGTGCAATTTCGCGCCTTTACTTCCTGACGACAACGTAGGCCTGGGAGTACGCAGCGAGGCGCTGGCGGCTTGGTGCAGCGGTTTCCTGTACGGAATCGGCAGCGCCGGAGACGATGTCGAGACGCGGCTGTCCAAGGATGCCCAGGAGGTGCTGTCGGATTTCTCCGAGGTAACGCGCCTCAGAAGTGACGCCAAGGAATCGGAGTCCTCCGAAGCGAACTACAGTGAGATTGTCGAGTATATGCGCGTCGGCGTCATGCTCATATTCGAAGAGCTGCAGGGCGGCCCGCAGCCCGGCGACACCGTCCACCGCCTGCACTGACATCGGCCCGGGAAGGCGCTACCGTCTTGGACAAGAAAGAGTTCGCCCGACGACGGCGCGCTGTCATGGAAGAGATGGGGGAGGGGAGCATTGCGATCCTGCCAGCAGCCCCCGTAAGAACGCGCAATCGGGATGTGGAATACCCTTATCGGCAGGACAGCGATTTCTACTATATCACCGGTTTCGAGGAGCCCGAGGCGGTGGCAGTCCTGGTGCCGAAGCGCAAGCGTGGCGAATACATTCTTTTCTGCCGCGAACGCGATCCGGAAATGGAGCTCTGGAACGGTGTACGCAGCGGTCTGAAAGGTGCCTGCGAGGACTACGGCGCCGACGATGCCTTTCCCATTGGCGATATCGACGACATTCTCCCCGGCCTGCTGGAAAACCAATCCCGCGTTTACTACGCGATGGGCTACTACTCCGATTTCGACCAGCACATGATCGGTTGGGTGAACCGCGTGCGTACGCGATCCAAGGCCGGCGTGAGCTCCCCCGCGGGATTTGTCGCCCTCGACAACGTGCTGCACGAAATGCGTCTGATGAAAAGCAAGGCCGAGGTGCGCGCCATGACGCGCGCCATGGAGATCAGCCGCAACGCCCACGTTCGGGCCATGGGTGCATGCCGCCCCGGCATGAGCGAGTACGAGGTCGAAGCGGAGCTCAACTACGAGTTCATGCGCGGCGGCAGTCGCCGTGCTGCCTACCCGTCCATCGTCGCCGGTGGTGCGAATGCGTGCGTGCTGCATTACACTGAAAATCGCGATACTTTGCGCGACGGCGATCTGCTGCTCATCGATGCTGGCGCCGAATACGACTACTACGCTGCTGACATCACGCGAACCTTTCCCGTCAACGGTCGTTTCTCCAAGGCGCAACGGGCGCTTTACGAGGTCGTGCTGGAAGCGCAGGAGGCTGCTATCGAGCAGGTGCAGCCGGGCAATCATTGGAATGCGCCCCATGAAGCGGCGGTGGAGGTGCTCGCCGAAGGACTGGTGGCGCTCGGGCTCATCAAAGGGCGCGCCAGCACCATCATCAAAAAGGGGCGCTACCGCAAATTTTACGTGCACCGTACGGGTCACTGGCTCGGCATGGATGTGCACGACGTGGGCGACTACAAAATCGGGGGCGAATGGCGGGTGCTGGAGCCTGGCATGGTCATGACCGTCGAGCCGGGACTGTACGTGGCGGCGGGAGACAAGCAGGTCGCGCGCAAGTGGTGGAATATCGGAATACGCATCGAGGACGATGTTCTCGTCACTCGGAATGGTAACAAGGTGCTGACCGCCGCGGTGCCGAAGTCCGTGGCCGATATCGAGGCCACCGTCGGCCAAGGTTGAAACGTTGTGAGTGTCCACGTCGACCATGGCACTTCTGTCACGCAACTGCGTGAAGAGTGTTACGAGATCGCAATCGCGGGCGGCGGACTGGTGGGCATGAGCCTGGCCGTGGCGCTGGGCCGGGCAGGCATCTCCGTCGCCCTGATCGAGGCGAGGGGCGCGCAACGGCAGGGCGATCCCGGCTACGATTCCCGTCCCATCGCGCTGTCCCAGAGCTCGCGACGGATCCTCGATACGCTGGGCGTGTGGGATTCCCTGGCCGCGATTGTCACGCCCATAACCCGGATTCACGTATCCGATCGTGGTCATTTCGGATTTGCGCGCTTGCACGCCGAGGACTGTAGCGTGGATGCGTTGGGTTATGTGGTCGCGGCAGCGGAGCTTGGCCGGTCGCTGGAAGCGGCGTTGGGGTCCACCGACCGGGTGCACGTCATGCGTCCCGCCGTCGTCGACGACGTGGACTGCAATCATTCCCCCGGTGCACGATTGTGCATCGCCGCGGCCGGCGATCCACCGGCCCACGGATTTCCTCCCCGTATCGAAGCCAAGCTCATGGTGCTCTGCGACGGCGGCCGCTCGGCGTTGCGCGAGCGGTTGGGTATATCGGTGAGCGAACGTGACTACGGGCAGTGGGGGATCACAGCCAGGGTCCAGGCACGTTGTGCCCACGGCGGCGTTGCCTACGAGCGTTTCACTGCCGCCGGCCCGATGGCGTTGCTTCCCATGCATGGCAACGACTGCGGTCTCGTCTGGAGCATGGATGCCGCGAGCAGCGAAGGTCTCATGGCCCTCGATGACGACGATTTCGTCTGTGCGCTCACCGAGCAGTTTGGTATGCGCCTCGGAGGCTTCGTGGCCACGGGCCCTCGAAGCGCCTTTCCATTGCACTTGATCACCGCGACCGAGGTGGTGGGCAAACGTCTCGCGATCATCGGCAACGCAGCCAACCATCTCCATCCGGTGGCCGGTCAGGGGCTCAATCTCGGTTTACGGGATGCGGCGGCGCTGGCGGAGATCGTCAGCGCCGCCTTGCGGGTCGGCCGCGACGCAGGAGACCCGTCGGTGCTGGCGAGCTATGCCGAGTGGCGGCGCCGGGATCAGAAACTGGTGTCCCGGGCCACCGACGCTCTGGTGCGTCTGTTCTCGAATCGATTCGCGCCGCTGGTGGCTGCCCGAGACCTGGGGCTGCTGGCCTTCGATCTGTTTCCCCCGGCCAAGCGCCGCTTCGGCAACGTCGCCATGGGGCTCGCCGGGCGCCAGAGTCGGCTGGCCCGCGGACTTTCATTGTGAACGTCGACGTTGCGGTCGTGGGCGCTGGTATGACTGGAGCGACGCTGGCCTGCGCCATCGCCAAAGCCGGCCTGCGGGTGGCCGTCATCGAGGCCAGCGATCCGCCGGCGCCGCTGGCGGATGAGCGGCAGCTTCGCGTCAGTGCCATCACGGTTGCGTCGGAATCGATACTTCGCGCCATCGACGTGTGGGATGCGTTGCCCCTGGCGCGCGCAGGCGTGTTTCGCGAGATGCACGTCTGGGATGCCGCCGGTAGCGGCAGCGTGCATTTCGACAGCGCCGATATCGGAACCGACGCCCTCGGCCATGTCCTGGAGAACGGCGTCATCCAGCGCGCCCTGGATGCGCGAATGGCCTCGCTGGATACTCTCACAGTGTTTCGACCCGAGGTGCTGCAGGATCTCCGGATCGACGGTGATCGGGTGACGCTGCACCTGGGCGGTTCCCGGCTGCGGGCCCGCCTGGTGGTGGGCGCCGATGGCAGCCACTCTCGGGTGCGGGAACTCGCCGGAATTCAATGCGACGGCGGTGACTATGGGCAGCAGGCGCTAGTGGCGACCGTGCATGCCGCGTCGTGGCACCGGGAAACCGCCTGGCAGCGGTTCCTGGCCGACGGGCCCATCGCCTTTCTGCCGCTGCCGGGACATCTGTGCTCCATCGTCTGGTCGACGCTGCCCGAGCATGCGCAAGCGCTGCTGGCCGAGTCCGACCAGGGCTTCGCGTCGGCTGTCGAGGAGGCTTTCGAATCCCGACTCGGGAAGATCGAGCCGGTCGGGGGGCGCGCTGCGTTCCCGTTGCGGCATCTGCACGCCCGTGAGTACGTCGCGGAACGCGTGGCGCTGGTGGGTGACGCGGCCCACACGGTGCATCCCCTGGCCGGGCAGGGCGCCAATCTGGGTCTGCAGGACGCCGCTGCGCTCGCCGAGATCCTCCACGCCACCTGGTTACGGGAGCGCGACCTCGGGCGGCGAACAAATCTCCGCCCCTATGAGCGTTGGCGCAAGGGCCGCAATCATCTCATGCAGCAGGGAATGAGTGGTTTCCAGTGGCTGTTCGGCAGCCAGCTGGAGCCGGTGCGGGTGGCGCGCAATCTCGGCTTGTCGATAGTCGATCACTCGCCGCCATTGAAACGCTTGTTCATGCGCTACGCGTCCGGCATTGGCGGCGACCGGCCGCGCATGGCCGGGACTCGTCCCTGGCCATGAAGTAGAATCCGCGACTAGGTAAATGCTCATTCGACAGCTCACAAGAAGGTAGACAAACCATGGCGGCACTAGCCGAGCCGGTGTTCCACAGCGATCTCCAGAGTCTTGACCTCATTAACCGCGGCAAGGTGCGCGACATCTACGCCGTGGACGACGACCATATGCTCATCGTCGCTTCAGACAGATTGTCCGCGTTCGATGTCGTGCTGCCGGACCCGATCCCCGGCAAGGGCGCGGTGCTCACCGAGCTGTCCAATTTCTGGTTCGAACGGACAGGAAAACTCATCAGCAATCATCTTTCCACCCTGCACCTGGAAGAGGTGCTTGCCGATGCAGACGAACGCGCCCGGGTAGCGGCGCAAGCCGTGGTCGTCAGGCGACTCGAGCCACTGCCGGTGGAAGCCATCGTGCGCGGCTATTTAATCGGCTCGGGCTGGAAGGACTACCAGGCCAGCAGCCAGGTGAGCGGTGTCCGGCTACCCGAGGGTTTGCGCCAGGCGGAGCGGCTGCCGAGCACCATCTTCACGCCGTCTACCAAGGCCGATGTGGGGGATCACGACGAGAACATCGGTTTCGACGACATGGTGGAGCTGGTCGGCGGGGACGTGGCTGCCCGCGTGCGCGACGTAAGCCTGCAGCTTTACGAGGAGGCCGTCGTGCATGCGGCCGCGTGCGGAATCATCATCGCCGACACCAAGTTCGAGTTTGGCCTGGACGCCAACGGCGAGGTAGTGCTCATCGACGAGGTGCTGACCCCGGACTCGTCGCGTTTCTGGCCCGCCGACGAATACGCGCCGGGCTCCAGCCCCCCCAGCTTCGACAAGCAGTACGTGCGGGATTACCTGGAGACCACCGGCTGGGACAAAACGCCCCCGGCGCCGTCACTTCCCGCCCACATCATCGAACGCACGTCGCAGAAATACCAGGAAGCCCGAGACCGCCTGATCACCTGAAGTAATCGGGGTTAATTGGGGACAGATCTATTTTCCCTTCGGACGGAGCCCGTCCGAAGGGAAAATACATCTGTCCCCAATTACCCCCGATTACTTCAGGTGCAGCCACTCGTAGCGGTCGCCGGCGGTGACGTTGACTTCGTGCATTTGGGCGCCCTTGAGGACGGTGAGGGGTACCTCGTCTCCGGGTTTGCCTACGGCCCACACTTTGCGATAGAAATCCGCCATCGATACCACCGGCTGGCCGGCGACGCCGAGGATGATATCGCCGGGTTGCACGCCGGCAGCGGCGGCGGGGCCGTCTACTGCGAGCCGGCGCACGATCAAAAGGTTATCGACTTCGCTCACGTACAGGCCGAGCCAGGGTCGCGATGCTGCCGTCGATCGGCCGACCGTGAGCAGATCCCCGAGCACGCGCTTCAGTCGATCCACGGGTAAGAACATGTTTCCGGGCAGCGGCTGGTCGCCGGGGTAGGCGTCGGCGACCACCAGCGAACCGATGCCCACCAGTTCGCCTTGCGAATCGATCAGGGCGGCGCCGCCGAACAACGGATAGGGTGGCGCGGTGAAGATGGCGTTTTCCAGGAGGTACTCCCAGTAGCCGGCGAAATCCCGCCGCGACACCAGAACCGCCGGCCTGGCAGCCAGGCGTCCGCCGAAGCTCGACACCAGGAGCTGATCCCCCTGCTCGAGGCCGGCGGATTCGCCCAGGCGCATGGGGGGGACGTCGATGGGCCCGCTGGCCCGTAACAGACCGAATCCGGTTTCGTGATCGTAGGCGAGAATCTCGGCTTTCAGAATTCTGTCCTCCGTGAGCATCACCTCGACATCACTGGCCTCCAGAATCAGATAACCGATGGTGACGATGAGGCCGTTGCCGTCGATCAGGATGCCGGACCCCGCGCGCTCCGTGCCCAGGGCCTCCGCGGTTCGCGCATGCTCGGGCACCCGGGCGCGCACCCCAACGACAGCCGCCAGGAGCTGGTCGACATCAGGCACCGTGGATGACTCCTGGCCGGGACTCGTCAGCGGTACGAGCAACAGGACTGGCACAAGCATCCTTGCCAGAAATCCACCGAGCGTGCACAGCCTGGCGGTGGGTTCGACCTTTGTCATGGCGGCAGGCTCATTGTTGCAGGGCTGAAGATTAGAAGAACACCGGTGCAGGTGAGTTCCCCTGAATTGGCCCCTTGAGCACCGTACTTTTGGGCCCCCCTTTGTTCCTAGACGCTCCCAAATCATTGTGGTAGAAACTCTGAGGCTGCCCAAGACATTTATATTACAACTTAGCCTCCGCGGAGCTGCGCAAAGCCGGCCCCATCGAGAGGCGACCGCAGGCAGAATTTACAAAGGCAGAGCATAAAATCGGCACGGTTGCAGGCACAGGGACGGGTTGCTTGTCGGGCATGATTTTTTCGCGCCGGGGGGAACTGTGCATACAATCATGTTGCTCAATCCGAAGGGTGGATCAGGAAAGACCACCATCGCAACCAATCTCGCCGCCTATTACGCAGGTCAGGGGTTCCTGACCGCGCTCTTCGACCACGACGCCCAAGGCTCCAGCACCCGTTGGCTGCAGCTGCGCCCCGAGTCCCGTACGGTCATCCACGGCGTCGCCGCATTTCAGAATCCGGTGGGCGTGACCCGCAGCTTCCAGCTGCGCGTGCCGTTGAATGCCGAGCGTGTCATCGTGGATACGCCCGCCGGGCCCACGGATCCTTTCCTTCCCAACCTGGTGCGAATGGCGGACACCATCATCATCCCGGTTCTGCCGTCACCCATCGACATCGATGCGATGTATTCGCTGGTGGAGGTGCTGCGCCGCGTGGAGCCGGTGTGCAAGTGCGACGTGCGCATTACCGCGGTGGTCAACCGCACGCCCGCCCATCGCAGTGGGCTCAAGCCCCTGGAAAATGCGCTGCAGAGTGTCGGCCTGAATGTTGCGACCCGGTTGCGGGAAACCCGGCGCTACCCGCGGGCGAGCGCCCGTGGCATCGGCGTGAACGAGCTCGGCGGTATCGGCAAGGATCGCTGTCTGGACGACTGGCGTCCCCTGTGGGCGTGGCTGGAGAACAGCCAGGATCGCGAGGTGCTCACGCCGGAGCGAAGAACGCGGCCACGACTGTTCCCCGAGCGCGCGGCCGCCCCGGCGTAGGTCGGGCGTCAGGTGGCGGTTTTCTCCATGCTCTCGTCATAGCGCCCGAGCGACGCGGCGCTGTTCAGGTGCGCGCGATGGTGCAGCGCGGCTCGAGCCGCCTCGCCGTTTGCGGGGTCGCCGTTCCACGCTTTCAGCGCCGGCTCCTGCAACGCCCGCGAATAGGAGAAGCTGAGCTTCCACGGCAGCGCGCCGGCCATCGCATTCATGGCATTCAAGTGGGCTGTCGCCTCCACCGGGGTTTGTCCGCCGGACAGGAACACTACCCCCGGCAGGGCAGCCGGCACCGCGTTCCGGAGGCAGCGCAGCGTGCGTTCGGCGACTTCCTCGACCCCGGCGCGCTTGGCGCGCTTGTTGCCGGTCAGCACCATGCTGGCCTTGAGGATGGTTCCCTCCAGCACCACGCGCTGCTCGTAGAGCGCGGCGAACAGGGCACGCAGGGTCGCTTCGCACACCTCATAACAGCGCTCGATGCTGTGGTCGCCATCCAGCAGGACCTCCGGCTCGACCATGGGAACGATGCCGGCTTCCTGGCACAGGGCCGCGTAACGCGCCAGCGCATGACAGTTGGCGGTGATGCAGCCACGACTGGGTAAGCCCTCGCCGATGGTGATGACGGCGCGCCATTTGGCGAAGGGCGCCCCGAGCTTGCGGTACTCCGCCAGGCGATCCCGCAGGCCGTCCAGACCCTCGGTAACTTTTTCGCCGGGGTGCCCGGCCAGGTCCTTTGCACCGCCGTCCACCTTGATGCCGGGCATGATGCCCCGCGACGCGAGCAGCTCGGGGAAAGGCGTTCCGTCCTTTGCCGCCTGCCGGATGGTTTCGTCATAGAGAATCATGCCGCTGATGAACGCGTTAATACCGTCGCCGGCGATCAGCAGCTCGCGGTAAGAGCGGCGGTTTTCCTCGGTGCATTCCGCGCCAATGCTGTCGAATCGTTTTTTGATCGTCGGGCTGCTCTCGTCAATGGCGAGGATGCCCTTGCCTTCGGCAACCATGGCGCCGGCGATGGCTTCGATAGACTGTGAACTCATTATTGCGACCTTTAAGGTTTACGTGACATGGAACTGCGGTGGACGCCGAAACCTCAGGCCGCGTTTACGAGGGCCAGAGTCGTGTCCAGCATGCGGTTGGAGAACCCCCATTCGTTGTCGTACCAGGATACGACCTTGACCAGCTTGCCGTCGATGACCTTGGTAAGTGCGGACTCGTAGGTGGAGGAGGCCGGATCGTGATTGAAGTCCACCGATACCAGGGGCTTGTCGTTGAAGTTCAAGATGCCCTTCAATTCCTGTTCCGAGGCCGAGCGCATAATCGCGTCGATCTCGTCTTTGTTGGTTTCCCGCGATGCGCTGAAGGTGAGATCCACCATCGATACGTTGATGGTGGGGACGCGTACCGCAAATCCGTCGAGCTTACCGTCGAGCTCCGGAAGCACCAGCCCGACTGCCTTGGCGGCACCGGTGGTGGTGGGAATCATCGATTGGGTGGCGGACCGGGCGCGGCGCAGGTCCGTGTGATAGACGTCGGAGAGCACCTGGTCATTGGTGTAGGAGTGAATGGTGGTCATGAGCCCGCATTCGACACCGATGCGGTCGTGCAGTGGTTTCACCAGCGGTGCCAGGCAATTGGTCGTGCAGGACGCGTTGGAGATCACGGTGTCCGAAGACTTGAGGGTCTGGTGATTGACGCCATAGACGATCGTTGCATCCATGTCGGCGCCGCCAGGCGCGGAAATGATCACTTTCCTGGCGCCCGCCTTCAGGTGTGCCCCGGCTTTCTCCTTGCTGGTGAAAAATCCAGTGCACTCGTGCACCACATCCACGCCCAGCTTCTCCCAGGGTAGATTCGCCGGATCGCGCTCGGCGCACACCAGAATGCGCTGGCCATCCACCACCAGATAGTCACCGTCGACGCTCACCTCGCCGGGGAAACGACCATGAGCCGTGTCGTACTGGGTCAGATGGGCGTTGGTGTTGGCATCGCCCAGATCGTTGACCGCGACGATCTCGAATTCATCCGTGCGCCCGCTCTCGAAGACAGCGCGCAAAATGTTCCGGCCTATACGTCCATAGCCGTTGATGGCAATTCTTGTGGGCATGTGGGGTCCTCGATCGTTGAGTGCGTTTTATTCTGCGGCCACGCCGGGCGTTTCGCCGGCGATGCTGGCCATGGATTCCTCGACGGCGCTGGCCACGCTTTTCGCGGTCAGACCAAAGTGCTCGTAGACTTTTTCATAGGGTGCCGACAAGCCGAAGGTGTCGACGCCAACGGCGCGGCCGTGGCCACCGATATACTTGTACCAGTAGTCGGTCACTCCGGCTTCCACCGATGCGCGTGCCCTGACGGCGGCCGGCAAGACCGATTCCCGGTACGCCGGACTCTGGGCATCGAAGACGTCGGTGCTGGGCATGGACACCACGCGCACGGCGATGCCCTTTTGCGCGAGAATTTCGCTGGCCTCCACGGCCATGCCGACTTCTGACCCGGTTGCGAGTATCAGCGCCTGCGGCCTATCCGCGCAGTCGCGCAGCACATAAGCGCCGCGGGCCGCGCCGGCCAGCTGCTCGGCCGAGCGCGACTGGTGCGCCAGCCCCTGGCGCGAAAACAGCAGGCAGGTGGGGCCGGTCCGGCGCTCGAGGGCATGGCGCCAGGCGATCGCCGACTCCGCCGCATCGCAGGGCCGCCACACGGACATGTTCGGCATCAGGCGCAGGGTCGCCGCTTGCTCCACCGCCTGATGGGTCGGCCCGTCTTCACCGAGGCCGATGGAGTCGTGGGTATAAACGAAGATACTGCGTATGCCCATCAACGCCGCCATGCGTAGCGCGTTGCGGGCGTAGTCGGAGAAGGTGAGGAAAGTCGCCCCGTAGGGAATAAAACCGCCGTGCAACGCGAGGCCGTTCACGAGCGCGGACATGGCGAACTCGCGCACGCCGAAATAAATGTAGTTGCCGTCGTCGGGCGCGGCAGACACGGTGCGGGATCCGGAGTGCAGGGTCAGATTCGAGCCGGTCAAATCGGCGGAGCCGCCGATCAGCTCCGGCAGCATCGGGGCATAGCCTTCCAGTGCGTTCTGGGATGCCTTGCGCGACGCGATGTTCTCGCGGGCCTTCTGAACCTGGTCGATGAAGGCATCGGCATCGGCGCTCCAGTCCTCGGGAAGCGCGCCGTGCAAGCGGCGCTGGAACTCCGCCGCCAGCTCTGGATATGCGGCACCAAAGGCCTCGAATCGCTGTGTCCACGAGTCTTCCAGGGACTGGCCGCGGCTCTTCGCATCCCAGGCCGCGCCGATGTCGTCGGGAATATGGAAAGGCGCATGAGGCCAACCGATGGTCTCGCGCACGAGCCGCACCTCATCCTCGCCCAGGGCCGCACCGTGGGACGATGCCTTGCCCTGCTTGCCGGGCGAGCCCCAGCCGATCACCGTCTTGCAGCAGATCAGGGAGGGCTCACCGGTGTTTGTCCTGGCCTCCGCGATCGCGCGCTTGACCGCATCCGAGTCGTGGCCGTCCACCTCGGGCACCACGTGCCAGCCGTAGGCCCGGAAGCGCGCCGGCGTGTCGTCGGTGAACCAGTTCCTGACCTCTCCGTCGATGGAGATCCCGTTGTCGTCATAGATGACGATGAGCTTGCCGAGTCCCAGAGTGCCGGCGAGGGAGCATGCTTCGTGGGAGATGCCTTCCATGAGGCAGCCGTCGCCGACGAACACATAGGTGTAGTGATCGACGATCCTGTGGCCATCACGGTTGAACCGCGCCGCCAGCAGTGTCTCCGCGATGGCCATGCCGACGGCGTTGGCGAGGCCCTGGCCCAGGGGGCCGGTGGTGGTCTCGACCCCGGGTGTGTCGCCGTACTCCGGGTGCCCCGGAGTGATGGAATGCAGCTGGCGGAAGTTTTCGATCTCCGCCATGGGCAGGGCATAGCCGGTCAGGTGCAGCAGCGAGTAGAGAAGCATGGAGCCGTGACCGTTGGAGAGCACGAAGCGATCGCGATCGGCCCACGCCGGATTGCCGGGGTTGTGGCGCAGGAAGTCGTTCCACAGGACCTCGGCGATGTCGGCCATGCCCATGGGCATGCCGGGATGCCCGGACTTGGCACGCTGGACGGCATCCATGCTCAGCGCCCGGATGGCATTGGCGAGATCTCTACGCGATGGCATGGTACTCCCCGGGGATCGGCAATGGCCTGGTCGGGTCGGCCTGACAGGCGTCCCCGCGCAGGCCCTCGATGCAAGTGTCGCTGTCCGCGGCGCAGGGGGACGCCAGAAGTCGCCCGCTGATGGAGAAAGCGACGAACATCAGCAGCCAGCCTGTCGGGAATTGGCCCAAACGCAGGGGAAAACGAATTTTGACCTACTGGCCCATTATGCGCAACGCGTTCCGGTGCAATATGTGCGTGGGAGCCGGGGGGCTATGATTGCCTTGTCGACGAGGATATCCATGACGGGCTCCAGGACTGCGGCTGTTCAAACTCCGACCATCCGATTGCGGGCGTGCGCCGCTGCGTCGGGATCGCTGCTCATGGTGCTTGCGTTGTGCGTCTCTTCCGGGCTGCGGGCGGAGCCGTTCAACCTGATCATCCGCTCGGAGCTCCATGGCGCCGATTCGGCCACGGCATTCGCACCCCTGGCGGCGTATCTCTCCGAGGCCAGTGGCCACCAGCTGAGCCTTTATCTCCCCGACAGCGCGCTCGCTCACTGGCAGGCCATGGGAAAACGGAATGATTACGACCTGATTCTCGACGAAGGTCATTTCACCGACTACCGGGTGCGCAACCTGGGCTACCTGGTGCTGGCGAAGACCTCGGGGGTATCGGGATTCAGTGTCGTTACCGGACCCGCGACCGTGTTCGTCGAGCCCGACGAGCTGTACGGAGAGCCGGTGGCGTCACCGGCGCCACCCAGCCTCGCGGCGTTGCGTCTCGCGGAGCTGTTTCCCGACGCAATCCGCGCGCCGGTACTGGTGGAGGTCGGGTCCTACGACGAGGGTATCCGGCGCGTCATCAATGGCGACGTGACAGCCGCGGTGATCCCGTCCGGCATGGTGCGCGAGCATCCGCAATTGAATGTCGTCATGTCGACTCAGCAGGGGCCGGGGATGGCGTTGTCGGCGTCGCCGGCCGTCCCCGCCGAGGCCCGCGAGGTCATCCGCCGGGCCTTCCTGGCGTCCCGGGACATCGACGCCGGCCGCCGGGCGCTCGCGAGCGCCCGGGTCGATGGCTTCGAACCCGCCAGCCCTGCTCTCTATGATGGCTACGCAAAGCTTCTGCGGGGAACCTGGGGCTACTGAGGGACGCGAGGGCGGGTTAATTGGAGGCAGGTTAATTGGGGGCAGATCTATGTTCCGTTCGGACGGAGCCCGTCCGAAGGGAAAATAGATCTGTCCCCAATTAACCTGCCCCCAATTAATCCGCCCCCGGGGTATTGGGAGAATGCGCTCGTATAGGTACACTTACGCTCTTTTTTGACCAGCAGGTGGGGAAGCGATGGCTCGCACGCAATTGATAACCTCGGAATCCGTGTCCGAGGGTCATCCGGACAAGATGGCGGACCAGATTTCGGACAGCATTCTCGATGCCATCCTGGAGCAGGATCCCAACGGCCGTGTCGCCTGCGAGACCATGATCAAGACCGGCGTCGTCATCGTCGCCGGCGAGATCTCGACATCCGCAACAATCGACACGGAGCACCTGGTGCGCGAGCGCGTCAACGCCATCGGCTACGACAATACGGACTACGGATTCGACGGGCACACCTGCGGCGTGTTGAACGCGGTCGGCAAGCAGTCCGCGGACATTGCCCAGGGGGTCGACGAGACCGAGGATCGCGAACAGGGTGCGGGCGATCAGGGCATGATGTACGGATACGCGACCAATGAGACCGAGGTGCTGATGCCGGCGCCGATTACCTTCGCTCACCGCCTGGTGAAACGCCAGTCGGAGGTACGCCGCAGTGGCGCCCTGGCGTGGCTGCGGCCCGATGCAAAGAGCCAGGTGACGATGCGCTACGAGGACAGAAAGCCGACGCGCGTGGATGCCGTGGTGCTGTCCACCCAGCACGATCCGGACGTCGACGCGAAAATGCTTCACGAGGCCGTCATGGACGAAATCATCCGGCCGATAATCCCCGCCGAGTTGCTCGGCAACGACACGCGTTTTTACATCAATCCTACCGGGCGATTCGTGATCGGCGGTCCCGTGGGGGACTGCGGCCTGACCGGGCGAAAGATTATCGTCGATACTTACGGCGGTGTTGCGCGCCACGGTGGCGGCGCCTTCTCGGGCAAGGATCCGTCGAAGGTAGATCGCTCGGCCGCCTACGCATGCCGCTACGTGGCCAAGAACATCGTCGCCGCCGGTATCGCGGATCGCTGTGAAGTGCAGGTTTCCTACGCTATCGGGGTGGCCGAGCCCACCTCGGTGGACGTGGAGACTTTCGGCACGGGCAAGATCGAGGAAGACCGTATCAGCGAGCTGGTGAGCGAGCACTTCGATTTAAAACCCCGCGGCATCATCGAGATGCTCGATCTGCTGCATCCCATCTACACGCGCACGGCCGCCTACGGCCACTTCGGCCGCGAGGACGAGGGCTTTCCGTGGGAGCGAACCGACCGGGCGCCGGCACTGCGCGACGCCGCGGGCTTATAATCCGAATTTGCATATTGCTGTATCAGACGGCGGAGAAATACTGATGACGACCCAACCGGTTGTAAACCTCGACCCCGATTACAAGGTAGCCGACATCGGCCTGGCCGAATGGGGCCGCAAGGAAATTGCCATTGCGGAGACGGAGATGCCGGGCCTCATGGCGACCCGCAAGGAATACGGCGCGTCCAAGCCCCTCGCCGGCGCGCGCATCGCCGGTTGCCTGCACATGACCATACAGACGGCCGTGCTCATGGAGACCCTGATGGAGCTCGGCGCGGAGATCCGCTGGTCGTCCTGCAACATCTTCTCCACTCAAGACCACGCTGCCGCGGCCATGGCGGCGGCGGATATCCCGGTTTTCGCGTGGAAGGGTGAGAGCGAGGAAGAGTTCTGGTGGTGCATCGACCAGACGATTTTCGGGCCCGACGGCTGGCGCCCGAACATGATCCTCGATGACGGTGGTGATCTCACCATTGTCATGCACGAAAAGTACGGTGAACTTCTGAAGGACGTGCGCGGGATTTCCGAGGAAACCACCACCGGCGTGAAGCGCCTCTACGACATGGTGACTGACGGCACTCTCGCGTGCCCCGCCATCAATGTGAACGATTCCGTCACCAAGTCGAAGTTCGACAATCTGTACGGCTGCCGGGAATCACTGGTGGACGGGATCAAACGCGCCACCGATGTCATGATCGCCGGCAAGACCGCCGTCGTGTGCGGTTACGGTGACGTCGGCAAGGGTTGCGCGCAATCTTTGCGAGGGCTCGGTGCCACGGTGTGGGTAACCGAGATCGATCCCATCTGTGCCCTGCAGGCCGCCATGGAGGGATTCCGCGTCGTCACCATGGAGCAAGCCGCGCCCGATGCCGACATTTTTGTCACCGCCACCGGCAACGCGGGTGTCATCACCCACGATCACATGCTGCGCATGAAGAACGAGGCGATCGTGTGCAACATCGGTCACTTCGATTCGGAGATCGAAATTTCGGCCCTGCGCTCGCACGAGTGGATAAACATCAAGCCGCAGGTGGATCACGTGGTCTTCGAGGATGGCAAGCGCATCATCGTGCTCGCCGAGGGGCGCCTGGTGAATCTGGGCTGCGCCACCGGACACCCGAGCTTCGTCATGTCGAACTCCTTTACCAATCAGGTGCTTGCCCAAATCGAGCTGTGGCAGAATCCCAAGAATTACGCGAAACAGGTGTATGTGCTGCCGAAGCACCTGGACGAGAAGGTCGCCAGGCTGCACCTGGAAAAGCTGGGCGTGTCCCTCACCGAGCTGACTCCGGAGCAATCCGAGTATATCGGCGTGCCCAAAGAGGGTCCTTTCAAGCCGGACCACTACCGCTACTAGGTTAATGGCTCGTGCATGGGCCGGCGCCGCCCACTATATTAGTAGGGTTATCAACGGCATCCACAGGTTCTCCTCCCCATGGCCAAGGCCTCGGCGCAGCCTGACAGCAAGGCGGCGCAACACGGACTGATCCTAATCGACGACGATCCGCTGATCGGCGAATCGCTGGCATTCGTGTTGCGCGACGACTTCGACGTGCATCTGGTGGCCAGCCGATCCGAGGCCAGGCGTCTGCTGATCAAGATGGACAACATGCCGGCGCTGGCACTGGTGGACCTCGGCCTGCCGCCCGAGCCGCACCGTCCCGACGAAGGCTTCGCCCTCATCAAGGAGCTGCTCGCCGTCAATCCGATAATGAAGATCCTGGTGCTTTCCGGTCAGAGCGAGAAACACAATGTGCAGCACGCGCTGTCCCTGGGGGCGGCCGATTTCATCGCAAAGCCTTGCGATCCGCAGCTGCTGAAGGCGCGCCTGGATCACCATCTCATGATCCTCGAAGCCGAGGAGCACGACCCCGAGGAGCGCACCAGCGATGTCGAGCTGCTGGGTGAAAGCCCGGCCATGGACGAGCTGCGCAGCCAGGTCGCGCGCTTCGCGAATACGCCCTTTCCGGTGCTCATCCAGGGTGAGTCCGGCACCGGTAAGGAGCTGGTGGCGCAGCTGCTGCATCACCAGAGCGAGCAAGCCGACGAGCCCTTCGTGAGTGTAAACTGCGCGGCCTTTACGCCGGAGCTTCTGGAAGCACAGCTGTTCGGCCATGCCAAGGGCGCGTTCACCGGCGCAAGCAACGCCAAGGCGGGTTTCTTCGAGGACACCGGCGACGGTACGCTGTTGCTGGACGAGGTGGGCGAGTTTCCCCTGGCGCTGCAGCCGAAGCTGTTACGTGTGCTCGAGAACGGCGAGTACTATCGTGTCGGCGAGACCCGCCCGCGGATCGCCAAGGCGCGGATCATCGCCGCAACCAATCGCGATCTGCTGGAAGAGATCCGCGCCGGCAACTTTCGCCACGACCTCTATCATCGCATCAGTGTGCTGACCATCGATGTGCCGCCGCTGCGCGAGCGGGGCGCGGACTGTCTCCTTCTGATGGAGCACTTTCGCGCCCTTTATGCGGAAAAGGTGCCGCCCTTTGTTCTCGATGAGCAGGGCGCCGAGCGCTGGTCCAGGTACACCTTTCCCGGCAACGTGCGCGAGCTGAGAAACATCGTCATCCGCCTGGGCGCCAAGCATCCGGGCGCACACATCGGGCTCACGGAGCTCGAGGCCGAGTTCGACGGCCAGTCCCAGGTGGACGGAGAGTCGATTCAGGAGCTCACGGCCGGCGGATTCCGCCTCGACGAGATCTTGAGCAGCTGGGAGCAGCGTTACATCGAGGCGGCGTTG
The DNA here is from genome assembly GCA_964194585.1 of Salibacteraceae bacterium. Classification (GTDB taxonomy): domain Bacteria; phylum Pseudomonadota; class Gammaproteobacteria; order HK1; family HK1; genus JAABYT01. Next base: position 971 of record CAXMNG010000307.1, on the reverse strand, counting down.
AAGCTCGCCGACGGCAACCTCAGCGAGGCAGCGCGGCTGCTGGGAGTGAACCGTACTACGCTATACAGCAAGATCCAGCGCCTCAAGGGCGGACCCGACAGCGATGTATAACGAGCACTTCGGCCTCGATCGCGCGCCGTTCCGGATAACGCCGGACACCAAGCTGTTCTATCCCGGTGGCGCCCGCGGCGAGGTCCTGGAGGCCCTGATGTACGCGGTCTCCAGCGGCGAGGGCATCGTCAAGGTGGTCGGCGAGGTGGGTAGTGGCAAGACCATGCTCTGCCGGATGCTGGAAGAGCGTCTCGCCGACAAGGTGGACATCGTCTACCTCGCCAACCCCAGCCTGTCACCGGAGGATACCCTGCACGCCATCGCTCTGGAGATGAAGCTGGATGTCGACTCGGAAGCCAACCGCCTGAAGGTCATGCACGCTCTGCAGAAGCGGTTGCTCGAGAAGCATGCCAACAACCGCCAGGTGGTGGTCTTCGTCGAGGAAGCCCAGAGCATGCCCATCGCGACCCTGGAGGAGATCCGCCTGCTCAGCAACCTCGAGACTAATCGCGACAAGCTGCTGCAGATTGTCCTCTTCGGCCAGCCGGAGCTCGATGACAATCTCGACAAGCCGGAAATCCGTCAGCTGAAGGAGCGCATCACCCACAGTTTCTATCTGCAGCCATTCACGCCCGAGCAGATGCGCGAGTACGTGAACTTCCGCATGCGCGCGGTCGGCTACCGGGGTCCGGACATCTTTCGCGGCGGGGCCTATAGACGCATGGCAAAGGCATCGCGCGGGCTCACGCGGCGCATCAATATCCTCGCCGACAAGGCATTGCTGGCGGCCTTTGCCGAAGACACCTTCGACGTCGGCAAGCGCCACGTGAACATCGCCGTCAACGACAGCCAGTTCACGCGCACCCGCCGCTGGGGTCTGCCGGAGATCTCGCTGATCCTGGGCCTGGTACTGATCACGG
>CAXMNG010000306.1:0-8330 GCA_964194585.1 Salibacteraceae bacterium | reverse complement strand
GATGACCACAGCCAAGCAGTGTTTGGCGGCCCGCGGAGCGTTCTGGAGTCCCGGGCAGTGGTAAAGACCGACGCCTGTTTCGGAATTTTCGAGGAGATCGTCGACAGCATTCCCGGCTGCTGCCGGGCGCGATTGAAAGTGTACCGGCGAAACTACCGCTTCGGCCACCTGCCCCACACCGACGCCTGCGATTTGGTGCGCAGCATCATTCCGATCTATCCCGGATCCGCCGGAGCGCTGTCGGTCGAGCCGTCTTTCGGCGCTTTCGAGCGCGATGGTCTTTACGATTCCTACGATTTCGACGAGCCTGGACGGCTGTACTGGTTTCCCAGCTGGCTGATGCACTCGGGACGTAACCACAGCAGTGAGCAGGAACGCGTCTTTCTTCTCATCAGCCAACGAGTCGACGACGATACCCGTCGCCTGCAGGGTAGTGTCGACACACCGATATAGGCACCCTTTCCATTGGTTTGGTACTCTCGGCAAGCGCGCCGAATAGGACACCTGTCGTGAGCCAGAAACAATTCTCCCTTTTCCAGACCCGGCGCTTCCTGCCGCTGTTCCTGACCCAGTTCCTGGGCGCCTTTAACGACAACATATTCAAAAACGCCATGGTGGTGCTCATCGCCTGGCGACTCGCGGCCGCCGCAGGGATGAATGCACAGATCATGATCACGGCGGCCGCAGGCGTATTCATTCTGCCATTCTTTCTCTTTTCGGCGACGGCGGGTCAATTCGCCGACAAGTTCGACAAGACGAGACTCATTCGCTACATCAAGCTCGCCGAAATCATCATCATGTCGGTGGGCGCGGTGGGCTTTTATTTCGGCAACATCTCCGTACTGATGACCGTGTTGTTCCTGATGGGAATCCAGTCCACCTTCTTCGGTCCCATCAAGTACGGCATTCTTCCGGATCAGCTGAAAGACGATGAGCTCATGGGCGGCAACGCCCTGGTCTCCGCCGGAACTTTCCTCGCGATTCTCGCCGGCACGATCCTCGGCACCGAGGTCGTGCTGACCGAAAGCGGCGCCACCATAATCTCGGTCGTCGTGATCGTGGTCGCGGCGCTTGGCTGGTTCTCGAGCTGGTACATTCCGGCGACGCGCCCAGCCCAGCCGGATCTCGTGGTCGGCTACAACTTCGTCATCGAGACTTGGAAGATCCTCGCCCACGCCGCCGGGCAGCGCGATGTTTTTCTATGCATCATGGGGATCTCCTGGTTCTGGTTTGTCGGAGCGACCTTCCTCGCCCAGTTTCCGACATTCACGAAAGACGTCCTGGGCGCGTCGGTGCAGGTTCTCACCATACTTCTGACGACCTTCTCCGTCGGTATCGCCATCGGGTCGTTACTGTGCAATCGCCTGCTCAAAGGCGACGTACATGCCACCTTCGTCCCTCTGGGTGCGCTCGGTATCACGGTGTTCACCGTGGATCTGTTCTTCGCCACCTCGCATCCGCTTTCGAGCGCGACGGGCGAGCTCATGGCAGCCGGCGACTTCTTGAGCACCTTCGCAGGATGGCGGGTTGTCGTGGACCTCCTGCTGGTGGCCATATCCGGAGGCATTTTCATCGTGCCGCTGTATGCCATCGTGCAGCTGCGCAGCGACGAGAAGCACCGCGCCAGAAACATCGCCAGCAACAACGTGATGAATGCATTGTTCATGGTGATGTCGGCGGGCGGCACCGTGCTCATGTTGAACGTTGGATTTTCGATCCCCGAAATTTTCCTCACCATGGCAGTACTGAATGCCGCGGTCGGCGTCTATATCGCGAAGTTGTTGCCGGGCGCGATGGCGAAGGCGTTCATCGCCTGGCTGCTGGATCTCTTCTACAGGGTCGAAATTCTGGGTCTCGAGAACTATCGCCAAGCGGGCGATCGCGTGCTGATCGTCGCCAACCACCAGTCCTTCCTGGATGCGCCGTTGATCTCCGCCTATGTGCCGGACAAGCTGACCTTCGCCATCAATACGCATATCGCCAAGCAGGGGATTATCCGGTTTTTCCTCTCGCTCGCGGAGACCTTCCCCCTCGACCCCACGAACCCCTTCTCCCTGCGCTCGCTGGTGGCTCACGTAAAGAAAAATCACCGGCTCGTGATCTTTCCCGAGGGCCGCATCACCGTCACCGGCTCGCTGATGAAGGTGTACGAAGGCCCGGGAATGATCGCCGACAAGGCCGACGCAGTGGTGCTGCCGGTGCGTATCGAAGGAGCCCAGTACACGCCGTTCTCGAGACTGAAAGGGAAAGTGCGCACGCGTTGGTTCCCCAGAATCACCGTGCGTTTCATGCCTCCGGTGAAGCTGCAGATCCCCGAGGAAATGAAGGGCCGCAAGCGCCGCCACTACGCCGGCAACATGCTCTACGACATCATGAGCAACATGGTGTTCGAGAGCAGCAACTATCGCACTACCCTGTTCAGCTCGTTGCTGGACGCGCGAAAGATCCACGGTGGTAAGCACATCGTGTTCGACGATATTCAGCGCCAACCCGTGGACTACAACAAGCTCGTCGCCGGGTCGTTCATCCTCGGCAAGAAACTCATTCGCAATACGGAAGCAGGCGAGTGTGTCGGCCTGCTGTTGCCAAACATGGTGGCAACAGCGGTTAGTTTTTTCGGACTACAAGCCTTTCACCGCGTGCCGGCCATGCTCAATTTCTCGACGGGCGCCCGTAACGTGGTGCTCGCTTGTGAAACAGCGTGCATCAAGGTGGTCTATACGTCGCGGCGCTTCGTCGGCACCGCGAAGCTCACGGAGATGGTCAGCGGAATTGAAAATGCCGGCGTCAAAGTCATTTACCTGGAGGATTTGCGCAAGAGCATTTCGATCTTCGACAAATTGCTCGGCCTTCTGCTGAGCAAGATGGCGGGGATCTATTACCATTTCGCCAACAGGAAGCACGACCCGGACGCGCCCTGTGTGGTTCTGTTCACTTCCGGGACCGAGGGTGCGCCCAAGGGCGTGGCGCTGAGCCACACGAACGTGCAGGCAAACCGATTTCAGGTTAGCTCGCGAATCGATTTCGGTCCGTCGGATATCGTTCTGAACGCATTGCCCATGTTTCACTCCTTCGGTCTTACCTGCGGCACGCTGCTGCCGGTGCTCTCGGGGCTGCGCACATTCCTGTATCCGTCCCCCCTGCACTACCGCATCGTTCCGGAACTCGCCTACGACATCAATGCCACGATCATGTTCGGCACCGACACATTCCTGTCCGGGTACGCGCGTTTTGCACATCCCTACGACTTTTACTGCATGCGCTACGTCTTTGCGGGTGCCGAAAAGGTCAAGGACGAGACCCGGCGTATCTGGAGCGAGCGCTTCGGCTTGCGCGTCTTTGAAGGCTACGGCGCCACGGAGACGGCGCCGGCGTTGACCATGAACACGCCGATGCACAACCGCCCGGGTGCCGTGGGCAGGCTGCTCCCGGGCATCGAACACAGGTTGGAGCCCGTGCCCGGCATCGAGAAAGGCGGCAGGCTGATGGTCTCGGGACCCAACATCATGGCCGGCTACCTGAGAATCGAGAATCCGGGTGTGCTGGAGCCGCCCGAAGACCGCTGGTACGACACCGGCGACATCGTCAGCATCGATGAGGACGGCTTCGTTCACATCCAGGGACGCGCCAAGCGATTCGCCAAGATAGGCGGTGAAATGATCTCGCTCACAGCGGTGGAAAGCGTGGTCTCCGCCCTGTGGCCGGACCACACCCACGCCGTCGTCAATCTCCCGGATGCCCGCAAGGGCGAGCGGCTGGTGCTGGTCACCGATTACCAGGATGCGCAGCGTGACGCGCTCATGGCCTACGCGCGGGAAAACGGCATCGCCGAACTCAGCATTCCAAGGAGCATCCTGAAGGTCGACACGGTGCCGCTTCTGGGCACCGGCAAGATGGACTACGTGAGCGTCATGAGGCTGGCGGAGGATGCTGCGCAGGGTAAGGGGCGATGAGTGCCGCCGCAGGCGGCGCGTGGCCCTGCGGAGCCGCACTTGTATCGCATCGGTCGGTTTGAGACCATACGCCCGCTTCGTTTCAGGGCGATTCGGCCCATGAATGCACATTTGTCGGGGGGATCCAAGTGAGCAAGGCAGACGATGTTTTCTTGAGGGAATTCGGGATCATATTGCTCGCCTTGACCGCGTTCACGTTGACTGTCTTCTTTGCTGCTCGCGCCATCGGCGGAAGCTCTTTCGAGAAGGCCCAAAACAGCCCACAGGCGATACTGAACCGCATCCAGCCCTTCGGCCAGGTGCGCGTCGGAAAATCCGACGGGGTGGTGGCGGCTGCGGCAACCGCCGCGACGGCGACGGCACCAGCCGCGGAGCCCACGGCGGCAGCCGCTGCCGGACAGGGTGGTGAGGCGGTATACAGCAAGGCCTGCATCGCCTGCCATTCCACCGGTGTCGCCGGTGCGCCGAAGGTCGGCGACAAAGCCGCATGGGAGCCGCGCCTGGCACAGGGTATGGACACCCTGATGAGCACGGCCCTGAAGGGCAAGGGCGCCATGCCCCCGAAAGGCGGGCACGCCAGCTTGAGCGACGCCGAAATCAAGTCCGCCGTCGAGTACATGCTCGAGAAGTCGGGACTGCAACCGGGCTGAGAGCGATCGCGTTGTGCTCTTTCAATGGGGTCAGTTTCAATGGGGTCAGACTCGATTGATTCGCGCTGCGAATCAATCGAGTCTGACCCCATTGAAACGCTCCTACATGGTCTCGAGATTCGCGTAGGCCACCACCAGCCACTTCGCGCCGGCGTTTTCGAAGTTCACCTGAACCCGGGCGTGGCTGCCCTGACCTTCGTACATGAGCACCACGCCTTCGCCGAACTTGGGGTGCTCGACCCGTTGGCCGAGACGAAAATCTCCGTTGTCCGACACATCTATCCCGGTGCCGGGCCTATGCTCTGCGCGGCGATACACCGGACGTGAGACGGCGGCGCGCATGCGAACTTCCTCGATAAGCTCCGCGGGGATCTCGCGAATGAATCGTGACGCCACGCGATAATAATCGTCGCCGTGCAGACGGCGCGCCTCGGCGTGGGTCAGGAACAGACGACGCTTGGCGCGGGTCATACCGACATAGCAGAGGCGGCGCTCTTCCTCGAGCTTGGCCGCGTCCTCGGTGCTGCGCTGGTGGGGAAACAGCCCCTCCTCCAGCCCCACAAGGAATACCAGAGGAAACTCGAGCCCTTTGGCGCTGTGCAGGGTCATGAGGTGCACGCACTCCTGCCACTCCTCGGCCTGCTCCTCGCCGGCCTCGAGCGCCGCGTGGGCAAGAAAAGCCATCAACGGATCCTGATCCGGCTCTCCCTCTTCGGTCTCTTCCTGGACGAAGTGGCGGGTGGCCGTCACCAGCTCGTGAAGATTCTCGACGCGGGTCTGCGCCCGGTCGACCTTGTCGCGCTCGTAGTGGGCGAGCAATCCGCTGCCCTCGATAACGATGCTGGTGCGCTCCTCCAGCGGCAGCGCGGAAGTCTGATTGGCAATGTCTTCGACCAGGGTCATGAATCCCGAGACGGCAGCGGCCGCTCGCGCCGACAGCATCTTCTCGTCAATCAGTCGCGCGGCCGCTCGCCACAGGGATTCCCGCTGGTTGCGCGCGGCTCCCCGCAGCGCATCCAGGGTGCGCGCGCCGATGCCGCGGGTCGGCATATTGACCACGCGCTCGAAGGCACCGTCATCATCGCGATTGGCGAGCAAACGCAAGTACGCAAGCGCGTCCCTGATCTCCGCACGCTCGTAAAAGCGCAGACCTCCGTGCACGCGATAGGGCATCGACGCCGCGAGAAGGGCTTCCTCCAGCGCCCGCGACTGGGCGCTGACGCGATACAAGATCGCCACACCGTCACGGGATTCGCCGCCGTCGATCCACTGCTGGATACGGCTGACCACGAAACGCGCCTCGTCGAGCTCGTTGAAGGCCGTGTAAAGATGTATGGGATCGCCATCGCCATCGTCAGTCCAGAGGTTCTTTCCCAGGCGGCCCTGGTTGTTGGCGATGAGCGCGTTCGCGGCGGCCAGGATGTTGCCGCTGGAACGATAATTCTGCTCGAGACGGATGGTCCGGGCTTGCGGAAAGTCTTTGGGTAATTGTTGAATATGCTCGATGCGTGCGCCGCGCCAGCCGTAGATCGACTGGTCGTCGTCGCCGACGGCGAACACCTGGCCGGTGTCCCCGGCCAGCAGGCGCAACCAGGCGTACTGGATGGCGTTGGTGTCCTGGAACTCGTCCACCAGGATGTGCTCGAAACGGTGCCGGTAGTGATTGAGTATTTCCTCGCGATCCCGCAGCAACTCGTGTGCCCTCAACAGAAGCTCCGCGAAGTCGACAATGCCGCTGCGCGCGCAAGCTTCCTCGTACGCGCCGTAGATGCGGATCATCTGTCTGAGCCAGAAGTCGCCCTTGTCGTCCAGGTGCGCGGGCCGAAGACCTTCGTCCTTACGCGCATTGACGTAGTTCTGCGCCTGCTTGGCCGGCCACTGGGTCTCGTCCAAATCGAGATCCCGCAAAACCCGGCGCAGGCAGCGTAGCTGGTCATCACTGTCGAGGATCTGAAAAGCTTCGGGAAGTCCGGCGTCACGCCAGTGAGCCCTGAGCAGGCGATGGGCCAGACCGTGAAAGGTGCCGACCCACATGGCGCCGGCGGGACGATCCAGCATCTTTTCGATGCGGCCGCGCATCTCGCCGGCGGCCTTGTTGGTAAACGTCACGGCAAGCACACGGTAGGGCGTCGCCTGGTCGGTGGCCAGTAGCCAGGCGATGCGGTGCACCAGCACCCGGGTCTTGCCGCTGCCCGCGCCGGCCAGCACCAGCAGATGGCCCGGCGGCGCGGTAACGGCCTCGCGCTGGGCGTCGTTCAGGGGATCGAGAATCGGGGTAACGTCCATGGTTGGATCTTGCCGAAAACCGAAACGGTTTTCAGCGAAATAATCCGAACAGACCCTTGCCCGCAGCCGGAGACTCGACTTGCAGATCGACACGGGCTTTTGCGTCGGGCGCCGTGTCGATTTCCGCATCACACGAAACGAGTCGCCGGTCCGCTACCCCGTGTACCTCGTGCAGATAACGCCGGACGACGTCGGCACGCGCCCCGGCGAGCGCCAGCAATCCGTCCCGCCCCGGCGGGTAGATGCGATATACGCCTTTGCTCGCCTCGGCGAACAATGAATCGATGCCTGACGATGGCCCGCTGGCGGTCTCGCTGTCCAGGGAAACCGATCGGCCGCACAGGGCCAGCTCCAGCGACTCGTGCTTAGCCATGCGTTTTCCGATCTGGTCCAGATAAGCCAGGGGCCTGGCCGTGAAGTCGTCGCGGCCAGGGGCGAATTCAATCGGCGCGTAGTGCTCGGCGCTGACGCCGGGCAGCAGCGAGGCAGTCCTCTCCAGCAGCGTGACGGTTCGGTCCAGCGTCTTCCCGGGCAGGTTGGCTGCCACTTCGCCGGCAGTCGTGACCGTACGGGTGAAGTCTTCCTGAAAGCCGTCGACAAAATCGTAAGTCGGGTCCTGGGTACGCGATTGCAGGGGAATCGTCAACGAAATGTTACCTTGCCGATCCTTGAGCAACGCGAGAGCTGTACGGAGTGGAAAACTGGCCGGGTCGAAGCGTTCGAATGCTTTGCCGCGGACCGTGCTTTTCGCCTGGAGCCCGCTCAGCAGCACGTCCACCTGGCCGTTCAGCTGGCCGTTTTCGATCTCGATATCGTTATGGGCATCACCCCTGCCCGCGGTGAGGGCGACGGCTTCGTGCCTGGCGACATAGGGATTCAGCACGGGCAGATCCGCGCCCTTCACATTAACTTTCAACCCGAGATCGAAGCCCCCCACGCGCTTTCTGAGTTCGCCATGCAAGGTCAACCCCGAGAACCTGGAGCCGGTGCCTCTGGCGCGAAAGCGTGACACGTTGCCAGGCAGAGTCGTATCCAGATTCTGCATGGCGACCACTACCGGATCCAGGACCAGGTGAAACACGGGCTCGGTGGCGCGATCGATGAAGGCAATGCGCCCGGGCCCGCGGGTGCTGAAGCTCGCCAGGCGTATACCGCCGTTCGAACCGGCCCTCGCATCGCCCTTCCCATCGCCCTTCTCATCGCCATGGCCGTTGCCGCCGCCCGGCAGCGGCGGCCACAACCAGTCGTTGTCTTTGCTTTGAGCGACGATGAGATACGGGCGCCTGGCGACCACGTCGCCCAGAACCACCACGCCATCGAAACGCAGCAGTGGTTTCCCTACCCGCAATTCCGTCACCGTCAATCGCGACGGCCAGTCGGGCTTGTCGGATGCGAGCCGCAGCTTGTCCACCAGCAGCTGTGCGGCGGACAACTCCTTCAG
>CAXMNG010000305.1:0-4741 GCA_964194585.1 Salibacteraceae bacterium | reverse complement strand
GTTGTATGTCGTTACTTAAGGATCAATCGCCAGGAATTCAGCCATGAGCGTCGCTACACACCCGGAGCTGGACAGCTTCGCCCGCAATAATGCGCTCGACGGGCTCACCGAGACCAGCCTGCGCGCCATCGCCGAGGGCCGTGAGGGCTACACCATCGAACGAGCGCGGCTCTTTCTCGCGTTTCAGACCCGCATCGGCGCCGAGCTGCTGAACCACCCGGTCATCACCGACAATTCCTACACGGCATGGTTCGCGCACGGCCACAAGAGCCACGAGCAGATCATGAGTTTCATCGTGCAGTTCTCGGTGTTCTCCAATCAGTTTCTGGTCGCGCAGCTGCAGAAGACCCTCAACGCCGACACCCTGGAGGGCATGCGCGCATCCAAGGAGATCCTCGCCAACGAAATTGGTGTGGTATTCAACTCATCCGGAAACAGCAAGGCGCACACGGCCGATCCCGAGGCCGAGCCCGAGCGCCACGGCGATGCGGAATTGGTCTCCACCGAGGGCACCGTCGACGGCGGCGTGTTCCGCTTTCGCGCGGCGCATTTCGAATGGCTGCTGCGTATCGCGGAGAAGCTCGGTCTGGCGTTCGGAGACATGGGCCGGCGTGTCCACGGCACGGATCCCACCCTGTTCTTCTGTGACGAATTGATCCGGCTCTACGGCAGTGAGGACTACATGACCTCGCAGGCCGCCAGCTACGCCGTAGAAAACTGGGCCGCCGCCGGATTCTGGGATGAGCTGGTCGCCGGCCTGGTCAAATACAACGAGGGACTAGAATCCCCCCTGCCCCTGGCGTTCTTCACCTGGCACGCACGCATCGAAGGCCAACACGCGCAACACACCCAGGAAGAGCTGGAAGAGCTGTACTTCGATCGCGAAGTGGGCGAAGACGCATTCATCGAAACGGGTAACGAGATGCTCGACGGCGTCGCGGCGTTCTGGAACGGACTGGACGAGCAGCGCCGGCGCATCGCCGCCATCTGATCGGTTCACTCGATCGACCTTTCTGATCGGTCTTCTCGATCGGCAAGAGCCCGTCAAAGGGCTATGATCGAAAGAGTTGCAACAACCCCGGTCAATCCATGCGTACGATTATCGAGCCCTTTCGCATCAAGGCGATCGAGCCCATTCGCATGACGTCCAGGGATGAGCGGGAAGAGCTCATCCAGGCGGCGTCCTACAATGTCTTTCTCCTCGCGGCCCGCGACGTCCTCATCGATCTGCTGACCGACAGCGGCACCGGCGCCATGAGTGCCGCGCAATGGGCAGGGATCATGCGCGGCGACGAATCCTATGCGGGCAGTGACAGCTATTTTCGATTCGAGAAAGCCGTTAAGGATATTTTCGGTTTTTCCCATGTGATCCCCACCCACCAGGGCCGAGCAGCGGAGCGTATTCTCTTCAGCACCGTGTGCAGTGCCGGTCAAACCGTCCCGAGCAATGGTCACTTCGATACGACACGGGCGAATATCGCTTATCTCGGCGCCGACCCCGTCGACCTGCCCTGCTCCGAGTCGAAGATTCTCGCCGACCTGCACCCCTTCAAGGGCGACATGGATCTGGAAGCGCTGGAGCGCGTGCTCGAGGAGCGCGGGCCGGACAAGGTGCCGTTGGTAATGCTGACCATCACCAATAATTCCGGCGGCGGACAACCGGTATCCATGGCCAATATTCGCGCAACCTCGGAGATCTGCCACAAGCACGGTGTGCCGCTGTACATCGACGCCTGCCGATTCGCCGAGAACGCCTATTTCATCAAGGAGCGGGAAAGTGGCTATGGCGACGCCACACTCATCGAAATCGCCCGTGAAATGTTTTCCTACGCCGGCGGTTGCACCATGTCGGCGAAAAAAGACGGTATGGCCAACATCGGCGGATTCCTGGCCAGCAACGACGAGCAGCTCGCCCGCGAGGAACGCAACCTGTTGATCCTCACGGAGGGTTTCCCCACCTACGGCGGGCTCGCCGGCCGTGACCTGGAAGCGATCGCCATTGGCCTCTACGAAGCGCTGGAGCATGACTATCAGCACTATCGCATCGTTTCCACCGGCTACCTGGGCCAGCACATTGCCAAGGCCGGCGTGCCCATCGTGCAACCACCGGGTGGGCACGCCATCTACATCGATGCCGCCAGCTTCTGCCCACACATCGCGCCGTTGGAGTTTCCGGGCATCGCGCTCACTGTAGCGCTCTACAAGGAGGCAGGCATTCGCGCCGTCGAGATTGGCAGCGTCATGTTCGGAAGCAACGACAGTGACAGCGGTGAGAGTCTTGCCGCGCCCAACGAGCTGGTGCGTTTGGCGATCCCCCGGCGCGTATACACCCAGAGTCACATCGACTACGTGGTCGAGGCCATCATCCGCGTTTTTCAGAGCCGCGACAGCCTCGAAGGCTACCGCATCGTCGAGCAACCTCCCCTACTGCGTCATTTCAGCGCGCGATTCGCGCCTGTTTGAGTGAGTTTCGGGTGAGTGTGGCGGCCCCCGCGCGTGCCGATCACATCGTCGGCATCGCCTTCGGCCTGGGCCTCGCCTTCCTGGCGGCCTATCAGCAGTTCAAGCTGCCGGTGGTGCTGCCCGTGCTGCTGGCGGATTACGGCTACGACCGAATCCTCGCCGGCGGCTTCATGTCCATTTACGCCCTCTTCGGCCTGGTGCTTTCCATTCCTCTCGGCCGTGCCATCCAGCGGCACGGGGCTGCGTCGCCGATCCTCTGGGCCCTGGCGCTGATGATTCTCGGCAACGCGCTCGCGCTGGTGAAGCCGGAATCCGGATGGCTGGTTCTGGCGGCCCGCGGCCTGGAAGGCATTGCCTTCGCGGTGCTCGCCATCGGCGGTGCGGCACTTGCCAATGCCAATGCCAGCCAGCGTTCGCTGCCGCTGGTCGCCGGACTGATGGCTGCCTGGATACCGGTGGGTCAGCTGACGGCCACCGTTCTCGCACCCGTTGCCATCGCTACCAGCAGCTGGCGCATGCTGTGGTATCTCGGTATCGGCGCCACGGCGATGTTTTTCCTCTGGACGCTGGTCAATCGAAGCTCGGGGCGCGTGGTGCTCGCACCAGGCCGCGGGGCAAGCGCGGACAATCCCGCCGGAGACGACGGCATCACGCCGCAACAGCGAGGCGCGCTGATTCTGACCGGCATTCTCTTCATGCTGTGGTCCGGGCAGTACTTCGCGTACATGACCTGGCTGCCCCAGTACCTGGTGGAGGTCCACGGGCTCGCCATCACCCACGCCCAATGGGGCTACGCCATCCCCGTGACCCTGGTAATGGTGGTGTGCGTCATCACCGGCCTGGCGCTTCAGCGGGGACTGCCCGTGGGAAAGCTGCTCGTTGGCGCGCTCGTCACCCAGGCCGCCGTCTGGTGGCTGCTGCCGGTGACCGGCGGCGGCGTCGGCGGTGTGGTGTCGTTGGTGGTGTACGGGACCGGGGCCGGCGTCGTTCCTACCTGTCTGTTCGCCATGCCCAGCGTAATTCTCGGACGCGGACACGGTACGGCGCGCGCTTTCGGCATTGTCATGACCGGCCGTAACATGGGTGTTCTGATCGGCCCCGTACTGCTGGCCCAGGCGTTCAAGATCACCGGCACCTGGGAATTGGCGTCGCCCATATTCGGCGTGGTCACGACGGCCTGCCTGGTCGTGGCCGTGTGGCTTGCGAGACGACTCCGGCACTGAGCCCGGTACACCCCCATGGGAGAAAAAACGCCAATCCAGGCCATTACCTTCGACGCCGCCGGTACCCTCATGGGGATCGCCGAACCCGTGGGCGAGACCTACGCGCGATTTGCTCACGATCTGGGGCTGAAGCTATCACCGCGGGGGCTCGAAGAAGGCTTCCGCGACGCGTTCGCGCACATGCCGCCCATGGCGTTCCCCGGTCTGGACGAAGTGAAGCGGCTTCGCGCCGAGCGGGACTGGTGGCACGCGCTGGTAAAACGCGCCGTCCGCCATGGGGCCGGCCTTCCCGACTTCGGCGCCGACTTCGAGACTTACTTCGACGCCCTGTTCAGCCACTACGCCAGCGGCGCGGCATGGCGCGCATATCCGGAAGCCCATCAGGCATTGCGCGCGGCACGCGGGCGGGGCTTGCGCGTGGGCGTGGTTTCCAATTTCGACTCGCGCCTGCCGCTCATTTTGCGCGAGCTGGGGTTCGAATCCCTGATCGACACCGTGGTCTATTCCACCGGCTGCGGCGCCGCCAAGCCCGATGCGCGCATTTTCCGTCACGCGCTGGAAGCCCTGGACGCAAGACCAGAAGTCGCGCTGCATGTGGGGGATAGTCTGAAGACCGACTACCACGGCGCCTCAGCGGCAGGAATGCGGGCAGTGCACCTGCATCGAGGCGATTCGCCGGCGGCGGGAAATATACCGACCGTCAAGCATCTGGGCGAGCTCGATTCTTACCTTGATCAGCGTCAGTAGGAGCCGGCGCGCGCTTGCGTTAGAATGGCGGCGAGGTTCTGACCGTGCGTCTTCCGGACGTACGCTACCTTCAGTCCGGCGAGGCCCTGGCCCTGACGGTAAAGCCCGCCCACGTGCACCTGTTCGATGCCGAGAGCGGCGCCCGCCTCGGCAGCTAACTGGCTTCCGCAGCCGCGGCTTCCTCGATGACCCATTCCCGGAAAGCGGCGATACGCGGCTCGTCCGCCAGCGCCTCCGGGCACACCATGTAATAAGCGAAGGACATGCGTGTGCCGTGGGCGAACGGCCGCACGAGCCACCCTTCCGCG
>CAXMNG010000304.1:0-3737 GCA_964194585.1 Salibacteraceae bacterium | reverse complement strand
GCCGCACCAGGAAGGCCATCAAGAAGGCCGCCGGGAAGAATGATGCTTCTATGTTATAAATTAACGTTCGCAGGCTGATCAACGGGAAGTCACCATGCTCAAAATCTGGGGCCGATTGAACTCCATCAACGTCATGAAAGTGATGTGGTGCGTGGAAGAGCTCGATATCGAGTACGAGCGCGTCGATGCGGGCATGCAGCACGGCGTCGTCGGTGAAGACTTTTACGCGAAGCTCAACCCCAATCGCCAGGTTCCCACCATCGACGACGACGGTCTCATACTCTGGGAGTCCAACGTCATCGTACGTTACCTGTCTGCGAAATACGGCTCCGGGAACTTGAGCCCGGTGGATGTCGGCGAGCGTGCCGTCGCCGACCAGTGGATGGACTGGCAACAAACCACCGTACACCCCGACATCACATTCATATTCTGGGCCGTGGTGCGCGACCTCAAAGAGAATCAGGATCCGGAAAAGCTCGCGGCAGCCGCGTCACGGCTCGGGAAAAACTGGCAGCTGGTGGACGATCGCCTTGCCAACCGCGATTACCTCTGCGGCGATCATTTCACTATGGCCGATATTCCCCTGGGCACCGCCGTCTGGCGCTGGTACAACATGGAGACCGATCGCCCATCGCTCACCAACGTCGAGGCCTGGCACGATCGGCTCAAGCAGCGCGCGGGCTTTCAACAGTATGTCATGCAACCGTTGACCTGAATCGCCGCGTCAATCGAGCCACACTTTGACGCGATCCGTGCCGACTCGCTCGATCACATCCTCGAGCATGCGGTCGTACTCCGCCGCCGCGAATGTCGAAAACTCGTTGCGGCCGTCCTCGTGGAACCACACGATGACCCGGGGCCCGGATTCCGTTAAGGTTTTCCTGATCTTTTCCAGGCGAACGACCACCTCAATCTGCGGGTGGGTTTTCAATCGAAAGTGTTGCTCGTCCGCCTCGGCACTGTACTTCTGGTAGACGATGATGCCACTGTCGGAGTCGAGAAACTTGACGCGCTTGAACCCGCGGCCTCTCAAATAATCGTGAATCTGCCCGGGGGTATACTGCATGCTGTAGGGACTTACCGCGACGGTGAATGTCTTGGTCGCACGCGTGGCGCAGGCGGCGAGGACGAGCATGAGCACCACGATGATGCCCGCGATCACTTTGCGCATATCGCCGGAACCTCCTTCGGGGGGCTCAACCTGGCCTATCCACGTGATGCCCGTTGCTGACGAGACGTATACAATCCACGTTTACGCGCCAACTTGTCAAACGTGAAGCACGATGGGACTCGACCCATGGCCGGCCGGTGGACCTGTTACCAAAACCCATGACCCGCGCGATAGGTGAAAAGAACGCGGCGCCCGCCACGCTCAATGCGCTGTCGGCCAATGCCGCGGCAGCCGCCATCGTAAGCGGAGAGTCGACTTCGGTTGCGCTGGTGGAAGCGTGCCTGGACCGCATCGAAAGCAGAGATGCCCTCGTTTCTGCTTGGGTCTTTGTGGACGCGGAGCTGGCACTGGCCCAGGCCCGCGACGCCGATGCCGTCAGCGGGGCGGGCAAACCTGTCGGCCCCCTGCACGGCGTGCCCGTCGGCATCAAAGACATCTTCGATACCGCGGACATGCCCACCGAGTGTGGAAGCGACCTCTACCGGAATCGACAGCCGCACCAGGACGCAGAGGCCGTGTCGTTGCTGCGCAGCGCCGGCGCCATCATTCTCGGCAAGACGGTTACCGCCGAGCTGGCCCTGTCGGCTCCCGGCGCGACCGCCAACCCTCTGGACCTGCGGCGCACACCCGGTGGTTCCTCCAGCGGCGCCGCCGCCGCAGTGGCGGATTTCATGGTGCCGCTGGCCGTCGGCTCGCAAACCGTCGGCTCCGTCATCCGCCCCGCCTCCTTTTGCGGCATCGTCGGCTTTAAACCGAGCTTCGGCGCCATTCCCACCGGCGGGATGCACCTGCTCGCACAACACCTGGATCACGTGGGCGTGTTCGCGCGGGATCTGGCCGACATTTCTTTGATGGCGAATGCAATGATGCCGGCACGAGCCGGGACGCCAGACACCCGCGACGCTTCCCATGCGGGCAAGCCCCCGCGTATCGGCCTCGTGCGCGCGCCGGTATGGCGTGAGGCAAGCGCCGATACGCGATGCCGCTTCGACACGTGGGCGGAAGATCTCGGCATGCACGATTGTGCCGATCTCGGCGACACTTTTCACGACGCCGTCGCCTGCCAACGCCTGATTCTCGATGCCAGCCTCGCCACGAACCTCGGCTCGGCCTATGAAAGCCGACCCGAAGCGCTCCGGGCCGTAACCCGCGATCGGGTACGCGCCGGACTTACCATCGATCCGAGCGCAGTCAACCGCGCCCTGGCGAGGGTGGAAGAACAAAAGCAGCATCTGCGCCAGCTGTTCCAGGACTACGACGCGCTGCTGACCCTGGCGGCCCCCGGGGAAGCGCCTGTTGGCTTGAGCTCCACCGGCAATGCCGTATTCTCGGCCATCTGGACGTTAATGGGTGTGCCGGCAGTGACGTTACCGATTCTGGAGGGAGAAAACGGAATGCCCATCGGCGTCCAGGTAATCGGCGCGAGGGGCGCGGATGCGAAACTTCTGGCCGACGCCGCGCGGATCCTGAGCATGGCATCCACCCAGGCATGAGCGGCGTGCGCATCGTCTACCCGGACGCGAACCGGCACATCGGCGAGCTGATGGCGGGCAGCCGCCTCGAGAAGGTGCAGCAGGCCGGACAGTTCTCGGCGCATATCGGGCCGCCGGAGAACGATCAGCAATTCATCCAGCGCGTCGGCAATGCCAACGCCCTGATGCTTGGATGGGGGCTGCCCGTCGACGTAATGAAGGCAGCGCCGAATCTCGAGCTCATCGCTTTCGTCGGCATAGGCGCCGGCAATTTCGTCGATCTCGACGCGGCGGTGGATCGCGGCATCACAGTATGCAACACGCCCGGATACGCAGACGACACGGTGGCCGAGCATGCGCTGGCCATGATGCTGGCGACGGCCAGGCATTTGGGCCGCCTGGATCGCGGTCTCCGCGAGGGCCGCTGGAATCAGTCGATTTCCGGGTTGGAGCTGCGTGGCAAGAAGCTGGGGCTGGTGGGATTTGGGGGGATCGGCGCCCGCTTCGCCGTCCTCGCCCGCGCCATCGGCATGACGGTGCGCGCGTGGACGCGCAACCCGACTCCGCAACGTGCCCGTCAGCACGGCATCGAGTTCGCGGATCTCGACTTTATCCTTCGCGACAGCGACGTGCTCTCTATTCACGCGGCGTTGACCCCGGAGACCGAAGGTCTGCTGGACAGCCGCGCACTCGCCCTCACCAAACCCGGAGTGATCATCATCAACACGGCGCGCGGTGAAATTATCGAGGAGCGGGCGCTGCTGACGGCACTGCGCTCGGGCCACGTCGCGGCCGCAGGACTCGATGTCTACTGCCAGGAACCACTGCCGTCCAGTCACCCCCTTCTGTTACTCGACAATGTGCTGCTCACGCCGCATGTGGCATTCAACACGCCGGAGGCGACCCACGCATTGCTGGACATCAGCATCGACAACATCGTGCACTACTATCGCGGCGATCCCATCAACATCGTCGCCGCGCCGGGGACAAATAGCGCTTAATGTAGAAAGAGTGCGCTGGGGTCATACGTCAAGCCCGAGCTCACTGCGCAAGCGTGAGAAATCGAACTGTTGCTCCTCAGGCATTCGCGCCTC
>CAXMNG010000303.1:0-4925 GCA_964194585.1 Salibacteraceae bacterium | reverse complement strand
ACTTAATGGGGACAGATCTATTTATCCGTCGGCCGTGGTACGTCCGACGGATAAATAGATCTGTCCCCATTAAGTATGCCCCAATTTAATCCTCAAACCGGGGCGATCGGGGTCGCGGTACCACCCGGCTTCACCGTGATCTCGCGAGCCACGGTCTTCGCAAGTAACGCGCACAGACGCGCATCACTCCGGCCCGATAACGCAGGCCAGGCGGCTGAGTCTACTGGAGGTGTCCCTCGTTCGGTCAGCGGCTCCAGGGGGATGTTCGCCGGATTGCGTCTCGGGGCTTACACCGTCTCCCGATCGCTGGCGGGTGCAATAACCCGGCTACTCGTCCCTATCCACGCCTTTGAAGTACTGGGATTCTAGAGCAACGACGCTCGTTTTCAATGGGGTCAGACTCGATTGATTCGCAGCGCGAATCAATCGAGTCTGACCCCATTGAAAACGCCATTGAAAACGAAGGGGATCAATCCCCAATCTTTTTGTTCAAATGCGGCACAGTGCTGGCGTCGCCCGCTTTCATGTAGCGAGCCTCGCTGCCGGTGGCGGTGACGTTCTCATAGACGCCCTCGTCGCGCTTCACCAGCTTGGTGAAGCCTTTCTCCTTCAGCGTGCTGTTGCCCACGGGCACGTGCCCCGCCGGTGGCGAGGTAATGACCCGGCGCACAGGCGCGCTCGGATCGGTATCCCCGAGAGGGATCTGCGCCACGTAGCAGACCTCGCCCCACATGCTGAGGGTGGTATCCATCGGGTGGACAACCTCGACGGTTTCGCCATTGGCATCACAGAGGTATTCGTAGAGCGGCATTCCACGAACCTTAGACCCGCACCCCTTCCAGGTCCAGCGACCGAAGCCCGCTGTCGACGCAAGAGCCGCCGACGGTAAAATGTTATAAAGTAACGATTTGGCCGGCCAATTCCATGATCGAGATCGCATCTCATCGAAGCCCTGGCGAAAGCGGCACTCTCATCGCAGCCCACGAGCTCAGCGTGCACTTTCGTGAACGCACGATCCTCGACCGGGTCGATCTGACGGTTTCCCGAGGCGAGATCGTTACTGTCATCGGCCTCAACGGAGCGGGAAAATCGACTCTGGTGCGCGCCCTGCTGGGGCTTATCATGCCCACGTCCGGCCGCATCCTCCGGCAACCCGATCTGCGCATCGGCTACTCGCCCCAGCATCTGCACCTGGACGCCACCCTTCCCCTTACCGTGGCGCGCTTTTTGACCCTCGGTACGCGGGCTCCGCGGCGGCGCCTCCAGGAGCTGCTGTCGGAGGTGGGGGTCGCGGACGTGCTCGACAGCCAGATTGCCGATATTTCCGGTGGCGAGCTGCACCGGGTGCTGCTGGCGAGGGCGTTGCTGCGAAAGCCCGATCTGCTGGTGCTGGACGAGCCCCTGGCGGGCGTCGACGTGGTCGGCCAGTCCGAGCTCTACCGCCTCATCGCCGACATTCGCGATCGCTACGCCTGCGGGGTGCTGATGGTTTCCCACGATCTGCACGTGGTCATGGCCGCCACCGATCGGGTCGTGTGCATCAACCACCACGTGTGCTGCACCGGCCGTCCGGAATCCGTTACCCGCCACCCGGAGTTCGTCGCCCTGTTCGGCCGCCACGTGGCGGAAGGCCTGGCAGTCTACAGCCACCATCACGATCACCAGCACGACGTGGCCGGCGCGCCGGTTCCCCTGGACGAAGGCTGATGGACGACTTTTTCCTGCGCGCATTGCTGGGCGGCATCGGCGTGGCCGTGGCCGCGGGGCCCGTTGGCTGCTTCATCGTGTGGCGGCGCATGGTCTACTTCGGCGCCGCGTTGGCCCACTCCGCCCTCCTCGGTGTGGCATTGGGCTTCCTCCTCGGCGTCGATCTGAGCGCCGGAATATTCGCGCTGTGCGTGCTGCTCGCGCTGCTGTTCGTCCTGCTGGAACGCCAGCAACGGCTTCCCACCGACACTCTGCTCGGCGTTCTCGCCCACGTGGCGCTGGCCGGCGGGCTGCTCGCGGTGGCCTTTCTCAGCGATTTGCGCGTGGATCTCATGGGTTATCTGTTCGGCGACATCCTGGCGGTAACGAACAGAGATCTGGCCGCCATCGCGGCGCTGGCGTTGATGATTCTGGCCGGCATGGGCCTCATATGGCGCGCGCTCCTGTCGATTACCGTCAACGAAGATCTGGCGGTGGTGGAAGGCGTCCCGGTGGCCGGCGTGCGTCTGGGATTCGTGCTCATGGTGGCCGGCGTGGTGGCCATCGGCATGAAGATCGTCGGCATGCTGCTGATCCTGTCACTCATTATCATTCCGGCGGCAGCGGCCCGGCGTCTCGCCTCGACGCCGGAGCGCATGGCCCTGTTGGCGGTCGTCTTTGGCGTGTTTTCCGTGATCGCCGGTCTATACGCATCCCTTTACTGGGATTTGCCGTCCGGGCCGTTGATCGTCGTGACCGCTGCCCTGTTCTTCGGCCTCACCCAGGCCTGGCCGCGGGCCCGGCATGCGCCGGCCGTCCCGTCGGCGGATGGAGGGGCGGGCGAGGCAAAGCAATGACCGGAGTCCAACAGCCGCTGGAAGGTGCCTTTCCCCGGCGCGATCACGACCATGTGCGCTGCGTCGCCGATGCCATGTCCGACGCCGTGAGGCTTTGCCGCGCCCGCGGCGCGCGTCTCACGCCCCTGCGCACCCGGGTGCTGGAGATCGTCTGGCAAAATCACAAGCCGCTGGGCGCCTATGGCATCCTCGCGGTGCTGGCCACGGAAGGCCGCTCCTCCGCGCCGCCGACGGTTTATCGGGCGCTGGAATTTCTGCTGGAACAGGGGCTGGTGCATAGACTCTCGTCCCTGAACGCCTTCGTCGGCTGCAGTCGGCCGGGCCACGCGGGCGCGGGACAGTTTCTTATCTGCCGGACCTGCGGCAACGCCGCGGAGCTCAACGACAGCGGTATCGAGCGCGCCATCATCCGCGGCGCTGCCTCCCAGGACTTCGCGGTCCACGGCCACACGGTTGAAATCAGCGGAGTCTGCCCCGACTGTCGCTGACAATCGGGAATCCCAGTCACTTAGCAGTTCTCAGGCGCAAACACGCCACGCCTTGACCCTCCCCTGGACCGGACGCTAGCCTGCCAGACAAGGAGGTAGATGGTATGCAGTGCCCGGGCTGCCAGCATGACAACCCACCCGACATGCGATTTTGCGGCCAGTGCGGCTCGCCGCTCGCTACCACCTGTGCTGCCTGTGGCGCGGCCAGTCCTCCCGACAACAGGTTCTGTGGTCAGTGCGGGTCACCACTCTCGCAAGCGCCGCAGCCAGAAACCCAGCACCGAACGGCTTCGCCCGAGGCATATACGCCGCAGCACCTCGCCCAGAAAATTCTGATCTCCCGCGGGACGCTGGAAGGCGAGCGAAAGCAGGTCACCGTTCTCTTTGCCGACCTCAAGGGTTCGCTGGAAATGCTCGCCGATCGCGATCCGGAAGAGGCCCACGAGCTGCTCGACCCCGTGATCGAACGAATGATGGACGCCGTCCATCGCTACGAGGGCACCGTCAGCGAGGTGAGAGGCGACGGAATCATGTCCTTGTTCGGGGCGCCATTGGCCCACGAAGATCACGCCATGCGCGCCTGCTACGCCGCCCTCGACATGCAGACCGCTATCCAGCGCTATGCCCGGGAGGTGCGGCGATCCCACGGGGTCAAAGCGCAGATCCGCATCGGCATCAACTCCGGCGAGGTAGTCGTGCGGGCCATCGGCAGCGATTTGCGCATGGACTACTCCGCCGTGGGAGAGAGCACGCATCTCGCGGGCCGCATGGAGCAGCTGGCCGACCCGGGCACCACGTTATTGACCGGGAACACCCTGCGGCTCGCCGAGGGTTTCATCGAGGTGGAACCGCTCGGGCCGGTTCCGGTCAAGGGCCTGGAGGCCCCGGTCGATGTCTATGAGCTCACCGGCGCGCGATCGATTCGGGGTCGGCTCCAGGCTGCCGCGGCAAGGGGGCTGACCACTTTTGTCGGGCGCGAGACCGAGTTGGAGCAAATTCGTCAGGCACTCGCTCGGGCCGCGGACGGGTACGGTCAGATCGTGGCGACCGTCGGCGAAGCCGGGGTCGGCAAGAGCCGGCTCGTGTGGGAGGTCGTGCACTCTCATCGCACCCACGGCTGGACCATCGTTCAGTCGAGCTCGGTTTCCTACGGGACCGCGACGGCGTTCTTGCCAGTCATCGAACTCCTCAAGGGATACTTCCAGATCCAGGGACAGGACGATGTCCGCAAGACTCGCGAGATGGTGACCGGGAAGCTGCTGACCCTCGACCGGGCACTGGAGCCTACCCTTCCCGCCCTGCTGTGGCTCCTGGACGTGCCGGTGGAGGATCCCGCCTGGGAGGCTCTCGATCCGCGCCAACGTCGCCAGCAGACCCTCGATGCATTGAAGCGGCTTTTACTGCGGGAAACCCAGGTCCAGCCATTGCTCGTAGTCTTCGAGGATCTCCATTGGATCGACAGCGAGACTCAGGCCCTGCTGGACAGCCTGGTGGAGAGCGTCCCGACTGCCCACCTGCTCTTGTTCGTGAACTACCGCCCCGGGTACGAGCACCACTGGGGCGGCAAGACGTACTACACCCAGCTTCGGCTCGATCCGTTGCCGGCGGAAAGCGCCGAGGAGCTACTGAACGCGCTTCTGGGAAGCGACACCAGCCTGCAGCCGCTCAAGCAACTTCTCATCGAGCGCACCGAGGGGAATCCGTTCTTCCTGGAGGAGAGCGTCCAGACGCTGGTGGAGACCCAGGAACTGGTTGGCGAGCGCGGCGCCTACCGTCTGGCAAGGCCCATCGAATCCGTCCAGGTGCCGGCGACGGTGCAGACGGTTCTCGCGGCACGCATCGATCGGCTGCCGAGTGAGGAGAAACAGCTGCTGGAAACGGCCGCGGTCATCGG
>CAXMNG010000302.1:0-3413 GCA_964194585.1 Salibacteraceae bacterium | reverse complement strand
CGGTTCGAATGGATAGCTCTGCACGTCGCCTTCGACGAAGGTGACGTTGCTGATGCCCGCGGCCTTGGCATCGGCACGGGCGAATTCTAAAAACGCTTCGCAACAATCCATCCCCAGAACCGATCCTTCGGGTCCGACGCGCTTGGCGATCTGAATTGCCGTATCGCCGAAGCCGCAACCAACATCCACGGCTCTGTCGCCTTCGCTGATCTCCAGCGTGGGGAAGATTTTCTCGCTGTGATGGTTCAGGCCGCCGACCAGAATATGGCGATATTTGATGAACTTGGGAACCAGGACGTCGTTCCAGAAATCGACGAATTCATTGCTGCTCGCTGCTGCCGGGACCGTGCTCATGGTTGTCTCCTGATTGGTGTGCAAAAAGCCATTCAACGTCTGGGGGGTTTCGGCGAGGTGGCATCTCGGTTTGCGGCCAGAAAAGCGCGCATGTGAAAGCCCATCTGCGCGGGAACGTACTGGTAGGCTACGCCCACCGGACACGCGCGTCGAGCGAGGCAGCCACCGCCGAGGCAGTTACCGCCGCGATTCCCACCGATGTGACCGACACAGGCCGAGACGTCGTAACCGTCCCGTGAGAACGCGCCCACCGGACAGGTCGTGAGACAGGGCTTGTCCGCGCACGTGTCGCAGGGACGGGGACGCTCGTCCGCTGGTGGAAGTTCGATGCTTTCCGCGAAAGCCAAGGCTCCGCGGTAAGCGTGCCACAATCCGTACTCGGGGTGAATCAACGGCCCGATAGGCGATGGATGAACGGCCTCGGCCCGCCGGGCCCAGCGAATGAAGGGCAGGAACGGTGGCCCGCCGAACGGAAACAAGGCGTCGGCGCCGAGCTCCGCAGCCAGTCCGGTGACGACCCGGCGGCTCCACCGATCCAGGGGGTCCGGCGACTGGCGCGATTCTTCCGCCGCCTGGAAGGCATCCCAGCAACTGCCGCCGACCACGCCCACCAGCACCACAGTGCCGGCCTCGCGTCCATCGGCCATGGCAGGCACGCCGTCCGCGTGCGTGGGATGAAAGGCCCCTCGCGGCAGGAGGCTTGTAGCCTCTACAGCTGTGCAAATGGACGCGTGGTCCACCGGCATGATCTACTCGTAGCTTCTGACATCGTCGATGACCTTGCCGTCGTTGGCAAGGCTGCCGGGCGCGTCGAACACCACCTCGCCGCGCAGCTTGCAGAGCTCGCGGATGGAATCGGCGATGGCCGCGCGGAGCTCGTCCGCCGGTGCCCCCGCGATCTCGCAGCGCAGGCTCATGAGATCCTGGTTGTCCACATTGTCGATCACCAGTCGTCCCTTCAACACTTCGGGATGACGCCGGAGAACCGCCGCCACCTGCTCGGGATGCACGAACATACCGCGCACCTTGGTGGTCTGATCGGCGCGTCCCATCCAGCCCTTGATGCGCACGTTGGTGCGCCCGCAGGGGCTGGTACCGTCCATGACGGCGGACAGATCGCCGGTGGCAAATCGAATCAACGGGTAGTCCGGGTTCAGCGTAGTAACCACCACCTCGCCCACTTCGCCGCTGTCCACCGGATCGCCGGTACCCGGCCGCACGATCTCGAGTATCACCCCCTCGTCGATGATCATGCCCTCCATGGCTTCGGACTCGTAGGCGATCAAACCGAGATCCGCCGTGGCATAGCACTGGCGCACGGCAACGCCCCTATCGGCAAGACTCTGGCGCAGACTCGGTGGCAACGCCTCCCCCCCAACGAGCGCCTTCTCGATGCACGAAACATCGGCTTCGAGCTCGGCGGCCTTGTCGAGAATGATATTGAGAAAGGATGGTGTGCCCACGTAACAAGGCGGCTGGAGCTGCGAGATGGCCTGCACCTGGAGCTCCGTCTGGCCGATGCCGGCGGGAAACACCGGGCAGCCAAGAGCGTTGGCGCCCGATTCCAACATCAATCCCGCGGGCGTGAAATGGTAAGAGAAGGTGTTGTGAACCAGCTCGCCGCTGCGAATGCCGGCGGCGAACAGGGCCCGCGCCATTCGCCAGTAGTCGTCCCGGCGCGCCTCGGGCTCGAAGATGGGGCCCGGCGACGCAAACACATGAGCAAGTTCCGCGGTGGCGGTGGCCGCGAAGCCGCCGAAGGGGGGCGCCTCGGCCTGGCGCTGGAGCAGCTCGGTCTTGCGGGTCACCGGCAGCTCGGCGAGCGCTGTGCGCGAGTCGATGCTCTTCGCGTTCACGCCTTCGAGAAGCGCGCGGTAGGCGGGTGCCTTCTGCCTCGCGTTGTCGATCTGCACGGGCAGCGCTTTTCCGAGCGCGCGCTCGCGCGCTTCCGGGCTTCGCGTCTCGAGATCGTCGTAGTGAGCGGACATTGGATCGCCCGGACGGCAAGGCCGCCGTCTAGGCCAGCCAGCGCTTGCGCCGCCGATAGTGCTTCACGTCCCGGTAGCTCTTGCGATGATCGCCGCTGACGCCAAGATAAAACTCCTTGACGTCCTCGTTCTCGGCGAGTGCCGACGCCTCGCCGTCCATGACCACCCTGCCGGTCTCGAGAATATAGCCGTACTTGGCGAAACGCAGGGCGATGGTGGTGTTCTGCTCTGCAAGCAGAAATGTCACGCCTTCCTGCTCATTCAGTCGGGCAACGATTTCGAAAATTTCTTCGACCAGCTGCGGCGCCAGCCCCATGGACGGCTCATCCAGAAGAATGACCGACGGACGCGCCATGAGCGCACGTCCCAGGGCAGTCATCTGCTGCTCGCCGCCGGAGGTGTAACCGGACTGCGCGTTGCGCCGCTCTTTCAGTCGCGGAAAGTAATGATAGACCTTCTCCATGTCCTCACTCACCGCGGCGCGGCCATCCTTGCGTGTATAGCTGCCGGTGAGCAGATTCTCCTCCACCGTCAGGTGCTCGAAGCAGCGGCGGCCCTCCATGACCTGAATCACACCGCGTTGCACCAGCTCCGAGGGGTCGAGCCTGTCGGTGCGCTCGCCTTTGAACTCGATGGAGCCCTTGGTGACGTCGCCGCGTTCGGACTTGAGCAGGTTGGAGATGGCTTTGAGAGTGGTTGTCTTACCAGCGCCGTTGGCCCCGAGGAGGGCAACGATGCCCCCCTCGGGAACCTCCAGCGAAACGCCGTTCAACACCAGGATGACGTGATCGTAGATCACCTCGATGTTGTTGACGACGAGCAGCGCCGTGCCGTTGTTGTTCTCGCTCACGGCCATCCGCCCTCGATTTAACTCCTGGCTCAGCTACAGCTACGTGGAGTGATACTGTTCTCCTTGGCATAGGCCGCCGCCGCTTTCTCGATCATCGGCCGCACCACGTCGCGCATGGTCGGCACCCAGTCGCTGACGATCTTCCACTGGTTGCCGTCCCACTGCTGGATGAGGATCGGACCGCCGCTCTCGTGGTCGGCGCAGGTAACCTTTACCGGCCG
>CAXMNG010000301.1:0-2824 GCA_964194585.1 Salibacteraceae bacterium | reverse complement strand
GGAACGGCTCGCGCGGTGCTTTTGAGCGCGCTCACGACCATGGCGAGCTTCGGAACCTTGGGATTCTCGTCTCATCTGGGAATGGCGAGCCTGGGCCAGCTCCTGACCCTCGGTATCGCGCTGGTGCTGCTGTGCAACCTGGTGGTTTTGCCGGCGCTGGTCAGAGTAACCGACAAGATGCGCGCGTAATCTCCGGTAGTACCAACCGACTACTTCTTGCCGAACAAAAGCAATCCCACACCCACCACCGCGCAGGCTGCACCACCGATCAGATACAACATCGTCTGGTCGCTATACCTTCCCGTCACTGTCTCTGTAACCGATTCGAAAGCGGACCCGGAAGCGTTGTAGCCGAAATAAAGCAGAATGCCTCCGACAACGATCAACACGAGAGCGGCGAGTTTCGTGGTAGACATAGTCGACATCCGGATTGGCGACGCGCGATGCTGCGCGGAAGCGGAATTCTAGCGGCTTTGGAGATACGCTGCACGCCGGCGCGGGGATTGTCCGGTATGATGCTTCCCGTTGGAAGGGGGAAACAATCACTATGCGTCCTGCTGATCGCC
Organism: Salibacteraceae bacterium; assembly: GCA_964194585.1. Classification (GTDB taxonomy): domain Bacteria; phylum Pseudomonadota; class Gammaproteobacteria; order HK1; family HK1; genus JAABYT01. The sequence continues at coordinate 2,258 of CAXMNG010000301.1, read as the reverse complement.
GCCCGGAGCCCGGTAGATTCACGCGTCGCGAGTTCGAACGGCGGGTCGAGCGCGCCTGCAGACTCATGACTCGCGAGGGTCTGGACGGGCTGTTGGTGACCTCGGAGACCAATGTCGAATACCTGTCCGGTTTCACGACGCAGTTCGCGTGGAACACACCGACGCGGCCCTGGTACTTCCTGCTGCGCCGAAATGGCCGTGGCTTGGGCGTCATTCCCGAGATAGGGCTCAGCAACTGGCTGGCCACCTCGTGGGTGGAAGAAATTCTGACCTGGCCGTCCCCGCGTCCCGAGAACGAGGGCTTGGACCTGCTCACGAAAGCCATTGTCGGCATGCGGCGCCGTTTCGGCCGCCTGGGCGTTGAGCTGGGAGCCGAGTCGCGCCTGGGAATGCCGGCCGGAGACTTTCTGCGCCTGAGACGGATGATTCGCCCGGTCCGAATGGTCGACGGATCACCGTTGATGCGCGAGCTTCGACTGGTGAAGTCGAAGGCGGAGGTTGCCCGCATCCGACACGTCTGCCAGCTCGCCTCCGACACCTTTGACGCTCTGCCCGGCTTTCTGGAAATCGGCGATACCGAGAGCGATCTGGTGCGCAAGTTTCAGTCGGATATCCTGCTGCGCGGAGCAGACAAGACCCCCTATACCGCAATCGGCTCCGGAAAGGGTGGTTATACCAGCATCATCGCCGGTCCGACCCAGCGACGGCTGAAACGCGGGGATGTCTTCCTCATCGACACGGGCTCGCGATACGGTGGTTATTTCTGCGATTTTGACCGCAACTACGCCATCGGTAAGGTAGGGGACCGGGTCCGCCGCGTTCACGAAATTCTCTTTCGCGCCACCGATGCGGGTATAGTTGCAGCAAGACCAGGCAACACGGCCGCCGACGTTTTCGCGGCTCAAGCGAAAATTCTCGTGGATTCAGGATTGGAGCTCGGCAATGTCGGTCGTTTCGGGCACGGACTCGGTAAGAATCTCACCGAGCCGCCTTCCAACAAGCCGGGCGACCAGACGTTGCTGGAACCCGGCGTGGTGTTGACCATCGAACCCAACGCCATGTACGGCCGGGGCAAGATCCTGGTTCACGAAGAGAATGTCGTCATCACCCGGGAAGGGGCGGAACTGCTGTCACGGCGCGCCCCGAGGGAAATGGTTACCATCGATGCTTGATGCAATGAACACACGAGGACGACGCAGTATTCTGGTAGTCATTCTCGGTTGTTTGCTGCTCGCCGGATGCGGCTCGACTACCGAGATCGAACGACCATCGACTTATGTAGGCGACATTACGCCGGCACACCTCGAGGATGTATATCTCGCCATACCCGGCGACAAGCGTCTTACCTTCCGGGATGTGTTCAAGGGATTCGAGCCACAGACGGGATTCCTGACCAATCCACTTCCCTTCCGAAAGGTTGCCGTGGCCGATATCATCTACGAGGCGGCAAAGCCGGTTGCGGCGTACTACGACACCAACGCCAACAACAACGGCTATCTGGAGGGTCCGGAACTGCTCGTTCTTTTCATCAGAGAGAGCGCCATCGGCCTCGGGCATTCGGTGGATTATCTGGGCGTGAATCCCCGCTTCAACGCCCTCGCCACGTCGGCCGCCGATACCGGCGGACTGATGGTGTTCGTCAAGCAGAACAAGGCGACTATGACCGACCATGCTCAGCAGGTGTTCCGGGACTTCGAGCAAATCGGCCTGGATCGGCGAAATCGTGGGGGCGGGGGTTCAGGTGGAGCTGGCGGCGGCGGCGGGAACTGAGCCCGTAATCAGACGTACGCTGGATGACGGATTAGGGGAGGATTGGCGAGATGGCTAATCAATGGTTATTCAAGAGCGAAACTTACGATAACTGCAACTGCGCTGTGAATTGTGGTTGCCAGTTCAACTTGCCGAGCACCTATGGCTATTGTCAGTCGGCCTTCGTCGGTAACGTCGTTGAAGGTCATTTCAACGATACGCCGCTCGCGGGGCTGAATTGGGCGGCGCTTTACAAGTGGCCTGGCGAGATTAAGGACGGCAATGGCAAACGCCAGCTTGTTATCGACGAACGTGCGGATGAAGCTCAACGCATCGCACTTGAAACAATTATCTCAGGCGAGGCATGCGAACCACTGAGCAATTTATTCTCCGTATTCGGGTCCACGTGCTCGGACTTTTGCGGGACATTGTTCCTGCCGATCGGTCTTGAAGCGAACTTGGAACTCAGAATCGCAAAGGTTGATATTCCAGGCATCATGACCAGCAGG
>CAXMNG010000300.1:0-1972 GCA_964194585.1 Salibacteraceae bacterium | reverse complement strand
CAGCAATGTCGCACCGGCGCGCACCTCGGCGATGCCGTTCTTGATACGCACGGTGCGCAGCGTCAGGCCGGTGTTCATGTTGCCGTCGAAACCGACGAATCCCATGGCGCCGCCGTACCAGCGGCGCGGCGAATGCTCGTGATCCTCGATGAACTGGATGGCGTGTTGCTTCGGTGCGCCCGTTACCGTGACCGCCCAGGTGTGGGCGAGAAATCCATCGAGGGCGTCGAAGTCCTCGCGCAGTGTCCCTTCCACGTGGTCCACCGTGTGAATGAGGCGCGAGTAGAGCTCGAGCTGCCGGCGGCCGATTACGCGCACGCTGCCCGCCACGCACACTCGCGACTTGTCGTTTCGGTCGACGTCGGTACACATGGTGAGTTCCGATTTCTCTTTTTCGGAGTTCAGCAGCTTCAGTATTTGCGCCGCGTCTCCGATGGCATTCTTGCCCCGCGCGATGGTGCCGGAGATGGGGCAGGTTTCGATGCGCCGGCCGTCGACACGTACGTACATTTCCGGCGATGCCGCCACCAGATACTCTTTCTCGCCCAGGTTGATGAGCGCTCCGTAGGGCGCGGGGTTGCGTTTCTTCAATCGCGCGAAGACTTCCGAAGGCGATGCCGGGCAAAGCTCGAAGAACGTTTGACCGGGTACCACCTCGAAGAGATCGCCGCGCCTGAAGGCCTCGATGGCAGTGCGCACTGTGGCGGCATACTCTCCGGGTGCGTGGTCGCACGCGCGTTCCACGGCGTCCGCCGGCGAGTAAGGCTCGTCGGCGCCATCCCGGGCCATGCCCTCGGTGCTCGCTCCATCGAACTCGAACTCGTAGCGGTGAGTGGTGGCCTGCTCGCGGCGGTGATCGACGATGAGAACTTCGTCAGGCAGGTAAAGCACCAGGTCGCGTTGGTCGGCACCCCGCGTCAGGCGCTGGCGCACGGATTCGAATTGGAAGGCAAGCTCATAGCCGAACGCACCGTAGAATCCGAGGTAGGGGTTCTCCGAGCGGAAGGCTGCGCTGACGGCGCGCAACACCGAGAACACCGTCGGCTGCCGGCTGCGCAGTTCCTCGGGAAACCACTCGTCGGGCTCGCGTACCGTTCCGCTAATACCGCTCTCCGACACATCGAGTGCTGCCAGAGCGTCGAGATTTTTGAGCGCCTTGCCGACGGCTGTGAGCAGCAACGCCCCTCGGGCATTCAACGCGTCGAAGCTGAACGCGCGTCCGCGGGTCGTGAAGACCAGCGGTGGATCGACAAAACCGATGTCCCAGCGCGTGTAGCGACCGGGGTATTCGAACGACGACGTGAGCAGCACGCCACGGTGGCGATCCAGGGACGATTGCAGCGGCAGCGCGGCGTCCGCGTAGTGCTCGACGTGCTCGCGATGGTGTATGCGAATCCCGCCTGGCGTATCAACGGTGGTGGCTTTATCTGATTGTTTCGACGCTGTCATTACCGTGCCTCACTCGGTCCCCGCGAGGGTCCGATTCGGTGGGAGATCACGACGGTGAAGGCGGGGTAATAAAAAGAGCCGCCAACATCGTGGCGGCTCCGGGATCCAATACGTGTACGTGCCCGCGACCGCCCCGGATTCAGGGCAGCCACCACACTCGCGCGATAAGAACTCGGTTCTCGGGCATGAAACCAGCCTGACATCGGATGCCGGCCACTGTCAAGCTCGTTCCTGCAGGAGGCGTACCGTAGCCGGTGCGGGGTCGCTACACCTCCAGCGCAATTCCATCACGGCCCGGGTCGGCAGCACCGGACCATTCGCCGTCGTTTACCTCGATGGCGTGCACGCCGGTGATGATGCTGAGATTGTCATCGTCGAAGGCCATGGTCGGTGCCATGGCGGTGAAGCGGCGGGAACATCGTCGGGATCGGGATCACCGACCCGGATGTCCTTGTCGATTCGGTTCTGGGCAGGCCTATCTGTTAGCATGCGTTCCCCATGTCTGACAATCTGCGCGGCGCCG
>CAXMNG010000299.1:0-8440 GCA_964194585.1 Salibacteraceae bacterium | reverse complement strand
GGCATAAGAAAGGCCGCAGTGATCGGTGCCGGAACCATGGGCTCCGGTATCGCCAGCCATCTGGCCAACGCCGGCGTACCCGTAGTGTTGCTGGACATCGCCCCGGAGAGTGCCGGCGATCGTAGCGCGCTGGCCAAAGCGGCCGTGGAGCGCATGGGCGTATGGAGCCCGCCGGCTTTCATGCACCCGGACAATGCGCGGTTGATTACAGCGGGGAACATCGAGGACGACCTCTCGTCGATTGCCGATGCGGATTGGATTGCGGAGGCGGTAGTCGAACGCCTCGATGTCAAGAAGGCACTCTATGAGGCAGTAGATGCCGTTCGCGCGCCGGGGTCCATCGTCACTTCGAACACCTCGACCATTCCGCTGGCAATGTTGACCGACGGTATGCCCGAGTCCTTGAAGCGCGATTTCTGCATCACGCACTTCTTCAACCCGGTGCGCTATATGCGTCTTCTGGAGATCGTCACGGGCCCGGCGACGCGCTCCGATGTCATCGAATTGCTGACGGAATTCTGTGACGTGAAGCTCGGCAAGGGTGTCGTGCCCTGCAGGGACACACCGGGTTTCCTCGCCAATCGGATCGGCGTGTTCGCGTTGCAAGTGGGAATCATGGAGGCGGCACGGGCGGGGCTCACGGTGGAGGAGGCCGACGCCATCATGGGCCGCCCCATGGGCATACCCAAGACCGGCGTGTTCGGGCTCTATGATCTCATCGGCCTGGACCTCATGCTCGATGTGGTGGCAAGTCTGGCGGGCGCGCTTGGTTCCGACGACCCCTTCCAGGCCGTCACCGGGGGAATTCCGTCCGTGGCCGAGCTGGTGGCGCGTGGGCACACCGGCAACAAGACTGGTGCGGGCTTCTATCGCGAAGTGCGGATGAACGGCGAGCGGCGGCGCGAGGCCCTGGATCTGGGCAGCGGCGCGTACCGGCCGGCGACCAGGCCGCACCCGGCGGCCGCCGACGCCGGCGAGACGCGAGGGCTGCGCGCGCTGGTGGAGTATCCCGACAAATACGGGCGTTTCGCCTGGCGGGTGCTGGCGCGCACCCTGGCTTACGCGGCGTCGCTGCTGCCCGAGGTGGGAACCCACATCGGGCCCTTAGACGAAGCCATGAAGCTCGGCTACAGCTGGTCCCGCGGGCCCTTCGAAATGATCGATGCGCTCGGTGCGGCATGGTTTCGGGATCGCCTGCGTGCCGAAGGCTTGACCGTGCCGCCGATAGTGGAGATGGCCGGTGGTTCATCGCTTTACCGGGCGGCGGGCGATCATGTGGAGCATCTCGGCTACGACGGCAGCTACCATGCTCTCACCCGCGCTCCCGGCGTGGAGCGCTTAAGCGATGTCAGGCGCACAGGGACCGCGGTGATCGAGAACGAAGCGGCGAGTCTCTGGGACGTGGGCGGCGGCGTTGCCTGTCTCGAGTTTCACACCAAGGCGAATGCTCTTGTGCCGGAGTCCATGGCATTGCTGCGTGAATCTTTGTCGGTGGTCGAGAGGCGTTTCAGCGCTTTGCTGGTCCACAACGACGCGCCGCACTTCTCGGTGGGGTTCAATCTGGAGTTCGCGCTCACCCATGCGAAGCGGGGTGCCTGGGATACGCTGGACAAAGCGTTGCGGGAATTTCAGGAAACCACCATGGCCATGAAGTACGCGCCCTTTCCCGTGGTCGCGGCGCCGGCAGGCACATCGCTGGGCGGCGGCTTCGAGGTACTGTTGCATTGCGACGCGCTGCAGGCCCATGCAAACACCGTCATGGGCTCGGTGGAAACGCTGGTTGGCCTGGTGCCCTCGGGGGGTGGCTGCAAGGAGTTGCTGCACCGCTGGTGTGCCGATGGGTCGGACGCCGATAAAGTCGTTGCGGGTGCGGTGCGGGTCTTCGAGCTCATCGGCATGGGAAAGACGGCGACCTCGCCTATGGAGGGCCAGCCCTACCGTTTCTTTCTGTCCCGCGACCGCAGCACCATGAACCGCGACCGCCTGCTGGGCGAGGCGAAGACACGTGCGATGCAATTGGCCGGAAACTATTCGCCACCGGCAAAGACCGGCATTGCCGCTGCCGGCCCCGCGGGCCGGCGGGCGATGCTGGAGTTACTGGAGAAACTGAATCGGCGGGGTGTTACGACACCCCACGATCTGGTGGTGGGAGAACATCTGGCGCAGGTGCTCTGCGGCGGCGGCGCGCCGGCGGGGGAAAAGCTCGGCGACGAAGATCTGTGCGCACTCGAGCGCGACGCGTTCATCGCCCTCGCCGGGATGCCCGCCACTCTCGCTCGCATCGAGCACATGCTGGGCGAGGGCCGGCCGCTGCGAAACTGAACCCCTGCCGGTCAGCGCATCACGAAAGGATTCGGCACCTCGTTGGAGGTAGAAATCCACACGCTCTTGGTTTGCATGTATCCCTGAATGGCCTCCTGGCCGTTCTCCCGTCCCAGACCGCTGCGCTTGTAGCCACCGAAGGGTGTCGTGTAGCTGAATGCGCGGTAGGTGTTCACCCACACGGTTCCCGCCTGGAGGCGTTCCGACATGGTGATGGCACGGCGCATGTCTTCGGTCCAGACCCCGGCGGCGAGGCCGAAGGCCACGTCGTTGCCGATTTCCAGCGCCTCCTCCTCGTCCCGGAAGGGGATCACCGCGAGTACCGGTCCGAAGACCTCTTCTTGGGCGATGCGCATGGAGTTCTTCACGCCCGTGAACACCGTCGGCTCCACGAACCAGCCGTCTCCACACTCCGGGCGCGTGGCCTTGGAGCCGCCAAGCACGGTTTCCACCCCCTCGCTCTTGGCGATGTCGATGTAGCTGAGCACCTTCTCGTACTGCATCAGATTGGTGATCGGGCCCACCTGGGTGTCGTAGTCCATGGGATTGCCCATGCGGGCCGTCTTCGCGAAGTCGACGAGCTTGTCGACGAACTCGTTGTGGATGCTCTCCTGCACCAGCAGGCGGGAGCCTGCGATGCAGGTCTGACCGGTGGCGGCAAAGATCCCGGATACCACGCCCTTGACGGCGTTTTCCATCTTGCAGTCGTCGAAGACGATGTTCGGTGACTTGCCGCCGAGCTCCAGGCTCACCCGCTTGATGTCCAGGGCTGCCTGCGCGTAGACGTGGGCACCGGTCTTCGATGACCCGGTGAAAGCGATCTTGCGCACCAGCGGGTGCTTCACCAGTGGCTCACCGGCCTCGGGTCCGAATCCGGTCACCACGTTGATGACGCCCTTCGGGAAGCCGGCCTCTTCGAACAACCTCACCAGCGCCAGCGTGGACGCGGAGGTGTATTCGGAAGGCTTGACCACCAGCGTGTTGCCCGCCGCCAGGGCCGGCGCTACTTTGAGTCCGAACAGCAGAATGGGCGAGTTCCAGGGGGTGATGGCGGCGCACACGCCCAGGGGCTCGTGGCGCGTGTAGTTGAAGGCATCCTTGTCGGTGGGGATCACCGCCCCCTCGATCTTGTCCGCCAGGCCGCCGTAATAGTAGTACCACTGGGGCGTGTACTTGAGCTGGCCCGCCATCTCGCTGATGAGCTTGCCATTGTCCTGCACCTCGATGGCGGCGAGCGCTTCCGCGTCCCTGGCGATCAGATCGCCGAGCTTTCTGAGCAGCAGGCCGCGCTGGGACGCGTGCATCTTCGGCCAGTCGCCAGAGGTGAATGCGCGATGGGCTGCCTGCACCGCGCGATCCACGTCGTCTGCGTTGCCCCGGGGTATCAGCGTCCAGGCCTTGGCGGTATAGGGATCGAAGCTCTCGAAGTACTCCCCGGAGGCGGATTCGGTCCACTCACCGTCGATGAGCATCTGTTGACGAGGCAAGTTGTCTGTCTCGCTCATTGCTCTGGCCATGTCCGTATCCTCCCGTGGGTGTCGTTGTAATCGGGCCAGTGTATCATCTTGCCGGCGCCGGTCTCACGGGCCACGGCGCCATCGGCATCGATCCCCGGGGCATGAGCTATGAGCGCCGAAACACCGGCCGCGAACGACAGGCGACGGGTCCTGGTAGCCATCACCGGCGCCAGCGGATCCATCTACGGCGTGCGTCTGCTCGAGCTGATGCGCCCGCTGCCGGACGTGGAAACTCACCTGATTCTCAGCAAGGCGGGCCGCGTGACGCTGGCCGCCGAATGCGATCGTGCCGCGGACGACGTGGAGAAACTGGCCGACGCCGTTCACGCGCCCGCCAACATCGCCGCGCCGCCGTCCTCGGGCTCGTTTCGCGTGCGTGCCATGCTCATCGCCCCGTGCTCCATTCGCACGGCGTCCAACATCGCCGCCGGCAACACCGGCGATCTCATCAGCCGCGCCGCCGACGTGATGCTCAAGGAGCGTCGCCTGCTGGTCGTCTGCATACGCGAAACGCCACTGCACACGGGACATCTGGAGACCCTGGCACAGCTTTCACGCCTGGGCGCGGTGATCTTTCCGCCCGTGCCGAGCTTCTACTCGCGGCCCGGAAAAGTTGGCGATATCGTCGATCAGACGTGCATGAGAATGCTCGACCAAATCGGTTTGGAGATCGATGTTGCCCCCCGGTGGGGCGAGTGAATCTACGAGATGAACGGTCGCGGGTTCCAGACTATTTCCCACAAGTGACCATCCAAATCGGAGAACCAGCCCGTGTAGCCGCCCCAGCCGACTTCGTGGGGTGCTTTCACGACGGTGGCGCCGGCTTTCTCGGCGGCGCTCATGGTCTGGTCCACCTCTTCCCTGGAAGCGACATTGGAGGACAGCGTGACTCCGCTGAAGCCCTGACCATCGGCTGCGACATTGGCGTAGCTGGCCAGGGCGTCTCTTGGGAACAGCGCGAGCCAGGTTCCCCGCAGCTGGAAGTAGACCACCGGCGGCTTGTCGTCGCGGATGGGCAGGCCGAGTCCGTCCCGGTAGAAACGCGTCGCCCGATCCATGTCGGCGACGGCGAGGGTGATGACGTGGATGTGCGGCTCCATAGGTCCCGCCAGGTGCTGTATCCGGGCATTATCGACAGGTCGCCTTCACGGTGGCAAGGCGCGATTGACAAATCCGGGCGATACTCCTATGAAGTGAATCTGCTCCACGCGATCGAAACGCAATGAAATCCGAGCAAATTCTCGCGAGACCACCTCTGGTTTTGAGCCATGAGCAGCGCGAGTTCTACTTCGAGAACGGCTATCTGCTGCTGAAAAGGTTCGTCTCCCGCCAGTGGTTGGATCGCCTCCGGGACGTCAGCGACGAGTTCATCGAGCGCAGCCGTGGGCTCACGGAATCCAACACCACGTTGGCCTTGGAGCCCACCCACAGCGCGGAGAATCCGCGCTTGCGTCGTCTCATCGATCCCACCGAGCACCACCCGCTTTTCTGGGAGTACGTGAGTCAGGGACCGCTGGCGGATGTCGCGGAGGATCTTCTGGGTCCGGCCTTCAAGTTTCATCACTCCAAGCTCAACTTTAAATGGTCGTCGGGTGGCGAGGAGATCAAGTGGCATCAAGACATCCAGTTCTATCCCCATACCAATTACAGTGTCGCCGCTTTCGGACTCTACTTGAGCGACGTGGACGACGAGATGGGTCCCATGGGGGTAATTCCCGGTAGTCACAAGGGGGAGATCCACGACCAGTACGACGAGCACGACCAATGGGTGGGTCACATCGGCGAAGACGCGCTCCGGCGCGTGGACTTGGACAAGGTCGAGTGGTTGACTGGCCCCGCGGGCTCCGTGACCGTGCACAATTGCCGCACGGTCCATGGGTCGCTGCCCAATACGAGCGACCGAGGCCGGCCTTTACTGTTGCATACCTGCACCGCCGCCGACGCCTTGCCGTTGACTTCGCGGCCTTCGCAGACGTCACACGAAGGCCGGATGATACGCGGAGAGCCGGCGCGCTGGGTGGAGTTCGATGCGGACGCTTGCCGGCTGCCGCCAGACCGCAGCAAGCAGCCTGGCGTGACGATTTTCAGCTCGCAGAATCGGGAACGCTCGGTCTGAGCGATTGCCTTTCGCGTCGGTTGCGCTGACTCTGGCTGGACCCATGAACAGAAAATCTCAGTCGCTACCGGTCCTGGGTTGGCGGGAGTGGGCGGCGCTGCCCGATCTCGGGATCTCCAGGATCAAGTGCAAGGTGGACACGGGCGCGCGTTCCTCCGCGCTGCATGCCTTCTATCTCGAGCCGTTCGCGGGTCGCGGCAAACAGCGTGTTCGATTCGGGATCCATCCTCTGCAGAGGCGTACCAGTCGCGAATGCGTCTGCACGGCGGATGTGCTCGACCGGCGCATCGTCACGGACTCGGGCGGGCATCGCGAGCAGAGGTACGTTATAGAGACGACAGTTGTCATCGGTGACGAGTCCTGGCCCATCGAGATCACGCTAACCGACCGTGATACGATGCGTTTCAGGATGCTGCTCGGCCGCATGGCCATAAAGAAAAGGTTCGTCGTTAACCCGGCATCTTCCTATCTTGCGGGCAATCCAGGGCCGAATTCCGGGGACTAGCCATTCAATGTACGCGCATTGAAGAGGGGGGAGGCGAAACACAATGCGGATCGCGATTCTGTCACGCAATCCTTCGCTGTATTCGACCAGGCGGTTGGTAGGGGCCTGTAAACAACGCGATCACACGGTCGAAGTGCTGAACACTTTGAAATGTTACATGGACATTGCTGCGCATCGTCCGAGCGTTCACTATCAGGGAAAGGAGCTGGAACCCTATGATGCGGTCATTCCCCGCATCGGCGCATCGGTGACCTTTTATGGCGCCGCCGTTCTGAGGCAGTTCGAAATGATGGGTGCCTATCCGCTGAACGAATCGGTGGCCATCAACCGTTCCCGGGACAAGCTGCGCGCATTGCAGATCATGGCCCGCGCCGGGATCGGCTTGCCGCTGACAGGATTTGCGCATTCACCGGATAACACCAAGGATCTGATCAAGCTGGTCGGCGGTGCGCCGCTGGTCGTCAAGCTGCTCGAAGGCACACAGGGCAAGGGCGTGGTGCTCGCGGAAACGCACAAGGCGGCGGAAAGCCTCATCGAAGCGTTTCGCAACCTGGATGCCAACTTTCTGGTTCAGGAGTTCATCAAGGAAGCGGGTGGTGCGGACATACGCTGTCTAGTCGTCGGCACCAAGGTCGTGGCGGCCATGAAACGACAGGCGAAAGAGGGCGAGTTCCGCTCCAACCTGCACCGCGGCGGCACGGCATCGCTCATTCGATTGACCCCGGAGGAGCGCTCGACGGCCGTGAGCTCGGCAAAGAGAATGGGACTGAACGTTGCGGGTGTCGACCTGTTGCGATCCAACCACGGTCCGGTGGTATTGGAGGTGAATTCGTCGCCGGGACTCGAGGGGATTGAAACCGCCACGGGCAAGGATGTCGCAGATCTGATCATCCAGTTCATAGAAAAGAATGCCAAGCCCCACAGGACTCGTACGCGCGGGAAGGGATAGGCAGAGTGGTGGAGGAACTTCGCATCAACGGGGAGGATATCCCTCCGGGTAGCAGTGTGACACTGGAGTTGCCGCTCCCGGAACTCTATACCCGAACACCCATGACCATGCCCGTGCAGGTCCGACGCGGAAAACGCGCAGGCCCGAGCTTGTTCGTGTGTGCGGCAGTGCACGGCGACGAGTTGAACGGTGTTGAGATCATCCGCCGGCTGATGAGACGCCGTGCGCTTTCCCGCATCCGCGGCACCATAATCGCAGTGCCCATCGTCAACGTGTACGGTGTCATCGATCGGTCCCGTTATCTGCCGGATCGTCGTGATCTGAATCGCTCGTTTCCCGGCTCGGGCCGCGGATCACTGGCGGCCCGCCTTGCAGATTTGTTCATGACCGAGATCGTCGCGCGCTGCACCCACGGGATTGATTTGCATACCGGCGCCATTCATCGCGACAATCTGCCGCAGGTGCGAGGCAATCTGGACGACGAGGAAACGTTGCGCCTGGCGCGCCTGTTCGGCGTTCCCGTGCTCATAAATGCCGTTCTGCGTGACGGATCCCTGCGTGAAGCGACGGCGGCCCGTGGGATCCCCATGCTTCTCTATGAGGCAGGCGAAGCATTGCGATTCGACGAGCTTTCCATTCGAGCCGGCGTTCAGGGTATTCTCAATGTCATGCGGGGCCTCGACATGCTGCCGCCGGCGCGGGGCAGGAAGCGGGTCTCCCGCGAACCCTTCGTGGCGCGCTCCAGTTCGTGGGTACGGGCTCCGGCGAGTGGTATATTCAATGGTACTGTGTCCCTCGGCGCCCACGTCAAAAAGGACGAGCAACTGGGGACCATTACCGAGCCTGTGGGCGACGCCGAAAGCGTGATAGGTGCGCCGCTCGGCGGCATCGTCATCGGACGCAGCAATCTGCCCCTGGTGCTGGAGGGAGAGGCGCTTTTCCACATCGCGTGTTTCGAGGATCTGCGCGAAGTCGCCGAGCAGGTGGAAGAGTTCCAGACCAGCCACGAGGAAGCCATCGAAAGTGGCAAC
>CAXMNG010000298.1:0-21555 GCA_964194585.1 Salibacteraceae bacterium | reverse complement strand
TGAGCTGAGGACCTCCCGAGCCTACAAGACGCAAATCCCCGGTGACTACATCAACGGCCATTAAGTGGGGGGCATCTAATTGGGGGCAGGCATCTAATTGGGGACAGATCTATTTTCCAGGTGGACGGGATCCGTCCACCTGGAAAATAGATCTGTCCCCAATTAGATGCCCCCCACTTAATGGCCGTTGATGTAGTCACCGGGGATTTGCGTCTTGTAGGCTCGGGAGGTCCTCAGCTCACCCAGCATGAGATAGACTCGGGCAGTCTCGGCACGCGCGAGCACCCGTTCCAAGGCGAAAACGCTGTGGGCGAGATGGAGAGAAGACCGTGAGAGCATTCAATAGCACCCTCGCAGGCTTCGGAACGACGGTGTTCGAGGTGATGTCCCGGCTCGCCAAGGAACACCAGACCATCAATCTCGGCCAGGGTTTCCCCGACCAGGAAGGTCCCGCCGCTATGCTGGATGCCCTGGCGAACGCCACGCGGGAGTTTCCCAACCAATACCCGCCGATGATGGGTGTGCCGGAGTTGCGCCAGGCCGTGGCCGCCCACGATGGGCGCTTCTACGGCCTCGAGGCCGACTGGCAGACCGAAGTCATGGTCTGCTCGGGCGCCACCGAAGCACTGGCGGCGAGCATTCTGGCGCTGGTGGAGCCCGGCGACGATGTCGTGCTCTTCGAGCCTCTGTACGACAGCTACCTGCCGATGGTGAAACGTGCCGGCGGCAACCCCCGCCTGGTGCGCCTGGAACCACCGGATTGGCAAATTCCCTGGGACCGGCTGGAGGCCGCGTTCACCGACAAGACCAAATGTATTCTTTTCAATACGCCCATGAACCCCACCGGCAAGATATTCAGCCATGACGAGCTCACATCCATCGGCGAGTTGCTGGAAAAGTTCGACTGCTACGCCATCTGCGACGAGGTTTACGAGCATCTGGTGTTCGACGGCCGCGATCACATTCCATTAATCACGCTGCCCGGCATGCGCGAGCGTTGCATACGCATCGCCTCTGCTGGAAAGACTTTCTCCATGACCGGCTGGAAGGTCGGGTACATCACCGCGGCGCCTGCGCTGCTCAGCATTGTCGCCAAAGCGCATCAGTTTCTGGTGTTTACGACGCCACCCAACTTGCAACGCGCCGTCGCCTATGGACTCGACAATGAGCAGAAATGGTACACGCAGCTCGGAGCTGGTCTACAGGCCAAACGAGATCTGCTGGACAGCGGATTGCGCGCCGCCGGATTCCATGTGTTGCCCTGTCACTCGACTTATTTCATGAATGTGGATTTCCGTCCGCTGGGATTCGACGGAAGCGATGTGGACTTCTGCCGCTATCTGACCATCGAGGCAGGTGTCACCGTGGTGCCCGTCAGCGCTCTTTACGCCTCCGACGACATCGATCATCTGGTCCGCTTCTGTTTTTGCAAGCGCGACGAAGTGCTCAACGCGGCCGTCGATCGTCTGAGCGCGCACTTTGTTAAAGGCACGGCCTGAGGTTGACAATCATGACCCACAAACCGCAGCTTTTCGCCGCACTCGTTGCTGCAGCCATCGCAACGACGTCGGCCGCCGCCCATGACGCAGCCCCGACCTACGATCGTATCAATTTCCGCGTAAGCGCAACGAAGGAAGTCGACAACGATACATTGGTGGTGGTCATGTACCACGAACGCAACGGCCAGCATCCGACCAGCATGGCCGACGACGTCAATCGAACCATCGCCTGGGCGGTGGAGGTCGCAAGGCAATCCAGCGGCATCAAAGTGCAGACACTGCAATACCGGCAGGAGCCAGTCTATCGGAACAAAAGCATCAGTAGTTGGAGAGTGCGCCAATCCATCCGCTTGGAAAGCAGCGACGTCACGACCCTCAGCCGCCTCGTCGGTGAGCTGCAAGAGCGCCTGTCGGTAGCGTCATTGCGTTACACCATCTCGCCTGAGGTGCGGCGGGACGTGGAGGACGAGCTGATTACCCTGGCGCTGGATCGGTTCGGGCGCCGCGGGAAATTGATTGCCGGCGAGCTGGGGCGATCGGACTATCGAATCGTGACTATGGACGTCTCCACCTCCGGCGCCTCGCCGGCGCCGGTGCGCATGCGCGTGATGTCGGCGATGGCCGAGGGCAGCAGGGTCACGGCGCCGACCCTCGAGCCGGGAGTGCAATCGGTAACGGTACAGGTTTCCGGAACCATTGAGCTGGAAGGGCCACACTGACAAGCGCGCGGCAATTCGATCGCCAGCCTGATGGCGGGATTCCCGGTACGTTGATCCTGTAGGAGCGAGTCGGCTAACCGCTGGCGCGGGCGACGCGTGCGGGTTTCGGTGACCGCAGGGGGCGATCGTGGCGCAGCGCCGGAACCATCGCTCTGGCCTCCTCCACTTTCGCCGGGTCCACCTCGACGACGACGACACCACCGCTCTCGCCGCCATCGGCGATCACCTCACCCCAGGGCGCGATGACCAGGGAATGCCCGTAGGTCACGGCGTCACCATGGCCCCCCCATTGGCAGGCGGCGAACACGTAGCAGCCGGTCTCGATGGCGCGGCTCCTCAACAGCACGTGCCAGTGCGCCTTACCGGTCGTGCGCATGAACGCCGCCGGTACGGTCAAATAGCGCGCGCCCGCCTGGGCAAGGCTTCGGTAGAGATAGGCGAAGCGCAGGTCATAGCATACCGTCAACCCCACCAAGCCCCATGGCGTGGGCGCCAGAACCGCTTCGTCGCCGCTCTCGAAGATTTCGGACTCCCGGTAGCTTTCTCCATCGGCGAGGTCGACGTCGAACATGTGCACCTTGTCGTATTGCGCTACCAGGTTGCCGGTCGGGTCCATCATTACGGCGCGATTGCGGAGCCCCTTCGCAGGCGTCTCGACCGCGACGGAACCCGGTTGTATCCAGGTGCCGAGATCGCGAGCGAGTTTGCTGAAGTGCTGCAACGCCGGGTGACGGTCTTCGGGATGCGGGCCCACATCCACCGCGCCATCGCCAAAATACAGGCAGGAAAACATTTCCGGCAGGCAAATCAGATCGGCGCCCTGGTCGTGAGCCTGGCGCACCAGATCACTGCACTCGGCGATATTGGCGTCCATATCGGCGCCAGCACGGTTCTGTACGAGAGCAACCTTGAAGCACTCAGCCATGATTCTACCTCACTTGCGGACGATGTTGTGTTCCGGCCCGAAGGGAAACTTCGTAATGTTGGTCGCGCCATCCTCGGTAACCACGAGGATATCGTGCTCGCGGTAGCCTCCGGCGCCGTCATGCCCCTCGGGTAACATGATCATGGGCTCCATGGAAACCACCATACCGGGTTCCAGCACCGTTTCTATGTCTTCGCGGAGCTCGAGCCCCGCTTCGCGGCCGTAGTAGTGACACAGCGTACCGAATGAGTGGCCGTAGCCGAAGGTACGATATTGGAGCAGATCGTGTTCACGATAAATTTCGTTGAGCTCGGTGGCGATATCGGCGCACCGCGCACCGGGGGCGATGAGCTCGCGCCCGCGCCGGTGCACCTGACAGTTGATTTCCCAGAGCGCAAGCTCCCGCGAACTCGCGGAATCGAAAAACAGGGTGCGCTCGAGGGCATGATAGTAGCCTGAGATCATCGGGAAGCAGTTGAGACTGAGAATATCGCCTCGACGAATGCGTCTGGTGGTCACGGGATTGTGGGCACCGTCGGTGTTGAGGCCCGATTGAAACCAGGTCCACGTGTCCATGAGCTCGGTGTGCGGAAACGCACTGGCGATTTCCCGCACCATGGCGGCGGTGGAATTGAGCGCAACCTCGTACTCCGGCACATCCTCGCCGATAGCCTCGACACAGGCCCAGCCGCCGATGTCCGCAATACGCGCACCTTCTGTTATGAGGGCGATCTCCTCGGCGGATTTGATCATGCGCATGCGCATAGTGGAGGAACCGATGTCCACCAGCTCGGCCGGCGCCAGCGCGACGGTCAGCTTCCCGTGGTTTTCCACATTCAGATGATCGAGCTCGACGCCGACCCTGCGAACGCGGGGAATCAGCTCTTGGACCGCAACGTAGAAGTTGTCGCGCTGCCAGTCAGTGTATGCGAGTTGATCGCCGAAGCTCTGTCGAGATGGCTGCCCACCGTCGAGATTGGCGCTGATGGTAGTCGAGCGCGCTTGCGTCACGATCAGACCGAAAGGCCGCCCGAAGGAGCAGTAAACGAAATCCGCGAAGTAGTTGATATTGTGGATCGAGGTGAAGAGGACGGCGTCGATGTGCTCACGCGCCATGTAGGCGCGCAAACGCGCGAGGCGTCCGGACATCTCGTTTTCGGAAAAAGTCGGCGACGCCTTGCGACCGTTTTCGATGGTCAGCGTGCGCGGCCTGTCCATGGTGTCAGGCCGGGTGTCAGGTCTGGGCGCTGGCACCCGGTGCGTTGGGATTCTTGATCTCGAAGCCCGTGCCCTGCAGCGTCTCGGCCATATCCACCTCGAGACCGCGTGCTTTCTGCGCGGACCCGACGTCCAGGAGAATCACCACGCCGTTCGATTCGGTCTTTATCTCGTGGCCCTCGGCCGGCCCGAGGGCGAAATTGTGCTGCCAGCGTCCGTCGATGGAGAGATGCACCGACATTCCCGGCTGACCCTGCAACGCATTGCGCATGACCTCGGCCGCGGCGTCGCTGATCGCGATCTCCGGTGGTGTCCGATCCGGTGCTTCCACGCCCAACGCTTCATGCAGCGCGCCGGTGTTGAACAGCTGTTTGACGACATCGCAGCCGCCGGTGAACTCTTTGTCGATATAGAGCTGCGGGATGGTCGGCCAGTCGGAGTAGGCTTTGATGCCGTCGCGAATCGCCGGATCCTCGAGCACGTTGACAGTCACATAATCCGCCAGAAGTGAGTCCAGTATGCCCACGGTGGTGGCGGAGAATCCGCATTGCGGCTGCTCACGCGTACCCTTCATGAAAAGCACGGCGCGGTCGGACGCGATCAGAGCACCGATACGTTCCCGAATTGCTTCGTCGGCAGACATGAAACTCTCCTCGCCGGACCACGCCTGAGAATCGGCTCGGTACGGGTGTTAAAGGAGGAAACCCTAGCTGACCCCGTGAACCGGCGCAACCCCATTTGCCCCTCGCGGGTTGTCCCCTGCCTGTTCCTGGCGCAGACCGAATACGGTGCGTGGGGACTGAATATCACGCACGAAATGAAAGGGGCGCTCGGCAGACCCCTGGAAACCCGGGGCCCGCATCATCACGACGTCCCCGGCAACGTGGGGGATCTCCCGTGCCCCACTTCCGGCGCGGTCGTCACAGAGGTAGAAACGCCCTTTGCCTTCAAGGATGAACAGGCACACGAGATTTCGATAATCCGTGCGGTCCCGGTGCGGCGTGATGCCCACTTCGCCGATGCTGTATCTCTGCAGCATGAGATCGTTGAAGACCAGCCGCCCCGTGAATGGAGTGGGTGAAACGTTTTCGAGCAGATCATCCCAGAGCGCCTGAAATTCCCCGGCGAGTGTGCGAAAGACACTGTCAGCGGAAAAATGCTCGCACACTTCCATGCGCTGGCGCACCAGGCGTTCGCCTTTGCCCACCAGCGGCCGGGCTGCACGAAAGCGGCTGGCGTGTGCCGCATCCAAAAGCGAAAGCCTCCATTCGTCACCGAGCAACGGTACCGCCAGTGCACCGGTTTCCGCGAGGGCTTCAACGATTTTTGCCAGATTCAGGCGTGGCGTGCCGAAAATCGGCGCACGCGGGGAGCAGCGAGAAATTCTTCTGGCACTCACCTCACCTTGACTCGCACCTTGATCCACTCGCGTGTGATACGGGCGAGCCGTCCATCCTTTTTCATTGCCGCGATCTGGTCGTTCAGCGCCGTGCGCAACGCCTGGTCGGAGATTCGCACACCCCAAGCGAGGCTCTCGTCGGTCAGTGGCCAATAGAGCCCGATGAGATCCTGAAAGGCGGGGTCGCTGCCGATGCGCCAGGCCGTGGGAGCATCGTGAATGAAGACGTCTATATCGCGACTCCTGAGCGCCGCGACGGCGGCATCGATGGACGCGACGGGCTGGGGCTTGGCGTTGCGCATGTTCGTTTTGACGAAGCTTTCACCCGTGGTTCCCGATTCGTAGCCGACAGTGATAGGAGCATTGAGCAGCGCGGTCAGATTTCCGAGATTCTGAATTTCGTCTATGCGCGTAATGGCCATCTGCCCGATCTGCATGTACGGATCGGTAAACGATATCTGCTGCCTGCGACCGGCGGTGATGGACATACCGGACATGATGACATCGATGTCTCCGCCTGCGAGCGCCGGTATGAGCTGCGGGAAGGGGATTTCAACGAATTCGATGCGCTTGCCGAGATCCTTGCCCACCTCATTGGCGAAATCGATCTCGATACCGACCAGCTTGCCGCCCACCTTGTCCACCAAGGGTGGATAGTTTGCCGTCACGCCAACGCGCAGAACGGACTTCGATATGGCGCTCTCGGCCACCCCGCTGTCCTCGTCGACTGGGACGGCGCAACCTGTCAGCCAGATCGCCGCAATAAGCAATGGGGAACCGATTCTCGAAAACAACGCGGTCATGGTGATGTCATCCTCGTACAGTGGTCAACCGAAGTGCCGCTATGATACTGGGATTTCCCATGCGTGGGACCCTCCAACGGTGCCTGTGGGGCAGGTGGCGCTAATCCTTCATGGGTTCGTGTGCCGGCCCAAATGGGCTATCATGGATGCCGATTCGCGGCGCCGTGCCGGCCATACCGGTAGCACCTCCTGACCTCCGTGGCGGGAGATGCGAGGAGATGGGAGAAATCCCACGAGGCGCCGCGACCGCCATCGCCAGCCGGTTGCGGTGACGGGGCCGTCCCCCAGGGCGGAAGGAGGTAGTCCATGCGCACTGCATCGATCGTCGTCGCGCTCGCGGTTGTTCTCGCGGTCCTGGGCTTTTTGTTCCAGGACAGCCTGTTCACCAGCGAGGGGCGCTTGGCCGAAGACCCGGCATCCGCCGGCCAAGCCGTCACGCAACCCACGGCCGTTGAGACACCCAGCGTCGAAAGCCAGGCCAAAGCCTACATCACCAAGCTCACCGAGACCCAGGCCGAACCGGTCCCGGCGAAGAACGCCGACCACTTCGTTTCGAAGGACCAGATAATCTCTCTGCTGCCCGAATCCGCCATCGAGTTCACGACTCCGAAAGACCTCGCACGCAATCCGGCTCTCAAACCGGACACTCCGATTACTGTCATCCGAGAGGCAGAACAGATTGAAACGGTGACGCCGGAGAAAATCATCGCCGAGGCAGGGGGCGATCTGAACAAAATCGTCAAAATCGTCGACGGCGACGAAATACGGGAGCTCACCGTGCGTGAAGTTCTTCAGCGTTATGCCGCCAACCCCGACCAACCCATTTCTGTGGTCAAGACGATTCAGTACTTCGAGATAACTACCCCTGGGGAGATCGCACAGGATAAGACGCTCGCGCCTGACCAGGAGTTGAGAATCATCACCAAACCATACCGCCTGGAGGCCGCCACCATCGCCGAGCTGCTCATGCGCGAAGGCAAGTACAATCCGGACTCCATTTTCTATGTGCGTACGGTGCGTGATACCGACGATCAGGGGATCTGGGGGATTATTCACGATGGAATAATGACGAACTTCGCCCAGGGCATGGCTATTCGTCGCGGCAAAGAGGTAAATACCTACAAGGTCGATATTCCTCGCGACGCGGATGAGCTGCTACAAGATCGGACCAGTTCTTTTCTGGGTAAGTTGATTCACAGAAAGGCGGCGGAATCCTACGTGTATAATTTCAAGAAGAACCGCATGGGGAGGAATCCGGATCAAGTACTGCCGGGCCAGGAAATCGTGATCATCAATTTCGAACCCGAAGAGCTGATCGGTATATACAAGCACTTCGTGGCCAAGCAGGGCTAGCCCGCACAGAACTCGTGAGACTCGTCATCGAGGCCAGCGATTTTCGGCGCCTCTCGGCCGATACACAGAAGGAGCTCATCCGCCACTTTGCGGGTCGAAGCTTTCTGGAGGCCAGGGAGGGCCGACGACGGAGCCAGCAGGAGTGGCGGGAACCCATTGATCTCAATCGCGATCTCACCGTGCAGCTCATGCACGGGCTGGCGGACAATCATCGGCGGCGCCTCGAAGCTTTCGCCCGCAACAATGGCCGCATAACGGTGAAGCAACTCCTCAAGGTAACCGGCGATCGGGACCCAAAAGTGCTCTCCTACTTTCAGAGTGTCGTCACCCGGAAGCTCCGGCGCATCCTCGGCGATTCCGAAAAAAAGACATTTCTAATCGGTTGGGATTATGCGTCGACAAAATGGAATAAGGCGCATACGGAAATTCTCGATGGTGACTACTACGTCTCCAATAGAACCCTGAACGCACTGAAATCTTACTTTCGCAGGGCTTGACGGGCCGCCTACCGAGGCCCGGTGAATACGACCCTGCCAACAACCCGCGCCGGCTGGTATCGCCGCGTCTGGTCGATGGCGTGGCCCATCATGTTGTCCAACGTGTCTGTCCCCCTCGTGGGCATCGTGGATACCGCTGTAGTCGGGCACCTGCCGAACCCTGTTTTCATCGGGGCCGTCGCCCTCGGCGCCGTGGTGTTCAGCTTTCTATACTGGGGTTTCGGCTTTCTACGCATGGGAACCACGGGGCTGGTTGCCCAGGATATCGGGGCGCGGGACTATGACGAGCTTCGCGCAACCCTCGCCCGGGCATTGATTCTCGCCG
The DNA here is from genome assembly GCA_964194585.1 of Salibacteraceae bacterium. Lineage (GTDB taxonomy): Bacteria > Pseudomonadota > Gammaproteobacteria > HK1 > HK1 > JAABYT01. The sequence goes on along the minus strand of CAXMNG010000298.1, from coordinate 12,817 downwards.
GCGTCCTCGGGCTCGCCATCCTCATTCTTCGCGCCCCCGCCGGCGAACTCGCCTTCTGGGCACTGGAAGGCAGCGCCATGGTAGAAGGCTTCGCGAAACAGTACTACGCTGTGCGCGTGTTCGCTGCCCCGGCAGCGCTCGTCAACTACGTGGTTCTCGGTTTCGTCATCGGAATCCAGAATACCCGCGCCGCACTCGCCTTGATGCTGCTTCTGAATATCACGAACGTCCTGCTGGACTTGCTTTTCGTCATGGGCTTCGGATGGGGCGTGGAAGGCGTCGCGGCGGCATCGCTGATCAGTGAGTACAGCGCCGCCGTTTTCGGTTTGCTCCTGATACGTAGGATTCTCTCGCGACTGGATGGCCGCTGGCAGTCGTATCGTCTGTTCGACCGCTCGCGCTTGAGAACGCTTCTAAGCGTCAATCTGAATATCTTCGTGCGTACCTTGTGCTTGATATTCGCCTTCTTCCACTTTACTTCCGCCAGCGCCAGACTCGGGGACATCGTTCTCGCGGCAAACGCCGTGCTCATGCATTTTTTTACCTTCATGGCATACAGCCTCGACGGATTCGCGCACGCGGTGGAGGCGCTCGCGGGAGCAGCTTTCGGATCCCGAAACCGCCGGGCGTTTTTGAACGCGGTCCACGCTTCGACCGTGTGTGCAGGCCTGGTGGCGGTTCTCTACTGCCTCGTCTACGCGGCCTTTGGCGGGTCCATCGTCGCGCTTGTCACGGGGATCTCCGAAGTCAGGACGACGGCCGGGGAATTCCTGCCATGGCTGGCAATTGCGCCGATTGTTTCGGTCTGGAGCTTTCAGCTCGACGGTATCTTCATCGGCACTACCAGTACCGTCGCCATGAGAAACGCGATGCTCCTGTCGCTGGCCGCTTTCCTGATAGCGGTTTGGCTGTTGCTGCCATTGTGGGGAAACCACGGCCTATGGGCGGCGCTGATGGTGCTCATGGTGACCCGGGCGATCACGCTGGGGATCTGGTACCCGCGGATAGTGCGCGATCTGCCGGAAAGCTGATGGAGATGAAATCGTACCTGCTGCGGGCTAGACCTGCTCCAGCTCGATTAGCGTGCCGCAGAAATCCTTCGGGTGCAGAAACAGCACAGGCTTGTCATGGGCACCCATGCGTGGCTCACCGTCGCCAAGTACCCGTGCGCCAGAGGCCGTCAATCGATCCCGGGCGGCACGGATATCCTCCACCTCGTAGCACACGTGGTGCATCCCACCCGTGGGATGGCGCTCGAGGAACGCGGCGATGGGCGATTCTTCGCCCAGAGGGTGTAGCAGCTCGACCTTGGTATTTGCGAGCTCCACGAAGACGGTGATCACGCCGTGGATCGGCAGCTCCACCGGCTCGGAGACGCGCGCGCCCAGGGTATCCCGATAGATGGCGCTGGCGGCCGCCAGATCGGGCACCGCGATGGCGATATGATTCAGCCTGCCGATCACCGGCGCGCCCGCCGCTCGGAATTCCGGCTACTGGATGAAGCCGGTGCTCGTGCACCTTCGACGAAGACTTCGACCAGGCTCCGGGCAGCGGCCGCCGGCGTGAGCGTACCCTCGGCTACGAGTCGCTCGACCTCGGGCAATCGTTTCTTTACCTCGGCATCCGTCTTGACTGCGTCGATGAGATGCGCCGAGACTTCGCTCCACAGCCAGGCGCGCGCCTGCTCGGCGCGTCGGCCTGCGAGATCGCCACTATCGTCCATCGATTCCCGATACTGTTCCACCAGCGACCAAACCTCCGGTACGCCATCGCCGGTTAACGCCGAGCATGTGCGCACCGGGACTTCCCAGTGGCGTGAGCGTGGACGCATCAACCGCAACGCGTTCGCGTATTCCGCGGCGGTGCGCTGCGCGTGTGACTCGAGCTCTCCGTCAGCCTTGTTCACCAGCACCAGATCGGCAAGCTCGACGATACCGCGCTTGATACCCTGTAGCTCGTCCCCGGAATCCGGCAGCAGCAGCAACACGAATATGTCGGTCATGTCGGCCACGGCGGTCTCCGATTGCCCGACACCCACCGTCTCGACGATTACCACGTCGAATCCACCGGCCTCGCAGACGACGATGCTTTCGCGTGTGTGCCGCGCCACACCGCCAAGGGTATCGCCAGCCGGCGACGGCCGGATGAATGCTGCCTGCTCCCGCGCCAGCGTCGGCATGCGCGTCTTGTCTCCGAGAATCGAGCCGCCGGTCAGGATGGAAGTCGGGTCGACGGACAGGACCGCGACGCGATGGCCCAGGCCCAGCAGGTGATTGCCGAAAGCCTCTATGAACGTCGACTTACCAACGCCCGGAGCGCCGGATATTCCGATGCGAATGGATGTCCCGGAGAACGGAGACAACTGCTCCATCAGCTTCGCGGCCAGATCCTGATGATCTTTGCGCGACGATTCGACCAGGGTCACTGCCCGCGCCAGGGCACGTCGGTCACCGGCGAATACCGCCTCCGCGAGCTTAACAGGATCGGAAATGTCTTCGGTCTTCAACTTCTTCATCTATATCGGCGCTTGCACGAACTCGATGATGGGCTGGTCGACGCTGACGCTCTCTCCGGGGGACACCAGCACCGACGCGACCTTTCTCTGCGTGTCGGCGCGCAGCACGTTCTCCATCTTCATCGCCTCGACGACGGCGAGCTCCTGACCCGGATCTACCTCATCGCCCGATTGCACGGCAACGGAAACCAGAAGCCCCGGCATCGGCGCGAGCAGAAACTTTGATGACTCGGCGGCTTCCTTGGCAGGCATCAACGCATACAGCGCCGCTGCGCGCGGTGAAAGAACCAGGACCTCGACGACGATCCCACCCATGGAAAGCCGATAGCCGATGCCGGCACGTTCGATCTGCGCGCATACGATGTCTCCGTCAATTGTTCCCCTGAATAATCGCTCGCCCGGCACCCATTTCGTACTCACGTTCGCGCACGCACCATCGACGAGAACCTGGTCGTAATCACCGGCACCCGTAATCGTCACCTTGCTGCGCTTGTCGCCGTGGCTGACCACCCAATCCCGAGGTGGCTCGACGGCGTCTGCCGACATCCGACCACTGATCCCTCTTGCCCGTCGCCCCAGGCGCTGATGCACGCTGGCCGCCACACACGCGAGCGTACGCCACTCCTGTTCGTCCATTCGTTCGGGATCATAGCCGCCGGTGAATTCCTCATCGATGAAACTCGTGCTCAGTTGCCCGTCGGCGAACCGGGGATTTTTGAAGATCGCGGCGAGGAAATTCATATTGTGGGCGATGCCCCGCAAATAAAACTCATCGAGGGCGAGCTGCATCCTCGCGATGGCCGCGGGTCGGTCATCAGCGTGGGTGATCATTTTGGCGATCATCGGATCGTAGTAGATCGGGATTTCGGCGCCCTCGCGAACACCACTGTCCAGCCGCACATCATCCCCGGACGGCGGCTGATATCGCACCAGCCGTCCGCAAGAAGGGAGAAAGCCCCGGCTTGGATCCTCGGCATAGATCCTCGACTCCATTGCCCAGCCATTCATATTCACGTCGGATTGCGTGATCTCCAGCGATTCACCCGCCGCGATACGGATCATGAGCTCGACGAGATCGAGCCCCGTCACGGCTTCAGTGACTGGATGCTCCACCTGCAGCCGGGTATTCATCTCGAGAAAGTAGAAGCTGTGATCCGCACTGACGATAAACTCCACCGTTCCGGCAGAATGGTAGTCGACGGCCCGGGCCAGGGAGACCGCCTGCGCCCCCATTTCGGCGCGCATTTCCGCATCGACGAACGGCGACGGCGCCTCCTCGATGACTTTCTGATGGCGGCGTTGAATCGAGCATTCACGCTCCCCCAAATAGATGGCGTTTCCGTGAGTATCCGCGAGAACCTGGATTTCGATGTGACGCGGCTCGGTGATGAACTTCTCGACGAATACCCGGTCATCGCCGAAGCTCGAGCTCGCCTCGCTGCGCGCACGCTCGAAGCCGTCCCGGCATTCGTCGTCGTCGTTGGCAACCCGCATTCCCTTACCACCACCGCCGGCGCTCGCTTTGAGCATCACCGGATAGCCGATGTCGCGGGCGATCCCCACGGCCTCGTCCGCATCCGACAGCGCCTCCAGGTGACCGGGCACGCTGTTGACTCCGGCTTCCTCGGCGATTCGCTTCGAAGTGATTTTGTCGCCCATGGATTTGACGGCAGCCACCGGCGGTCCGATAAAGGTCACGCCGGCTGCGGCCAGCGCCTCCGGAAAAGCGGCGTTCTCGGACAGAAAACCGTAACCCGGATGCACAGCGTCGCTACCCGTCGAACGGCAGGCTTCGACGATACGCGCTACGGCCAGGTAACTTTCCGTCGATGGCGGCGGCCCTACGCACACGGCCTCATCGGCCATTTCCACATGCAGGCTGCCGCGATCGGCTTCCGAGTACACGGCGACGGTGGCGATTCCTATCTTGCGCGCCGTCCTGATAATGCGGCAGGCGATTTCGCCCCGATTAGCAATAAGTATCTTGCCGAACATGCTAAAGGGGCAGGTTTCCGTGTTTGCGCCATGGATTCTCGAGCTTCTTGTTGTCGAGCATGGCAAGAGACCGGCAGATTCGCTGCCGCGTAGTGCGCGGCAGGATGACGTCGTCAATATAGCCGCGGTGTCCGGCGATAAATGGGTTCGCGAATTTTCTGCGGTACTCTTCTGTTTGCCTGGCGATCTTCTCCTCGTCGTCCAGATCCTGACGGAAAATGATCTCCACCGCTCCCTTGGGCCCCATGACCGCGATCTCGGCGCTCGGCCAGGCGAAGTTCACGTCGCCGCGCAAATGCTTCGAGCTCATCACGTCGTAGGCGCCGCCATAGGCCTTGCGGGTGATCACAGTGACTTTGGGTACCGTCGCCTCGGCATAGGCGTAGAGCAACTTTGCACCGTGCTTGATGATGCCGCCGTATTCCTGCGCCGTACCAGGCAAAAAGCCGGGGACGTCCACGAATGTGACGATCGGAATGTTGAAGCAATCGCAGAAGCGAACGAATCGGGCCGCCTTGATGGAAGACTTGATGTCCAGACAGCCGGCCAGCACCAGAGGTTGATTGGCAACGATGCCCACCGTCGAGCCGCGCATGCGGGCGAAGCCTATGACGATGTTCTCTGCGTGGCGCGCCTGCAGCTCGAAAAAATCCTCCTCGTCGACGACTTTGACGATCAGTTCCTTGATGTCGTAGGCCGTGTTGGGATTATCCGGCACCAGGCTATCCAACGACGGCTCAATGCGATCTTCCGCGTCCTCGGTGCTTCGCACCGGCGGTTTTTCGCGATTGTTCGAGGGCAGAAAATCGATGAATCGGCGCAACATGAGCAACGCCTCGGCATCGTTCTCGAAGCTGCCGTCTGCAACGCCGGAACGAGTGGAATGGGTTATGGCGCCGCCAAGCTCCTCGAGAGTCACCTCTTCGTGGGTAACGGTTTTCACGACCTCCGGACCGGTGACGAACATATAGGAGCTGTCCCTGACCATGAAAATGAAATCGGTCATGGCCGGGGAGTACACGGCACCGCCCGCACAGGGCCCCATTATCATCGACACCTGGGGTATCACTCCGGATGCCAGCACGTTGCGTTGAAACACCTCCGCATAGCCACCGAGAGACGCGATGCCCTCCTGAATACGGGCGCCACCGGAATCATTGAGACCGATCACCGGGGCACCCACTTTCATGGCCTGATCCATGATCTTGCAGATCTTTTCCGCATGGGCCTCGGACAGTGACCCGCCGAACACGGTGAAATCCTGACTGAAAACGAACACCAGCCGACCGTTCACGGTACCGTAGCCAGTGACGACCCCATCGCCGGGGACCGCTTGTGCATCCATACCGAAATCCGAGCACCGATGCTCGACAAACATGTCCCATTCCTCGAAGCTGCTCTCGTCGAGCAATAGATCGATGCGTTCGCGCGCCGTCAGCTTACCCTTGGCATGTTGGGCCGCCACGCGCCGCTCGCCACCACCCTGACGGGCCGCCTCACGCTTCTCCTCGAGCTTTCGAAGAATCTCTTGCATTGGAACTCCTGGAGGTGGAAAAAGGGGATAGTAAAAAGGGGACAGATCTATTTATCGGGGGAAATGGGGACAGATCTATTTTTCCATTGGCTGCATAGTAAGGCTTTTCGTGGAGTGTGGGGGAAAATAGATCTGTCCCCATTTCCCCCGATAAATAGATCTGTCCCCTTTTTCTCCCTACGCCACCAACCGCTGCCGTTTTATCAGGTTCAAGATCTCTTTTGCGGCGGACGGTATGTTGGTGCCGGGTCCGTATATGGCTGCTACGCCGGCTTCCTGAAGTGCCTTGTAGTCTTGCGGCGGTATCACGCCGCCACATACGACGGCGATATCGCCGGCTCGCTCGCGTTTCAGCGCTTCGATGAGCTGGGGAACCAGGGTTCTGTGCCCGGCCGCCTGGGACGAGACGCCGATGATGTGTACATCGTTCTCCACCGCCTGCTTGGCGGCTTCCTCGGGAGTCTGGAACAAGGGTCCGACATCCACATCGAACCCGACATCGGCGAAGGCGGTGGCAATTATCTTCGCGCCGCGGTCGTGGCCGTCCTGACCAAGCTTGACTACCAGAATCCTGGGCCGCCGGCCCTCGCCCTCGGCGAAGCGGGCCACTTCCTCCTGAATTCTGGCGAAACCCTCATCGCCTTCATAAGCCGAGCCGTAGACGCCGGCAATGGAATGGCTGACCGCACGGTGGCGTGAATACACCTGCTCCAGGGCGTCGGAAATCTCACCCACCGTCGCCCTGGCACGAGCCGCCTCGATGGCGAGCGCGAGCAGGTTTTTCGCCTGATCGCCGGCGCCGGACGTCAAAGTCTGCAACGCTTCGCGGCACCGTTTCTCGTCCCTGTCCTGCCTCACCCGCTCGAGGCGCTCAATCTGATTGTTTCGCACTGCGGCGTTGTCTATATCGAGAACTTCGACATCGGAGTCTTGCGCGGGCACATACTTATTGACCCCGACGATGATGTCCTCACCGCGGTCCATGCGCGCCTGGCGGCGCGCGGCCGATTCCTCGATGCGGCGCTTGGGCAGACCCGATTCCACGGCCTTGGTCATGCCGCCCGCGGACTCCACCTCATCGATGAGCTTCGTCGCCTCCTCTATGAGGCTCGCCGTCAAAGACTCCAGATAATAGGAGCCCGCCAGCGGGTCGACGACTTTCATAACATCTGTTTCCTCGCGCAGTATCAACTGTGTGTTGCGCGCGATGCGCGCGGAAAACTCAGTTGGCAGCCCGAGCGCCTCGTCGAAGGCATTGGTGTGCAGTGACTGTGTCCCGCCGAGCACGCCGGCAAGGGCTTCGATGGTGGTGCGCACGATGTTGTTGTAGGGATCCTGGAACGTCAGACTGACACCCGACGTCTGGCAATGGGTGCGGAGGCACATCGATCGTTCGTCCTTCGGAGAAAAATGACGCTTCATCAACGTAGCCCACAGAACCCGCGCGGCACGCAGCTTTGCAATCTCCATGAAGAAGTTCATGCCGAGGCAGAAAAAGAAGGACAGTCGTGGCGCAAACTCGTCCACGTCCAATCCGGACGCGATAGCCGCGCGCACGTACTCGATACCATCGGCGATGGTGTAGGCGAGCTCTTGAACGGATGTCGCACCCGCCTCCTGCATGTGGTACCCGGAGATAGATACCGGATTGAAACGCGGCATGCGCTTGGCCATATAGCCGATGATGTCGGAGACGATGCGCATGGATGGCTCGGGCGGATAGATATACGTATTGCGGACCATGAATTCCTTCAGGATGTCGTTTTGTATGGTGCCCGACAGTTGCTCTTGAGAAACGCCCTGCTCTTCTGCGGCCACCACGAACATGGCCATCACCGGCAGCACAGCGCCGTTCATGGTCATGGACACGGATATTCGATCCAGAGGGATGCTATCGAAGAGGATCTTCATATCCTCGACGGTATCGATGGCGACACCGGCTTTCCCCACATCGCCTTCCACGCGGGGATGATCGGAGTCGTAACCGCGATGGGTAGCGAGATCGAAAGCCACTGACAAGCCGGTCTGTCCGGCTTCGAGATTACCGCGGAAAAAGGCATTGGATTCTTCGGCGGTAGAGAAACCCGCATATTGGCGCAACGTCCAAGGCCGGCCCGCGTACATGGTGGCGCGCGGCCCGCGCATGAAGGGCGCGAATCCCGGCAACTCCTCGAGGTGTTCGATCTCCTCTAGATCCTTAGCCGTGTAGAGTGCCTTTACGTCGATACCTTCCGGTGTCGGCAACACGAGCTCATCGACATTCCGTCCCTTCAACTCCTCGACCGCGCGCGCCGCCCAGTCGTCCAGAGACGGCTTTTCGAACTCCGTCATGATCGCTTACCTCCTGAATCGACGGATCACGCTTCTCGTGCGTAGCCCAATCCCTGCAGCGCTTCCGTGATCTCGTCGAGAACAGCCGGTTCGTCGATGGTCGCCGGCATTTTCCACTCCACGTCGTCGGCAATCTTCTGAATCGTACCACGGAGGATCTTCCCGGACCGGGTCTTGGGCAGTCGATTCACGACCGTTGCGATCTTGAAAGCCGCCACCGGACCGATTTCACCGCGAACCATTTTCACCACTTCGCCGACGATTTCTGATTCCGCGCGGTCGACACCGGCGTTGAGCACCAGAAAACCCACCGGCAATTGGCCTTTGAGCTGATCCGCGACACCCACCACCGCGCACTCGGCGACATCCGGATGTGCCGCCAGCACTTCTTCCATAGCGCCGGTAGACAACCGGTGTCCGGCCACGTTGATGATGTCGTCGGTGCGCGACATGACGAACACGTAGCCGTCTTCATCGATGAAGCCGGCGTCTGCGGTCTTGTAGTAGCCGGGAAACTCGGACAGGTAGGCCTCGATAAAACGCTCGTCCGCATTCCACAGGGTCGGAAAGGTGCCCGGTGGAAGGGGAAGCTTGATCACCAGCGCTCCGACGTCGCCCGGCTCCACGGGCTTGGCGTTGTCATCGAGCACGCGCACATCCATACCCGGCACCGCCTTGCTGGGGGATCCCTGCTTCACCGGTATCTTCTCGATGCCGATGCAGTTGGCGCAGATCGACCAACCGGTCTCGGTTTGCCACCAGTGATCGATGACCGGTACGCCGAGCTTGTCTTCCGCCCAGTGCAAGGTATCGGGATCGGTGCGCTCGCCGGCGAGAAACAGCGTTCGGAAGCGGCTGAGATCGTAGTCACCGATGAGCTTACCCTCCGGGTCCTCTTTCTTGATGGCGCGAAACGCGGTGGGCGCGGTAAACATGACCGCCACTTCGTGCTGGGCGATCACACGCCAGAATGCGCCGGCATCCGGTGTGCCGACAGGCTTACCTTCAAAGAGAACCGTCGTGTTTCCGTTGAACAGCGGTGCATAAACGATGTAAGAGTGGCCCACGACCCAGCCCACATCGGAGGCCGCCCAGTACACTTCTCCAGGCTCGACGCCGTATATGTTCTTCATGCTCCATTTGAGCGCAACGAGGTGGCCGCCGTTGTCGCGCACCACACCCTTGGGCTCGCCGGTGGTTCCCGAGGTGTAGAGGATGTAGAGCGGGTCCGTGGCGGCCACGGGCACACAATCATGGGGCGTGGCGGCCTCCATCTGCTCCTTCCAGTCGAGATCGCGGCCGGGGATGAGCTCGGCCTGTTTGGCCGCGCGTTGCACGATGATGCACTTGTCCGGCTTGTGCCCGGCGAGATCGATGGCGTTGTCCAGCAGCGGCTTGTAATCGACGATTCGCCCCGGCTCGATACCGCAGGATGCCGATACGATCACTTTTGGTTGCGCGTCGTCAATGCGCACCGCGAGCTCGTTGGAGGCGAATCCGCCGAACACCACCGAGTGCACCGCGCCGAGCCGCGCGCACGCCAGCATTGCGACGACTGCCTGGGGAATCATCGGCATATAAATGATGACGCGATCGCCCTTGCCGACGCCCTGGGCCGCCAGCACGCCGGCAAAATTCGCGACCTTGTCGCGAAGCTCGCGATAGCTGAAAGTCTTGATGGTATCGGTGACGGGACTGTCGTAAATGAGCGCCGCCTGGTCGGCGCGGCCGTTCTCCACGTGCACGTCCAGAGCGTTGTAGCAGGTGTTGACCTCGGCGCCCGTGAACCAGCGGTAGAAGGGCTTGTTGCTGTCGTCCAGCACCGAGTCCCAGCTCTTGTACCAGTGCACGTCCTCCGCCACCGCGCCCCAGAATGCCTCCCGGTCCCTGATGGAGTGCGCATGAACATCATCGTAGCGACTGGTCATCGGCCGACTCCCGCGTTAGTGACTTGTTATGCAATATAGCTTAGATTGTGCGCTGCAACAAAGCCTTCCGGCCGGCAACTACAGGTACTTTTTACCCCAAATGATGCTCTCGTGCATCCGCCAGCCGGTGGCGCTTATGATGGAGTGAGCGGCAAAGCCAGAGGAGGTCCTGCCAAATGAAATACGAGAACATTTTGACGTCGGTTCAAGACGCGGTGGCGTTGGTGACGCTGAACCGACCAAAAGTGCTCAATGCTCTCAATCACGACATGATGGCGGAGCTCGCCGACGCCGTCGACGGCTTCGAGAGGGACGATGCCATCGGCGCCATAGTCCTGACTGGAAACGACAAAGCATTCGCGGCCGGCGCCGATATCTCGGAGATGGTAGAGAAGACGTTCATCGACATGTACATGTCGGATCATTTCGCACCCTACTGGGAGCGGGTATCGAAGTGCCGGAAACCGATGATCGCCGCCGTGTCCGGGCACGCGCTGGGCGGCGGATGCGAGTTGGCCATGATGTGCGACGTGATCGTGTGCGCCGACAATGCGCGCTTCGGTCAGCCCGAGATCAAGCTCGGGGTGCTGCCGGGCATAGGCGGCACCCAGCGCCTGATTCGTGCCGTCGGCAAAGCCAAAGCCATGGACATGTGTTTGAGCGGGCGGACAATGGATGCCGAGGAGGCCGAGCGCGCAGGCCTGGTGAGCCGCGTATACCCCGTCGACGTCTTGCTGGTCGAGGCCATGAAGCTGGCCGCGGAGATCGCCAGCATGTCGCGCCCCGCCCTTTACATGGTCAAGGAGGCCATCAATCGCGCCTACGAGACCACTCTCGCCGAGGGCCTGCAGTTCGAACGCCGTCTGTTTCACTCGGCATTCGCCATGCACGACCGGGGCGAAGGCATGCGCGCCTTTCTCGAAAAACGGGCTGCGGAGTGGACTCATTCTTGAAGATGGAGCGACCTCTTCTTCTGGGCCGCGTGTCACAACTCTGCTGCCAACGACCGCTAATATGGAGAGCATGGGTCCGCTGATCCGACCCATGGAGATCGGTGGAAATGAACGACCACGCACCGGGCATACTGGACCGCACTCTGAGGCGATTCCGCCGCGCCTGGCGTCTGGGCGGCATGGATCGGAGCCCATTGCAAGACGGGGTTGCTCCGGATTTACCGGATGCCGACGCCGATCGCCTGCGCCAGCAGATCGACGCCTGTCTGGAAGCCCGTGGAGGCCAGGTATCGGCCCGGGCCCGCGCGGCGGAGCTGGGCGAGACCTATCTGGTGCTCGACCCCACAGGGCGACGGCGCTTCCTGGAGATACTGGCGCGGGGCTACGACGTGGATCCGACCGCGGTGGACACCGCCATCCAGGCGCGTCAGGAAGCCGGAGACGAGGCCGAGCGGCGGCGCGCCGAGAGTTACCTGCGCGAGGCGCTGGTGCCCCCCCGGGTCAAGCTATTGAGCCAATTCAACGAGCTCAGCCAGGGCGTGAAGTTTCTGGTGGACCTGCGCGCCGAGCTGATGATGTTCGCGGCGGAGGACATACGCCTGCAAGCACTGGATGCCGATATTCATGCGCTGCTCGCCTCCTGGTTCGACATCGGCTTTCTGGACCTGAAGCGCATCACCTGGGAGACACCGGCAACGCTTCTGGAGAAACTCATCGAGTACGAAGCGGTGCACGCCATCCGGTCCTGGGACGATCTCAAGAACCGCCTCGGTGATGATCGCCGCTGCTACGCCTACTTTCATCCGCGCATGCCCGACGAGCCGCTTATCTTCGTCCAAGTGGCTCTGGTCGAAGGCATGTCCGACAATGTGCAAGGGCTATTGGACGAAGACGCGCCTCCCGGCGACCCGGAAGACGCCGACACGGCAACTTTCTATTCCATTTCCAATTGCCATATGGGCCTCGCCGGCATCAACTTCGGGAATTTCCTCATCAAGCGCGTGGTGGACGATCTGGTGCGGGAGCTGCCGAATCTCAAGACATTCGCGACACTTTCGCCGGTCCCCGGATTTCGCGACTGGGTGCGGGAACACTCGGATGGTGGGCAGATCGCGCTGTTCGAAGACGGCGAATTTCAATCGCTGCAGGCTGTTACCGGCGCGGCGGACCCCGTGGAGGCGATCGAATCGTTACTGGAGCAACCGGACTGGATGAGCAGAACGGATCTCACGTCCGTGCTGGAGCCGATACTGATGCGCCTGTGCGCACGCTATCTGGTGCAATCCCGCGACGGGCAGCGCGCCCGCAACCGCGTCGCGCACTTTCATCTTTCCAACGGTGCCAGAATCGAACGCATCGACTGGCTGGCCGACACCTCTGCCCGCGGCCTGGCGCAATCCGCCGGCCTGATGGTCAACTACCGCTACAAGCTCGAGGACATCGAGCAGAATCACGAAGCCTACACCGGCAAGGGCGAAGTGACCGCGGGATCCGCGGTAAAGAAATTGCTTTAAAGAGAGTCACGACAACTTCTCTAAAAAGGTAAAAAATAAAAAGGTGC
>CAXMNG010000297.1:0-2771 GCA_964194585.1 Salibacteraceae bacterium | reverse complement strand
TACCATGCTCTACCGGCTGCCGGTGGAAGTGATCGACGGTGTGTGGTCGGCCATCGGCGCGACGGCGCCGCCCAGCTTCGAAAACTCGGGCCACAACAACAATCTGTCGTTCATCGTCACCGGCGAGGGCGTGGTGGTGGTGAACGCCGGCGACAATTATCTGTTGGCCCAGTCCCTGCACCGCGAGATCAAGAAGATCACCGACCAGCCGGTCAAATATGTCGTGCTCGAGAATGGCCAGGGGCACGCCATGCTCGGTAGCAACTACTGGCAGGAGCAGGGCGCCGTGGTCATCGCCCACCAGGATACGCTGCACGAGATCGAGGAGTACGGCCACGAGGTCATCGACCTTATGCGTACGCGCAACCGTGACAAGGCCATGGGCACCGAGCTCACGCGCCCGGACGTTAGCTTCGAGGACGGGTACACCATCGCGCTGGGCGGCGAGCGCATCGAATTGCTCAGACTCGGTCCGACGCACAGCCCCGGCGACATCGTCGTCTGGCTGCCCGAGCGCAAGCTCGTCATCTCCGGTGACATGGCCTTCCACGAACGATTGCTCCCAGTCTTCGAGCACACGGATACGGCCGCCTGGATCGAGACCTGGGACACCTTCGCGGCTCTCGGCGCGGAAACGGTCATTCCCGGTCATGGCGGGCCGACCACCATGGACGAAGTGACCAGGTACACCGTCGACTATCTACGCTACATGCGCGGCGAGGTAGCCAAGGTCCTCGACGACGACGGCACCCTGCAGGACGCCTACTCCATCGATCAGAGTGCTTACTCGCACCTGGATACCTTCGACGAGCTGGCGCGCCTCAACGCGGGCCGTATCTACCGGGCCATGGAGTTCGAGTGATTCGCCTATTCAGCGTCGGCGTCGTTTTCCCCGTCATCGTCGAACACCCGGCTGGCGCGGATGTCTTCCACCGAGATGGTCATCAGGTCTTCCTTGCTGATGCGCTTGCCGCTCATGGAATCGAATAGCCGGCTCGCCTGACGGAAGCGCGCGCGATCGAGCGCGTTGCGAATGGAGCGGGCGTTGGCGAACTGCGGCCGTGCCATGCGGCGCACGATGTACTCCTGGAGAGTGGGGAAAAGGGACCGGGGCCCTTTCCCTTCTTCCTTACGAGGGTCTGAGCGCCGGTCAATCCTGGTTCTGATCCAGTGGGCCGTCAATCTTTTTCCATGCGTCCAGGCCACCCTTTATGTGGCAACTGTTCGTCAGGCCTGCACCCTGTGCTGTCTGCACGCCCATCGCCGAGCGCTCGCCATAGGCGCAATAGAATACCAGGCGCTTGTCCGTGGCCATGGCAAGCTCGTGGAGCAGCGCGCCGGGCTTCACGCTCGCCTCGAGATCCGAATAGAGGACGTGAACGGAGCCGGGAATGACGCCGTGTCGGTTTCGCTCGCTTTGATCGCGGAGATCCACCAGAACGACTTCCGAGCTGCCGAGCTTGTCCAGCGCCTGCGGGCAGGTTAGCGACCACCCACGCTCCTCGATCGCGTCCTGGGAAAGGCCGACCTTCAGATTGGCGGGTACCGCTACATCCATTAATTTCGGATTCGGCAGGTTCAGCGAGTTCATGAGTTCCACGTACTCATCCACGGAGCTCACCTGCAAGCGTGGATTGCAGGCTTTCTCCTCGCCGATGGTGCTGACCGTGTCACCCTTGTAATCGTGCCCCGGGTAGACCAGGGTCTCGTCGGGCAGTTTGAGCAGCTTGTCGAATATGGAATGGTACTGATCGGCAGGATCGCCGTGCTGGAAATCCGTGCGCCCGGTTCCTCTTATAAACAGTGTATCGCCGGTGAACACGCGATCGTTCAGAATAAAGCAGCAGGAATCGTCGGTGTGCCCGGGCGTGTACATCACTCCCAGGCTGATGCCTTCGATGTCGATGCTGTCGCCGTCGGAGACGCGCATGGAAACGACGTCGACGCCGCTGTGCTCGCTCATGATCGTAATGCACTTGGTGCGATCACGCAGCGCGCCCAGGCCCGTGACATGGTCTGCGTGTACGTGGGTATCGACGGCCTTGACGAGTCTCAAGCCCAAGTCTTCGAGGAGCTGGATATAGCGATCCACCTTCTCCAGTACCGGGTCGATCAGCAGCGCGTCACCGCCACGCCGACTTCCGATCAGATAGGTATAGGTACAGGACTCGCTGTCGAAAAGTTGCCGAAAGATCATGTCCGGCCTCCAGATGGTGGCAAGAATGGTGCCGGGGCCGATAAGTTCGTAACCGCTGCCCCATTAAAAACATATCGACCCAAAACATATCGGCCCCGGCACCTTTCTGGCACCTTTCTCCGGCGGGCGCCGCACCTCGCCGCATTCAACCGTAGTCTCTTGGTCACATTACTTACTCCGGAAGCCCCGCGCGGCGCAGTCCCTCGACATAGCGTTGCCCGTGCTCGGCCACCCGGAAGCCCTGGGTACTCTGATCCGACCGAATAGTGAAATCCGGCTGAAGCGTGAGCACCTCGTCGGCCTGCCACTCGGCATCTTCGATGCGCCCCATCTGCCCGTAGATGGCAGCCAGCGTGATGTGCCCTTGATCGAAGACCGGGTTGCGGGCCACCGCCTCTTCGAGCTTCGCCGCGGCCTCGTCATAACGCCCCATGAGAAAGAGAATCCGGCCCTCGACCCAGAGGATGACGTAGGAGAAGTGGGGATTGAGCTGCTTAGACTGCTCTACCGCGGCCATGGCCTCGTCGAGCCTGCCGACGTGGGTAAACGTGACCGCCAGCATCCCGTAGCCGTC
>CAXMNG010000296.1:0-1447 GCA_964194585.1 Salibacteraceae bacterium | reverse complement strand
GCTGGCGGACCATGTTCAGGACAATCTTGTGGATATTGCCGGCCCCGGAAACTATCGTCGGCCGTTCATCGATTTGCTCAACGAACGTATCGGGGAGTATGCCGGGTTGAGCTTTCGTGACGGCGAACCGGGCTTCGATTTTCTGCGCTTCTTCGGAAGCCGTGTGTTGGCGGTGATGGGGGACAGCCAGACAAATCGCTGGGTAATGGACCAGGTCATGACCGTCGCCGCTCCGGATGTGAGCGAAAAACTGTCCGCGAGTATGGATAACTTGTTCAAGACGACGCACAAGCCGTCTGCGTGAGCGGTGGACTATTCGCGTGCGGGTTCACGCCCTCGCGTGAGCGCTGAATACTGGAACAGCCGGTCCCCTGGTAATCCGCCATCGAGAAAGATGCGCGACCCCGGACCGATGAATTCGTCGGGGCCCGCCAGGTAAATGTCGAAGTCTCTCAGATCGGGATGATCCGCGATGATGCGCTTCGCCCCCACTTCGGCGGATGTCGAAACTTCGGTGACCGCATGGTAGGAAAAATTATCCAGCGCGTCCGTCAATGACCGACAGTAGTTGTGCATGTAGGGCGGACTGTCCCCCGGCACGCACCAGTAGAGATGCATCTCCTGGGGCAGCTCCAGATTGATGGCGTGTTCGATGATGCTTTTGATCGGCGCGAACGCGGTGTCGTAGGCGAAAAAGATCATTGGCCGTGTGCTGTCCAACTGCAACGTGAATGTTCCCCACGGCCCTTCCACGTCCAGCTTGTCCGAGGTCTTGAGCCGTTCGAACACATGCGCGGAGAATGCATCGTCGCTATCGCGCCGCAGGTGAAACTGCAGGTTCAATCCGTCGCAATGACAGCTGGCCACGGGTACCTTCTTCGGCGCGAGCCCCTTTGGTGTCAGCTGGACGTGTTGCCCGGCCAGGAATCTCAAAATCCGTCCGCGCTGAACTCTGAGATTGACGATCAGAAGGTCCTCTCGGATTCGCTCCAATCCGTGCACGCGAGCCCGGACTTTCTGCATCGGAATGTCTTCGGGGCGCGCTGCCTCCATCGCCTCGATGATCGTGTCCTGCACGGCGGTCGCCGAGCACAGCAAGGCGTAACCCATGCGTTTCTCGGCTTCGCCAATAACGTAGTCGTGGAAGCGGATCTCGCTGAGCTCGCCGGAAACGACGCGTGCCTTGCACTCGCCGCAGGTTCCGTTGGCGCAGCCGTATTCGGGGGCAAGGCCCGAGCGCAGCGCGGACTCCAGGATCGTTTCGCCTTCTTCGACCACGAAGGTATGGCCGCTGGGGTTCAGGGTCACCGTGACTGACATGCTCGACTCGTTGGTTGTGTGGCGCCTGGCGGCGGCGGTTCGTGCCTATCCAAATGGTTATATTGTGGCCGCGTGACCACGGCCATAGACTCGCAATGATCGAGCGTCCCCCGGTGATGCCCGGTAA
>CAXMNG010000295.1:0-2396 GCA_964194585.1 Salibacteraceae bacterium | reverse complement strand
TGTATCTCGTCTGGCCGGACAAATGATTTTTCCGGCAGCGGTGGTCGACACAAATTCTGCCGAGTTCCTGCTCTGCAAGCGCTTCGTCCTGCAACCGGCAGCGGTGGCCGCAACGCCCGTCGCGTTTATCGTCCAAGGCGCCCAGGTGCTCACAGGTGGTGCACACGCCGAAGGGCCGTCGGGCACGTTTTTCCAGGACCTGCTCCAGCATGGCCCGTAGTCCCCGGGCCAGCGCCGAGCACTGCTCAGGCGGCAGAGTGCCGGCGGCACTCACGAACTCGGCGAAAGGATCCGAACCCAGTTCCTGTTGCGCCAGCTCCGTGATATCCAGGCGAAAGCTGCGCTGATCATGCATCGCCGGCAGTCGCCGCAGATAACCCTTCTGCACCAGGACACGGACGGTCTGGGAGGCCGTCCCGCGGGTGGTGCCGTGGTACGCGGCAAAGGCGCTCACGGTGCGGGAAAAGCGGTTAGCGCGTTCGAAATAGCGCAGAGCCGACCATTGGGCGGGGTTCAGCCCGGCGCTGAATGCGTCCGAGCAGGCGCAATGGCCAAGCTGCTCTACCAGCTCGGCCACCGCTCGTTCCGGCGAAGAGGATTGCTCCAGCATGGAAATATAGTAGCGAGTCGAAACTAAATTTTCAACCGCGAGAACCGGGATCTGTGCATCCCGGGCCTAATGTGTGGGTCGCATCACTTCTCTGTCGGCCGAAAAGCGATTACTTTGGGTATATGGGCAGCGCCCCCGTGCATCTCTCCTGACCCGGTGAGACTCCCGGGAAACCCCGGGCGCCGGTGTGCTGTCGAAGCAGAGTGTTGTTATCTATTCGAGCCATGACCAATAGCTCAATCATTGCACTGCTGGCGGCTTGCATGCTGGTGGCCGGCTTGCTGCCCGCGGGTGCGTTGGCGGCCAGCGATGCAGAGCTCCAGGCAGCGCGCCAGGAGTTGCGTCTGCGCACCGAAACCGAACGACGCATGCGTCGAGATTTCGAGTCCCTGCTCGGCGACAGTCAGATGTCGGCCACGGAAATCGGAGAATTCGAGAACTACCTGGCCCGGCTGGGTAAAATGGTGGACGAACAGCGTCGGTTGGTGGCAAATCTCGAGGGAAGGGGCACGGACGGTGCCATCGGTTCTCCACGGGCGGCGGCGTTGCCTACCGATTTCGACCGCGGACAGACGGATGATGAGAAGATCGCATTATTGGATGCCGAGCTCGGGAGCTCGCTGTCAGAGTTCGACGAGAAGCTGTTGCGCGAGCAGAAGGAGCTCGCGGAGAAATCTCGCTCGGCGTCGGCGGGTGAAAGCGGCGACCAACCGGAATCTGGTGATGGCGCATCCGGCGGTGCTGGTGACGGTAGCGGCGAAGGCGAAAAGGCCGCCGGCGAGTCCGGTGGCGAGGGCGGAGAAAGCGGTAGCGAATCCGCTGCCGGTAGCTCCGGAAAGGATGGAGAATCGGAGCGACAGGCTGAATCCGGAGAACAGGGCGGAACAGGCGGCGAGGGCGCCGAGGGCAATGAGCAGGTGGCATCGGCCGGCGGCGCCAGCGGCGACGGCCGTCATACGGGAAACATCCCGACGCCGCCGGACATACCGGACGGAAAGGACGACGATATCGTCGCCCGCCAGTTGCGCGAAGCCGCCGAGAATGAGCAGGATCCGGAACTACGTGCAAAACTCTGGGATGAGTATCGCAAGTACAAGAATCGCAGCCCGTAGAGTCGTGCATCCGAGATGAAACGCCTCCTCCGCTTGTGCCTCGCAATCCTGGCATGTGTGCTGCTGGGCGCCTGCAGTGGTGTCAAGCACAAGGACGTCGAGCCCACCAGTATCAGCATGGCGGACAAGGAGTTGGCGGAATCCGATCTTCTGGACGTCGGCATCGAGACTTTCAATCCTGGTACCGAAGTGGAAGAGGGCGACGAGGAGGAGGAAGGCGTTTACCCCGACATTCGTAAGAGCGAGGCGCGATACATTCCGGTTCATTTGAAGAATACCATGCAGCGGACCGGGCACTGGGGTGCGGTACGCGTCATTCCGGGCCGCACCGAGGCCACCGACGTGCTGGTAACGGGGAAGATTCTGCGTTCCGACGGTGAGACTCTCGAGCTCGCAGTCGATGCCTACGACGCGACGGGCAGGCACTGGTTCAGCCATGTATACGAAGCGTCGAAGGAATCCGGGGAATACGTGAAGCACCGGCGTGGCGAAGAGGATCCCTTCCAGGATCTCTACAACACCATTGCCAACGATCTCGCCAAGCACAAGGCGAGCCTCACGAGCGAAGAATTCAAGAACATTCGACAGGTCTCGGAGTTGCGATTCGCCGCCTGGCTGGCGCCGGACGTGTTCGGGCCCTATCTGATGGAAGACGAGGATGGTATCTGGACCGT
>CAXMNG010000294.1:0-3043 GCA_964194585.1 Salibacteraceae bacterium | reverse complement strand
CCACCGGGGTTTCGTGGTTGCAACTGGAGGCCTTTCCTGCCGCGGTCATCGCGCTCAGTCTCTATACCTCGACGTACGTCGCCGAGGTCGTGCGGGCGGCCATCGAGGCGGTGGACCCTGGCCAGACAGAAGCGGCGCGCTCGGTGGGCATGAGCGCCGTGCAGAACCTGTGGCACATCGTGCTGCCCCAGGCAGTCAAGCTGATGATTCCGCCCATGGGAGGCATCTACGTCATCATCATCAAGGGCACCTCTATCGTCTCCGTGATCGGCATCTCGGAGCTGGTGCGGGCAGGAGAGCACGCCGCGCAACGCCACCCCAGCGAGCTGATGCTGATCTACGGCATGGTGGCGCTCATGTACTTCGTCTACTGCTACCCGGTGCTGCGCCTGGCTAAATGGGCCGAGAACAAGATCGGGCGGATCCAGACGGAGCACTGAGCCCCTGCGAGGAGGCGGAGATGCCAGAACCTCAGCCTGAAGCCATGACCCCCGGGGTCGAGCCGGCCGTCTTGGAGTCCTTGCCGGAACTCGTGCTATTCGCGGGCAGCGTGGCCGACGCGGCACGACGGACCTCGCTGCGGTACTTTCGGGCTGGCCCCGAGTTACACATCAAGGCGGACGGTTCGCCGGTTACGGTCGCCGATCGCGAAACGGAGCGGGTCATCCGGGAGCTGTTGTCGCGAAGCTATCCACGACATGCGGTCATGGGCGAAGAGCACGGCTGGACACGAACGGATCAGCCCTTTACGTGGGTCGTCGATCCCATCGATGGCACCAAGTCCTATCTGGCCGGCGCCCCGACTTATGGAACGCTGCTGGCCCTGTTGTACGACGGTGTGCCGGTGCTGGGGATCATCGATATCCCCGCCCTGGACGAGCGATGGTGCGGCGTCGTCGGACAAGCCACGACTATGAACGGCCAGCCGGCAAAGACCCGCGCTTGCGCGAGCGTGGAGCAGGCCGTCCTGACCATCATCTCTCCGGACAAGCTCGAAGGCGACGCGCGAACCGCGGTGGATGCCTTGAGTCGTACGGCGCGCGTGCGTCGGTACAGCAGTGACGGTTATTCGCACGCCCTCCTCGCCTCGGGCTACGTGGACATGGTGGTGGCGGTTGGCCAGCAGCCTTTCGACTATCTCGCGGTGGTCCCGGTGGTCGAAGGAGCCGGCGGCTGTATCACCGACTGGGCCGGCAAGCCCCTGGGCCTCGATTCGGACGGCCGCATCCTGGTGACGGGCACGCCTGAGTTGCACCGCGACGCGTTGAACGTCCTTCGAGCAGACAAAGACACGAGCGCATGAAAGACAGCTATGACGTGATCGTGGTCGGCGCGGGCATCGTGGGCACCGCAATCGCGTACAACCTCGCTCGAGCCGGCATTGAGGACGTGCTCCTGCTGGAGAAAAATACCGTGTGCTCCGGGGACACCGCGTACAGCTGTGCCATCGTGCGCACCCACTACTCGAATCCGCTGACCTGCAAGATGGCGACCATCGGCCGCGACATGCTCGCCGATTTTCCGCAGCGGGTCGGAGGCGAGTCCGGATTCAGGCGCTGCGGCTATCTGATCTTCTCGGGGCCGGATACGCTGGTGGAGTTCGAGCGCAACGTGAACCTGCAACGCGATGCGGGCGCCGACGTGGATTTGATCGACACCCGCCAGGCGCTGGAACTGCATCCGCTGCTCGATCCCGCCCGCATCGCGCAGGCCGCTTTCGAGCCGCTTTCGGGATTCGCCGATCCGCACGCGACCGTCATGGCCTACGTGGACGCCAGCCGGCGATGCGGGGTCGAAATCCGGCAAGGCACGGTGGTGCGCGGCTTGTTGGAAGGCGCCGAGGACCGGGTGAACGGGGTGCGTACCGATCGCGGTGACATTTCGGCGGGGCACGTGGTGCTCGCCACCGGCGTCTGGACCAACACCCTGACCGAGGCGATCGGGCTTCACTATGCTTACCAGACCGTCAATCATAAGGTCGTGCACTTCAGCTTCGATCACGAATATCCCGATGAGCGCTACCCGGTGGTCCGCGATTTGCCCGGCGTTTGCTACAACCGCCCCCACGACGGCGGCGTGCTGTTCGGCGACAGCGGCCGCGGCGAGCCGGTTCCGGACGCGGACTATGTAGACCAGAGCCTCGCCCGCGACGAGGCCAGCACCTTTCTGGAGAACTTCACCAACTGCTTTCCGAGCCTGGCCGGAGCGCGCATCACCAGCCACTGGGCGGGGCGCTACGATGTCTCTCTGGACTCCAATCCCATCATCGGCGGGTTCCCGGGTAAGGACGGAGTGATGGCTGTTTGTGGTCTGTCGGGAGGCGGCTTCAAGCTGGCCCCCTGTATCGGGCAAATGGTGGCGGAGCAGATCGCCCATGGCGAGAGCCGCATCTTGCCCGGTGATCCCTACCTGCCCACACGTTTCGCGCAAGGCCGGGAGTTCCAGACTGCCTATCCGGGCACTGGCGCCATGGCCTGAACCCGGGAGCTTTCCGATTCGTTCCATCGGGGGTCTTCAGGAAGAGGCAAGACTCATGGCACCGACGATGCGAGCGGCAGTGATTTACGAACCCGGTGGACCGGAGGTATTGAAACTCGAAAAACGGCCGGTGCCGGTACCCCGATCCGGCTGGATCCTCATCAAGATCAAGGCCTTCGGACTGAATCGCTCGGAATTGTTCACGCGCCAAGGCCACTCGCCGAATGTCGATTTCCCACGGATCCTCGGCATCGAAGCGGTGGGCGTCGTTGAAGAAGCGCCGGGTGGCGAGTTTCGAGCGGGCCGGATCGTCACCACGGCGATGGGAGGCATGGGCCGGCAGTTCGACGGTAGTTACGCGGAGTATACCTGCGTCCCCGCCGGTCAAGTGCAGGCGGTGAATACGTCGCTCGACTGGCCAACACTAGGCGCCTTACCCGAGATGATCCAAACGGCCTGGGGATCGCTGCATACCGCGCTCGAGCTCGAAGCGGGGCAGACGCTCTTGATCCGTGGCGGCACCACCTCAGTCGGATTGGCGGCAGCCGTGCTCGCGAAGCAACAC
>CAXMNG010000293.1:0-4598 GCA_964194585.1 Salibacteraceae bacterium | reverse complement strand
CGCGATGAAAGCCAGCGCCTGCGCGCTGTCGTCGAGTGATTTCGTGCTCGGTCTGTTGCGTCCCGAATCGTGCCAGGTACTTTTGATTCTGATCGCCATGTCACCGATTCCGGTCGTGCTCGCATCTATGCCTTTTGGGGTGTGAGCGCCCACCGCGGGCCAAAAGCGCACTAAGCTTCCTGGCCAGCACGGATTGGGGCGTGCTAAGTTGATGCCGTGTTCGCTTATCTTCCCGGCGCCCACGGCGCAATGCAAGCATGGCGAGGCCCGTGAATGACACGTCTTCCACTGCGTTTCATCAGTTGCGCGACAGCGTGCAGCGGAACTGTCACCTGGCCGACGCCGAGCATGCGCGCGATTACTCGCTGTGCATCTACCTGCTGAAGATGCGCGAATACTACCGTTGGGAGAAAGGGCTTGCGCTGACCCATACGATCTCCCGGGAGGACGTCGGCGACTGGGTGATGAACCGGGAGGAACTCTGGGATGGGATGCAGGAGCAGGAGTTCCAGCGCATTCCTGTCGGCACCGAACACTTTGATCCTTTCGACGAAGCTGGCATCAACGATGCCATCGAAGCCAATGGACTGGTCTACAGCAGCGGCCTCGGCCGCTTCGGCCAAGCGCATTTCTTTCTCGCCAGGCTCGAATCCGTGCGCCGCTTCGACGGCTTGACCGTGTATGTCTCGGCAAGCGAATACGCGCGTGATTTGACGGCGCCTCCGGCGATGGCCCTGGGCAGGCGCATCTTCGTGCGCCGCGAATCGCTTCGTCGGTCCTTGTGGGAGATGGTCGACGAATCGAAGTGGTCGAAAGCGACCAACGCAATTACCCGCGCGCTTGCATATTACGGAGGCGACGGCGACAGCGACGTCGAGGGGGGGATTGAACGAATGACCGATGGCGCCATCGACACGCTCACCTGGCACGAAACGGGCGAAGTCGCAGCGGGCGAGGATCTCGACCCTCGATGGGGCGAAATGCTTGCAACCATCACCGGTATAAAAACCGAGATCCGCATTAGAGCGGTACGCGATCACCTGGCCGATTGCCTGGTCACCCTGCCGGCCCTCCTGGAACGCGGCGACGCCGGGTTGATTCACCTGTACTTCGCGAATCTTCAGGGTATGCGAAAGGAGCTTTTCCCGCGCCTGGCCGTGACCTACGATCGATGGCTGCGCGACGGCGCGCTCGGGGAGTTTCGCGATCTCATCCCGGGCGCCCACGTGCATTGGCAAGGCATTGCCGAAGAGATGCTCGCCATCTTCGACGAGGGCCCGGAGGATCCGGGTTCGATCATCGACGAGCTGATCGGAGAGCGAGCGCAGTATTGAGCAGGTGCTGCAACAAAAAGAGGCAAAAGGAGTCGGTGACAAATGAGAATGAGAATCATTTGTCACCGACCCCTTTTGGGGAGTGGGTCAATCGTAGTGTTTGTGGTGGCGGCGGCGGGGGCCGGCGCGCTGGACTATGACGCCCTTGATGGCATTAATTCCTGCGTCGAGTGTCAGGGTCGGGTAGGTTTTTTTCAGTGCTTCCAGCCAGGCGCGATTGCCTTTCAGGCGCAGCTGGCGAAAGATGGTCTCGCCTTCGACCTCGGCGAGCACGTAGGTGCCGTCCCTGGCGTGCCCCGTGGGATCGATGATGACGATGCAGTCGCGGCGGAACTCCGGCTCCATGCTGTCGTCCATGACGCGCAGCGCGAACGGTGCCGCATCGCTGCAGGCGCTTGGAAAATCGGTTTTCAACTCAGCTCCTCGTTGCAATCCCCCACGGCCTCGATGCCTTTGTGGGGAACAAACAAACCGCATCCCATCAAGCGGCCATCGCCGAGCCCCTGCTGCTGCAGCGCGAGGGAGGCATCCGCCGGCAGTGCTGCGACCATGAGGCTGCGTGCCCGGACGCGTTTTCTCGGCACGTCGATGCGCGAGGTCATCCCGCACAGCAGCTTGGTGGGCGTAATACCCATTTCCCGAAGCCTGTCCGCGACCCAGTCGATGAAACACTCCTCGTCCTCGTAGCGGGTGTCATCGCAAATCACGTAGCGCGCGAACAGGGTGCTGGATGGTGTCAGGGGGCGCTCGGCTGCTTTGCCCACCTGCAGGCGATGGCCGCCCACGTCCAGGCTGCGCCCGCTGAGCGCCTCGGCATCCGCCAGCCGCTCCCGGGGCAGACGCAGGGTGAGGCGTGTGCGGCGGGACAGATTGAGCACCTCGCAAGCATCCCCGTCCGGGCGCGTCCAGCCATGGCCCGATGACGCCACGTGGATCTGATGCACACCGGATTGCGGCTCGTCGGCCAGCCACGGCAGCTCGGCAAGCAATGCCCGGGACAGGGCGTGGGCATGATCCACCGCAAGAGTGCCCCCGGAAAGCCGAAACGCGAGGTCGACCACATCTTCGCATGCCGCCTCGTGTTTTTCGTCCGGAGTATCCTGCCAGAGCATTTGAGATGTGCCGCCGATAGCCTATGGGTCCAGCACGCCGTTGAAGGCGCTCTCCAGAACGTCTTCCCAGTTGCCCGGCGTGTCCGGAAATGGGGGCTTGATGTCCATGCGGAAAAATCGCTCGCGGCGGGCGCCCTGGCGAACGGCAGCGACCAGATCATCGAATGACTCGAGCTCACGGCGCGCCAGCAGGATCTCGCTGAGATTCAGCACGATTTCGCGCCCGGCGCCGGCGAGGCGGCTGCCGATGCATCCCCGGCTACACGGTCTCGGTAACGGGCTCGCCACAGCAGGCGCTCGCCGCCGGCCCCGTCGTGGTCGTGAAACGCCGAGCGCGCGTGCAGCACGTTGTTGCAAATCACACCCTGACCCGGAGCCAGCCGCACACGGGTGATGTAGCGGGACCCACCGCCAAGACACTCGAGCAGGTAGGCGGCAGCTTCCGCCGCGGCCCCTGCTTTCCAGACGACGGATCGCTGCCGCGCCGTGTAGCGCATGTGCAGACGGCCGTCCCGCGGGTTTACGGAGAATACCGGGCCGCTGCGGTCCGGGCGCAGGCAGCGCTCACCGTCCATGTTCGCCGGTATGGTCATGGCGTCGGGGGCCATCAGGGCCTCCACGTAGGCCGGATTCTCGTCGCGCAGCAAAATGTACGCGATTTCGTGATCCAGAAAGCGCGACTCGCCACCACTCGCTGCCTGACGCACGCAGTGCATGATGACGCCCCGAATCGGCGCGTCGATGGGGTTGTAATAGCCGTCGGTGTGCCAATTGAGCGGGCGATTGGTGTATGGGATGTATTCGCCCGCCGGACCGTCTTCGACCACGCGAATAGCGGCGATGCCGTCCGCCTCGCCACACAGGTTGTGGTCGAGGATGCCCAGCCCGAGCTGGTGGCCCAGGGCACGAAGCTCGGCGGACGTCAGATCTTCGTGCCGCCGGGTGGTATAGAACACCAGGTTGAAGGCGCTGCAACGCTCGGTGAGCGCTCGATGCTCGTCGCGGCACAATCCTCCCGGACGGTCGATCTGCACCCACAAGACCGACGGATCCAGGGGGTAGGCGGCGAGCTTGCGGTCCCGCCAGCGGGCGTAGGCCGTGGGTTGGTCGAGGGAAAAGTGCGCCGGCCCGCCCGGGGAGATCAGCGGGGCCGCGGCGCGCTGTGTGCCCCGACGGGAAGCAGTGGCTGGTGGATGGTCGGCCCGAATGTGCTGCATGGTGTGGGAGTCGGTGTGTTGGGCTTCGCTTCGCTCAGCCCAACCTACGGGTAGCTGTTTGCAGATTAGCGCCGCGTACCGCAGCATCGTATATATCCCCTTGGGAATATACCACCCGTCTCCAGACAACCCCACGGGAGGGTGTCACTGGCCATGCAGCCGGCCTAGAATTTCGTTATTGTGCGCCACCAGCGCGCCTCCGGGCAGCTTGCCGGTTGGTGCGCGATCCGGTATCTCGCCAAGCACGTGGATTCAATGGGAAACTGATTCATGAAGAAGCACGACACTCCGATGCTCGACGAGCTGGAGAGCGGGCCCTGGCCGAGCTTCATATCCGGCATCAAGCGCCTGCGCGATGAGCACCCCGACGAGCGCATCAACGGCGTCGCCAATGACCTGCTCGGTCAGCTCCAGCACTCCTACGAGACCCGCAAAGGCTACTGGAAAGGCGGCACCGTGAGCATCTACGGCTACGGCGGCGGCATCATCCCGCGATTCTCCGAAGTCGGCTCGATGTTCCCGGCATCCAAGGAGTTCCACACCCTGCGGGTGCAGCCGCCGGCGGGCAACCACTACACCACCGACATCCTGCGCCAGCTCGCCGACAGCTGGGAGAAGTGGGGCTCGGGCCTGGTGACCTTCCACGGCCAGACCGGCAACATCATGTTCATCGGCGCCACCACCGAGAACACCCAGCATTTCTTCGACGAGATCAACGACTACGGTTTCGACCTCGGCGGCGCGGGCCCCTGCGTACGTACCGCCCAGTCCTGTGTCGGCTCGGCGCGCTGTGAGCAATCCTGCGCAAACGAGCACAAGATTCACCGCTCGCTGGTGAACAATTTCATCGATGACATCCACAGGCCCGCTCTTCCATACAAATTCAAGTTCAAGATTTCCGGTTGCCCGAACGATTGCATGAACGCCATCGAGCG
>CAXMNG010000292.1:0-5496 GCA_964194585.1 Salibacteraceae bacterium | reverse complement strand
TTTCTTATTAAGATCCGTGCTCTTCATCATCTCCCATCCGGCGGCCCTTGCGCTTTCTGGATACACTTGCATTTCGGCTGGTATGCCGCCAAACATCTCTTTCATCTCGGCCAATGCTGCCTCGGACGGAGTAGGATCTGCGGCCCTAGCGGCGCCGGGAGCAAAGACTATTCCGCATACGGCCGCTATGACCAAAATGGACATGGTAAAGGATTGCTGCATATGTCTGGCAATGTTAGTCGTAGTCATGATTACTTCCTCCCTTTTGGGCGTCGAGTAGGCACCCATCCCATCAAGAAGTAGACACCTCTCTACCATCCAAGTCCACTTGAGGCGCCGAGGCTGACCCACAGCGTTCCAAGCTGTCGGTCTACCTTCAGCCTTTGAATAGGGCAGCGCAGAAAATGTATAGCAGACGCTCGCCTTCCCAGGCGGAAGGGCTAGTTGTGGCCGTTAGCAGACGCTGGGCGTGAGAAAGCGGATGGATTCGCACGAGTGTCCACTTCCGACCCACTGCGGCCATTGGAGCACAAAATTTTCAAGGTCTGCTTTCGGTGAAGTGAGCCTTCAGAACCGATCTTGAGTCCTGCTGGCACTGTGGTGGGAGCGTGAACGTCATTGCCAGTTTTGAAGACTCGGTGGTCATCGAGAAGATTCTCACCCACCTGAATGAAAAAGCCCCTGCTCACAAGCAACCCCATTGCCTGAAAGCCGGGCACCACCGCAAGCGGACCTGTTAGACCGAGGCTAAGACATCCAGGCACTCCAATTAAGTTGCTGCTTCCCGTGCACAAGCGGCACGACTGCATGGCAAGGATTGTTCCTACAATCCTTTTGCATTCCCGCCATCCATGGCGGTCAGATGCAGGTAGAGCAACGCATAGAGCAGTTGCCGAGGGCGTCGGTTGGCCCGAGGGTAGAAATTGGCCGGAAATAAAGGTTTAAGCACGGGACTTACACAGCGAGGGTGGCAGAATCAGGCAGGATTTGGTGCGACGAACAGCTACTCAACAGACGTGGACTTTACGGAAAAGCGCCTTCTTTCTTCCTATACTCATCTCGCGCGCCCCCCTTCGATAAGACCCTGGAGCCGGCGGCCGGCCCCACGACTCCCGACGCATGTCCGGGAAAGGTGCCCATTTTCATGAGCTACGACGTCGAGATCGCCAAGCAGCGAATCGGTCGGGTGTTCCGGTACCTCGCGGAGATGCACCGCGTGCGGACTCCCCCGATCGTGCGCCTGGAGGACCGGGAATGGTTCCTGGCGCTGGACGGCCTGCCGCGCTCGGCCTACGTCCACACCGACTTCAGCTTCGGGAGAACCGGCGACCCGCAGGCCGAGGACGACCCGCGCGGCGGCATCATCCTGAAGGTCGGTCGGCCGCGCGCGAGCGAGTGTCCCGAGCCTTCGGTGGTCATCAAGAACTGGCTCAAGCCCGGCTGGGATCGCGTGGACGCCGACCCCAACGCGATCGTGAAGAGGACCGTAAAGGGTCAGGCCTTCTCCGTGTCCGAACAGCGCGTCGACGTTTTCGAAAAGTGGATGGATCGCAAGCGCGAGTGGGAGGTGGGCGAGCGCAGCGTCGTGGAGGCGCTGAGCGTCTTCTCCGACCTGTTCGAGCTGCGCTCGCGCTTCGACCGTGAGTCGGAGAAGTATCAGCTGTTCCTGGCCGACGGCATGCTCGTCGTCGACCAGCACGGCGGAACGATCCAACACCCGATCCTCATCCAGCGCGTCGAGCTGCTCTTCAACCCGGCGATCCCCGAGTTCTCCATCGTCGCCACCGAGGACAACCCCGAGGTGTACGTGCCGCTCCTGCGACATGCCGCTCTCGACGGCAAGGCGATCCAGCAGGTGACCGAAGCAATCGCAGACAACCACTTCCACCCGCTGGCTGGCGAGCCGACAAGCCGCTTCTTCAAGGACTTCGTGCATCGTTTCTGGACCGATGGTGAGTTCATCGAGGACCGCGAGGAGATCCCGAACGCTTCCGGCCCGTACATCTTCCGCCAGCCGCACCTGTTCCTCGGGAGCCGGAACCAGGGGCTCGGCGAGAATATCGAGCGCTATCTCGAGGCGCTCCCCAGCTTCCAGGAGCTTCCCGAGTCGCTGCTGCGAATCGTCGGCATCGAGAGCGGCCGCGATGCCGCCAACGTCGACGCAGAAACCGGCGAGCCCGCACCCATCGACCTGCTGCTCACCAAGCCCGCGAACCCCGAGCAGGAGCAGGTCATCCAACGCGTCGAGGAGACCGGCGCGGTGCTGGTGCAAGGCCCGCCCGGCACGGGCAAGAGCCACACCATCGCCAACCTGATCGGGCACTACCTCGCACAGGACAAGTCGATCCTGGTCACGAGCCATGCCTCAAAGGCGCTGAGCGTCGTGCGCGACCAGCTCGCGAAGCCGCTGCGGCCGCTCTGTGTCAGTGTTCTCCGCACCGACGACGAGAGCAACAAGCAGCTGGAAGAGTCGATCACGGGCATCATCAACTACCTGGCATCGACGCGCGAGAAGAAGCTCATGAAGGAGATCGAGCAGATCACCGAGAAGCGCAGCGCGCTGAAGACGCAGCGCGACGAGCTCTGGGGCGAGCTGCTGAACGCGGTCAAGGGCGAGTACATGGACTCCGATGTCCGGGGCGAGCGACTCTCGCCGTCGGACGCGGCGCGTATGGTTGCCGAAGCCGCCCGGCAGCACGCGTGGATCCCCGGACCCCTCGCCGACGATTTCGAGCTGCCGCTCACGCAGGACGAAGTCGGGGAACTCTACGCTCTCAACGCACAGATTACGCCGGAGGAGGGGACGCTGCTCTGTGACCCGCTCCCGCCGCTCGAGACCTTTCCTATCCCGAAGGACTTCGCGAGCGTCTATGACGACCTCGCCGATCTCGAGAAAACGCGCACCTATGCCGGCAAGGAATTCTGGCGGCACAACGACCAGGATCTGGAGGAGCTGCCGGAGTTTCTGCAGCAGATGAAGTCCGCGGTCGCGTCGCTCCAGTGCGAAGAGGAGTGGGCGTTCGACTGCCTCGAAGCCGGACGCACGGGCGGCGAGCGCAAGCAGTCGTGGCTCGAGCTCGCGCAGCTGATCGAGGAGTGTTGCGAGGAAATCATCACGCGCGAGCCGCTCACCCTCAAGCACGGACCCGAGATTGGCTACGGCACCACACCCACCGCCGCCGCTCGCACCTGCCTCACCATCATCCGCCACCTCGAGTCGGGTAAGAAGCTCGGACGCCTGTCGACGATGATGAAGCGCGAGTGGAAGGAGCTGATCGAGTCGTCGCGCGTCCAGAGCGGGCAACCCCGAACACTCAGCCACTTCCACGCCATCCTTTATCACCTCGAGATCGGCATGTTCCGTGACAAGCTCATGCAGCGCTGGGAGCGCCAGATGGCGTCCCTCGGCGCACCGAGCGTACGCGATCTCGGCCGCCGGCCTGAGCGCAAGGTCAAGAAGTACGCAGCCGAGATCACCCGCGCGCTCGACTGGTACGCTGACGTCTGGGCCCCCTGCGAGGAGCGCATCCGGGAGCTCGGTCTCGACTGGGACAAGTTCCAGCGCGCGAAGGCGAGCGGGAGCAATGCCAGCTCCGTCTTGCAGGGCACGCGCGAGGTGGTCCTGAGCGAGCTGAAGCCGCTGATCGAGTCCAGGCAGCGCTACCTGGAGTGGAAGCGCCTGTCCGACCGCAAACAGGCGTGGCTCGCGTGCCTCGATGGGGTCTCGCGCAAGGACGCGATCTACCCGCTGATCAGGCAGCTCCAAACAGGCATCAAGAAGGGGGACTACGACACCTACAGCGAGTCGTGGCAGAGGCTCGAAGAGCTCACCCAGCTGATGCCGAGCTTCGAGCGGCGCCGCGAGCTGCTCGAGCGGCTCGAGCCGGCCGCGGAGCTCTGGGCGCGCGCGATCCGCGAGCGCAAGGATCCGCACCACGAGGGGCACATCCCGGGAGATCTCGATGAGGCGTTGCGCTACCGCCAGTGGGAGCAGCGCCTGAACCGCCAGTCGAAGCTCGACATCGACAAGTTGCAGGAGAAGCTGGACCTGGTGGCGGAGTCGCTGCTCCAGACGACCGCGAGCTACGTCGAGAAGAAGGCGTGGCTGGCGCAGCTCCGGCGCACGGGCCTCGACCAGCAGCAGGCGCTCACCGGCTGGCTCGGGCTCCACAAGAAGATCGGCAAGGGGAGCGGCAAGCACGTTGCGCGCCTGAAGGAGGAGGCGAAGAACAAGCTCGTCGAGTGCCGCAGTGCTGTCCCGGTCTGGATTATGCCGCTCTCGCGTGTGACCGAGTGCTTCGATCTGGCGACCACGCGTTTCGATGTGGTGATCATCGATGAGGCGAGCCAGAGCGACGCGCTCGGGCTGCTCGCCTTCGCGCTCGGCCGCGAGGTCGTCGTGGTCGGGGACCACGAGCAGGTGAGCCCGTACGCCGTTGGGCAGTCGGCGGAGCGCGTGCACGCGCTCATCGACGAGATCCTCACCGACGTCCCGAACAAGCAACTCTACGATGGAAAGACCTCAGTCTACGATCTCGCGCGACAGTCGTTCGGCGGGACGATCCGGCTGCTCGAGCACTTCCGCTGCGTGCCGGACATCATCCAGTTCTCGAATCAACTCTGTTACGGCGGCGAGATCCGGCCACTGCGCGAAGCGTCGTCCAGCCGCGTCGCTCCGCATCTGGTGTCGCACCGGGCTAAGAACGGAAAGGAGTCGAACGGAGTCAACCGGAACGAAGCGCTCGAGATTGCGTCGCTGGTGTCGGCCATCTGCAAGCTCGAGGAATACGACGGCTGCACCATTGGCGTCATCTGCATGGTGGGAACGGATCAGGCACTGTACATCGACTCGGTGCTGAGCAAGCGTCTGACCATTTCGGAGTACCAGCAGCGGCGCATCCTGTGCGGCAACGCCTCGCAGTTCCAGGGCGACGAGCGCGACATCATCTTTCTGTCGATCGTGAACTCGCCGTCGGACGGTCCGCTCTACCTGCGCCAGCGCGACGACGCGCGCAAGGTCTTCAACGTGGCCGCCAGCCGCGCGCGCGACCAGCTGTGGGTGGTGCATTCACTCAACCCGCGCCGCGACCTGAAGGCCGGCGACCTGCGGCTGCGCCTGATCTCGCACGCCGAGGACCCGTCGACGCTGCGGCCCGAGATCGATCGCGGCCGAAAGAAGTTTCGTTCGGAGCTCGAGAAGGCGGTGTTCCTGGGCCTCGGCGAGGCGGGCTACCGGATCACCCAGCAGTACATGGTGGGCGAATGCGTGATCGACCTGGTCGTCGAGGACAACAAGGGCAACCGAATCGCGGTTCAGTGTGACGGCGACCGCGGGCAGACGATGGAGGCAGTCGAGGAGGAGATGGCGCGCCATCAGATGCTCCGGCGCCTCGGCTGGGACTTCATCCGCGTGCGCGGTTCTGAGTTCTTCCGCAACCGCGACAGGGCGATGAAGAAGCTCCAGCGACGGCTCCAGGAGGTTGGCATCGCTCCCGT
>CAXMNG010000291.1:0-26058 GCA_964194585.1 Salibacteraceae bacterium | reverse complement strand
GGGGAGCCGGACTCCGGTGCCTGCTCCGATTGCGTTGCCGTGTTGTCGGTGCGTTCAGTGGACATGGTCGGCTTCCGTCGGTCTCGGGGGTTTTTTTAACTTATTCAAACCAATGGTGTACGAATAGATCTTGCGCAGCGTTGACTCGATTGGGAGCGCATATTCTACGTCATCGGGGGATATGTGCCCAATGCCGTCGGCTCTGTGCCCCCAGTGTCGGTTGCTGCGGATGTTTGCCGCGAGCGGTGCGGGCCGAGGGGCGGCGCTCACGTGTTCAGCCCGGCGATGCCTGGCCACCGTGCCCATGCCCGCTCATGCGCGGGAACCATTGGCGCAACCGGCATACCGGTCAGCGCCGACGTCGATGTCACCGGTTGGGTTCTCAATTTCCAGGGAGCGCGCACGTGTTGGACGCAGAACGGGCGACGGTAAATATTCTCGCGGGCGCACGCTATCTCGATGTGGATTCGAAATTGACCTCGAGCCTGGGCGCCGCGGGACCGACGCCCACCGACAAGCAGTCGGCCAGCGTTTGGGACGGCGTCATTGGCGTTAAAGGCAACGTCAACATTACCCGGCGATTTCAACTGGTCGACGCAACACTTTACCTTATAGGAAAGAGGTGGGGTGTTTTCAATGGCAAAGAAGTATCAGCGTATAGGGTTTACGGCGGCACAAAGTGCGGAGCTTTGGGGTCGGTGGTCCCCGGCTCTATCGGGATAGTCTACTATTGATGTGTCATTTCAGCGACATGTGCCAACGGGGGGCAATCCATTGATACGTCTGTCAGCCACCTTCGTCATCGCTCTACTCACCATTGCCTTCGGTGCCGGCGCTCTTGCCGAGCAGGCGCCGCTCAATCTCTGTACCGCGGGTTCGGAGGGAAACTATTTCGCTGCCGGACGTGACATTGCCGACCACGCAAGCTCCAGGTACTTGAAGGTGACCGTGGTAGAGACATCCGGATCCATGGACAACATGCAGCGATTGGCGGGTCAGGAATGCGGCGCCGCAATTGTTCAGTCCGATGCGTATCTCGTCTATCAGAGACGGCATCGTGATCGTCCTGTGGAAGTCACCAGAAATCGGTTTCTGTATGCGGAGTTCGTCCACCTGGTGTGCCGCCGCGACGCCAAAATAGTGACTACCGGCGATCTGCTCGCCAGCCCCGGGCGTCACAAGATTCTGGTCGGCGCGGAAGAAAGTGGTGCCGCGCTCACCTGGCGCGCCTTCACAATCCTGGATCGTCGCTATGGTCAACTCGCTGCCGAGCACATCGGCGGGGAGGATGCCCTCGACCGGGTGCTCGATGGTCAGGCGCAGTGCTTGTTCTTCGTCTCGGGATTGGGATCGGAGTTTGGAAAGAACGTCGATCAGCGCGGGAAAAATCTGAGGCTCATCCCTATAACGGAGGATGTGCTACGTAACGCGGAATTCGGCGCGGTAACGCTGTACGAAACACGGCCGATCCCCGAAGGCATCTACAGGAATCTCGAGGCGGGGCTTTCCGAATCCGGTATCGATACTTTGACCGTCGGGGCGACACTGGTTATCGATCGACAGTGGTCCGATCGGCATCCCAATGGCTCATCTGCTCTTCTGGGCGCTGTGACGGGGGCAATGCCGGCGATCAGCAATCGCGCACTGTCGGGTTTGAAGTAAACGCGAATCCACTCATCCAAGTACTGCTTTGGTCGCGTCGGCGAGGATCTCGACAGCCTTGTCGATGGTTTCCTCGGAGGTGACGATGGGTGGCGCCAGACAGTACACGTCACCGCGCACGCGGCTGAACATGCCCCGCTCCACGGTGGCCGAGTGGATTCTGGCGCCGATGCCGTCCTTCGCGTCGAAGGGTTCCTTACTGGCACGGTCCTTCACGTACTCCACGCCACACATGAGACCCAGACCACGAACGTCGCCCACGTGCGGGTGATCGGCCAGTGCACTCTTCAGCCCGGCCAGTAGACGATCCCCTTTGGCGGCCGCCTGGGCCGGGAAGTCCTCTTTCTCGACAATATCGAGCATGGCCAGCGCCACGGCGCAACCCGTCGGGTGGGCGCTGTAGGTATAGGCGTGCATCCATGGCTCGCCGCTTTCCAGCATCACCTCCGCGATCTCGTCACTAACGCCGATACCGCCGAGGGGGAAATAGCCGGAGGTAATGGCTTTGGCGTACTGAATCAGATCCGGTTGCACACCCCAGTGCTGGAGGCCGAACATCGTGCCGGTGCGACCGAAGGCGGTGATCACTTCGTCGCATACCAGCAACACGTCGTGTTTGTCGCAGATCTCACGGATCCGGGGAAAGTAGTCGTCCTGGGGCACGAGCACGCCGCCTGCTCCCTGTACCGGCTCGGCCAGAAACATGGCGATGGTGTCGGACCCTTCGGTGAGGATCGCCTTCTCCAGCTCGTCGGCGGCGGCAACGCCAGAGCTCTGCGATCCTTCCGGCGCCTCGTAGCGGTAGGGGTAGGGCGTGGGAATGTGCACGAAGCCGGGCATACGTGGCTCGAACATCTTCCAGTAAGGGCTCATCCCGGTGCAACACATGGCGGCAATGGTGACGCCGTGATAGCCCCATACCCGCGAAATCACTTTGGTCTTCTCGGGCTTGCCCTTCAGCTTCCAGTAGTAGCGGGCCATCTTGATGTTGCTGTCCGTGGCCTCGCCGCCGCCGGAAGTGAAGTAAAAGTGGTTGATGTTCGGGTAAGTAAGCTGCGACAGCCGTTCGGCGAGCTCAATGGCCCGTGGATTCGAGCTGCCGGTGTATCCCGATGCATAAGCGAGCTCCTGCATCTGCCGGGTGGCGGCCTCTATCAGCTCGATCCGACCGTTGCCGGCGGTGTTGTTCCAGAGTCCTGAAAGGCCATCGATGAAGCGATCGCCGTTCGCATCGACGAGATAGGCCCCTTCACCGCCGGCCCAGACTTTGCCCCCGGCGTGCCCGGAGCGGCTGTGCAGCGGGTGAATGAGGTGAGCGGCGTCGCGGTCGATGAGTGCCGCTTCGGCATCATTGGACATCAGGTTCTCCTTCCCGGGAAGACATGCGTGTTCAAATTGGGCGGTCAGTATCGATGGCCCTGCCCGGCGTTTCAAGTCACCCGTAACAGGTTGAAATCACGACCACTATCGCTACGCAGTCACTCACCATATTTCCGCCGGCTAGGGGAGCTGCCGGGCGTCGAAAACGGCGATGGCACCTTCCTCAGCACGAAAGTGCAGGCTGATGGGGTTACAGCAGACCTCGCAATCTTCCACATAGCTTTGATCCGCGGCCGTCAGATCGAGCAGCATGGTGATGGATTCCCAGCAGTATGGGCAGGTGAAGCGATGCTCGATTACTGCGTGAGTCACGCCGCTGCAAGATCCAGAAGCGTATGCAACAGCACGTTGGCCCCGGCGTTCAGATCGTCGCTGTTGGTGTGCTCGGCTGGATTGTGACTGATACCGCCGACCGAAGGTACGAAGATCATGGCCGCGGGACACAAACGCGCCATCATTTGCGCGTCATGCCCGGCGCCGGATGTCATTCGCCGGCAGGACAAACCGAGTCGCGCGGCGTTGTACTCGATCCGCTCTGCGATGGCGTCGTCGAAGCGCACCGGACCGAATCTTGCCAGTCGTGCCGTCTTGATCTCGACGCCTTCCGAAGCGGCCAGCTTCTCGATGAACTCGACGAGGAGTTTTTCGGCCTGCCTCAGTCGCTCATTATCCGTATTGCGCAGGTCCACCGTTATGGTCGCCTTTGCCGGGATCACGTTGATGAGACCGGGTTCGAGATCGATGACGCCGACGGTTCCCACCTGTTGTCCGCCCAGTTGCCGTGTGATTTCTCTTACGTAAGAGCTTATCTCACCGGCGCAGAATCCCGCGTCGTGGCGCAGGCGCATGGGTGTCGTACCCGCGTGGTTGGCCTGCCCGGTGATGTCGATACCGGTCCAGGAGATCCCCTGCAGGTTCTCAACCGCGCCGATGCTGGTGGCTTCCGCCTCGAGTACCGGACCCTGCTCGATGTGTACTTCGACGAATGCGTGGGGTTGAATCGCGCCGATCTCACGATCGCCCGCGTATCCGATCCGCGCGAGCTCGTCACCGAGAAGAACGCCATCGCCGTCGGACGTGTTCAGCGCATCCTCGACGCCAAGACCTCCGGCATAAACCAGAGAGCCCAGCATATCCGGTTGAAATCGCACACCCTCTTCATTGGTGAACGCGCACACGACAATGGGGCGCGTTGTTTCTACTCCAGCGTCGTTCAGCGTCTCGACGACCTCGATGCCGGCGAGAACACCATAAGAGCCGTCCAGTTTGCCGCCATTGGCGACCGAGTCGATATGCGAGCCCGTCATGATGGGCGCCGACCCTTCGGTTCCCGCCCGTGTCCCGAAGATGTTGCCGATACGGTCCACTTCGACACGAAGGTCCGCCGATCGCATCCACGCCACGATTTGATCCCTGGCGGCGCGGTCTTCGTCACTGAGGGCGAGGCGGCGCACACCCCCTTCGGGCGTAGCGCCAATCGCGCCCAGTGCCTCGATACGTGACATGAGTCGTGGGGAGTCGATTTTAAGGTTGGACATGGGTTCGCTGCTTGACTCTTGCGCGGCTGTGCCGCCAGGATACACTTTCCCTCAATCGATCATGGAGCTGGCCGCCCGGCCACGATAGCGACAATGCATGTCAACGGCATCGACCATTTTAACATCCGCACCCGGGATCTCGATCGGCTGTGCGAATTTTATACCAAAGTGCTTGGTCTCGAAATTGGTGATCGCCCGCCTTTCGATTCTCCAGGGGTCTGGCTCTATGCCGGCGGACATCCGATTCTGCATGTAGGCGTTGCCAGGGATGGCAATGGCAATGGCGGTAGGGACAGAGACAGCGACAATACGCTTCCGCTGGATCACATCGCCCTGGAGGCCGAAGGTCTGGCGGATGCCGTCAAAAGGCTGGACGGCGCGGGTATCGAGTATCGAATGTTCGACGTTCCCGGCCGCGAGATGAAGCAGATCTTCGTTCGTGATCCCGACGGTGTCACCATCGAGCTCAATTTCACCAAACCCGATGATCTCGCCTAGGTCGCTCCTACAGTTTCTGCAACTCTGGCAGCAGCTCCTCCGAAATCAGGCGCATGCTGTCCAGGGCCGTGTCCGCGGGCATTCCGGCCCAGTGGGTGCGAAAGATCAGATGGCTGACGCCGAGTTCCTGCCAGTATGGTTGTAACTGCTCGTAGCACTCTTCCGGCGAGCCCAGCACGAAGCGGTTACTGGTGAGTTCTTCGAAATCCTTGTCGAAGGACTCGTCATCGGGCATGGCGTCATCCTGCCCCCACTTTGCATAGTCTCGGTACTTGCCGAGCAGATAAGGCCCGGCGAGCTCGGCGGCGGTGGCACGGTTTTTCGCGCAGTAGATTTCCTTGATGATGGGGAGCTCTCGGGGGAAATTCTTGCCTTGAGTCTCCAGCTCATCACGATAGATGAGCATCTGGCGGCGGATCGTATCCAGGGTCGAATGGGGATTGATGAACCAGTTGTCGCCCATGCGCGCCGCGCGCCGAATCGCCTTGTCGTTGTTGGCGGCAAACCAGATCGGGGGGCCGGGTTGCTGCACGGGGCGAATATTCATGCGCACATTGTCGAGAATGCACGTGTCGCTGTGATGCGTAACGGATTCTTCGCTCCACAAACGCTGCACGAGCTCCAGATACTCTTCGAAGCGCTTTACGCGGGTGCCCTTCGGGACATTGAACGCGTCGAACTCCACGTCCCGATAGCCGAGACCAACCCCGAAGACGAAATTGCCCCGAGCGATGATGTCGAGAGTTGCCACCGTCTCCGCGATGTAGACGGGGTTGTGCAGATTAATCAGCATGACGCCCAGGCCGGTGGTCATGTGGCCGGCCTCCGGGATCAGGCGCGTGAGAAAGGGAACCAGCTGCAGCTGTTTGTTGTTACCCTCGTTCAGGTAGTGTTGGCCGCAGAACAACGAATCCCAGCCATTGTCGCGGGCGGCATGCGCCATGGCAATCTGCTCGTCCAGAGCTTCCACCATGTCCGTTTCCAGGCGCTGCTGATTGGTGAGGAACAACCCGACTTTCATGCATCGGTCTCCATGCATTCATCTATTTAATGAAAGCGGCGTACTCGTCTAACAGGGGCAACACCTTGTCGCGTCCTTCCGGGGGTAGGGCAAGAAGGGCGCAGTCGACACCCGCCGCGTCACACTTGTCCAGGTATTCGGCATCGGGGGTTGCGCCGAACAACGTGGTTGAGACGGTGCTCATGTCGCGACCGGCTTCGTTGGCATAGCGCGCCAACCGCGTCATCTGTGCTTGTGGATCGGCGAAGTTGCGGCCGCGCGGGATCCAGCCGTCGCAGAAGTCCATGACCCGACGCAGCGTGTGCCGGGTTTCGCCGCCCAGCAGGATGGGCGGATGGGGTTTCTGCACTGGCTTGGGCCACGACCAGATGGGCTCAAACTCCGTAAATTCGCCTTTGTAGCCTGCCTCGTCCTCGGTCCAGATCGCCTGCATGGCTTTCGCGCGATCCACCATGACGCGGAACCGGGTGTCGAAGGCCGTGCCGTGATTCTCCATCTCCTCGGCATTCCAGCCCGCGCCGATGCCGAAATCCAGGCGGCCATTGGAGATCAGATCCAGCGTCGCCGCGGCCTTCGCCGTGACGATGGGGTCACGCTCGGTGAGCAGCATGATGCCGGTCCCCAGGCGCAGCTTTTCGGTCGCCACGGCCGCCCCCGCCAGCCCGACGAAGGGATCCAGCGTGTGGGAGTACTCCCGCGGCAGCTCCGCTCCTCCCGGCCAGGGCGATCGCCTGCTGGTGGGAATATGCGTGTGCTCGGGTACGAACAGCGATGCGTAACCGCGCTCTTCCAGAGCGCGGGCGAGCTCGACGATGCCGATCGAGTAGTCCGTCGAGAACATATAAACGCCGATTTTCATTGTCATGGCTTCCTCGTCGCCGATTGCGTCGTGCCTATCATTGATCACTTCCCTGGAGCGGCACCAGCATCCGCGCGCCGATCTGCTGTATTCCCACCGCCGGGGCGTGCGACCATCCGTTTTCATCCGGCAAGCGCACCGACGGAGTCGTCAACCGTGGACCGGCTACCCCTCTGGGCCCTGGTGCCCGTCAAGAATCTGCGAGATGCGAAGCAGCGTCTGGCGAGTGTGTTGAGTGCCGATGAGCGCTACGAGTTGTTTCGCGCCATGTTGGAGGACGTTCTCTCGGTGCTCTCGGACAGCCGTGGCCTGGCAGGCGTCATGTTGGTGACACGGGACGAGGAAGCCATAGCGCTCGCAGCGCGCTATCGCGCACGGGTGCTGGAAGAGGAGGAAAACCGCGGTCACACGGCCGCGAGCGGTTTCGGCGCACGTGCGTTGGCGGAGGCACGGATGGCGGGGATGCTGCAGCTGCCCGCCGACATCCCCCTGGTCACGCCGGAAGACATCGATGCGTTGCTGCAGATCCACGGATCGGCGCCGGCGGTGACCCTGGCGCCCTCGCGAGATGAGCGGGGCTCCAATGCAGTGGCCTGCTCGCCCCCGGACGTGTTGCCGCTGCGCTTCGGCGACGACAGTTACTTTCCCCATTTGCAGCGTGCCAGAGAGCTCGGCATCGAGCCCCGCATCGTGCACCGTGCAGGGTTCGCGCTGGACGTAGATACTCCTGACGACCTGGTCGCCTTTCTGTCCACGCCGTCCGGGACGCGTGCTTATGATTACCTGGTGCGCACAGGCATCGCCGATCGTGTCATGGATGCGGCGAATTCTCAGTCGGCGCCGCCGTAGCGCTCGCGCAGTCGCGGCAGCACCTGTTCGGCGTAGAGATCCAGAAATCGCCGCT
Organism: Salibacteraceae bacterium; assembly: GCA_964194585.1. Taxonomy (GTDB): domain Bacteria; phylum Pseudomonadota; class Gammaproteobacteria; order HK1; family HK1; genus JAABYT01. Next base: position 18,196 of record CAXMNG010000291.1, on the reverse strand, counting down.
GGTCGGGGCCGGGCGCGTGAAACACCAGGTGCGTGAATCCCAGCTCGATGGTCTCGGCCATGCTTTCCACGTGCTCGTCCGGGTCGTCGGACACGATCCAGCGGCTGGCGGCCCGTTCGACGGGGAGGGCGTCGGCGAGTTTCTCCATCTCCATCGGATCGTCGACGCCCATCTTTTCTTCCGCCGACAGCGCCAGTGCCGCCCAGTGCCGGGTGTCCTGCATGGCGCGGTCCCGGTCGGTGTCGAAGGATACTTTCATCTCGATCATGTACTCGATGCTGTTCGCATCGCGGCCGGCCTTCTCGAGTCCCTCGGCGACGGCGGGCAGCAAGGTATCCCGGTAAAGCTCCGGCGCTTTGCCGCTGGTGCAGATGAAGCCGTCCGCCACGCGTCCCGCCAGCCGCGCTGCGGTGGGCCCCGACGCGGCCACGTAGATGGGTGCCGGCGTCTCGGGCCGGTCGTAGATGGTGGCGTTGTCGGTGCGGAAGTACTCGCCCTCGTAGCTCACGCGTTCCTCGCGGGCGAGCCTGTGCATGATTTCGATGGCTTCGCGAAGGCGTGCGAAGCGCTCTTTGAAGGGCGGCCACTGCACCCCGGTGGCGGGCACCTCGTTCAGCGATTCGCCGGTGCCGACACCGAGCATGACGCGCCCTGGGAAAAGCTCGCCAAGGGTTCCCATGGCCTGGGCGACGATGGACGGATGATAGCGAAAGGTTGGCGTCACCACGCTGGTGCCGATCATGGCCCGGGAGGTGCGTTCCCCCAGTGCGCCCAACCAGGCGAAGGAGAAGGGCGCATGCCCGCCCGTGTGCCGCCAGGGTTGGAAATGGTCGCTCACCATGATCGAGTCGAAGCCGACGCTTTCCGCGTGGACCCCGAACTCGAGAAGCTCGCGAGGGTGAAACTGTTCGGCGGAGGCTTTGTAGCCAAGCTTCAGCATATCGTTCTCCTGAAGTCATGCTGATCGGCGGTTACCTGGTCGGTGAATATGACGGAGTTCTCGGCCCGCACGCGTCCGGCGGGAATGTTCTTGTCGCCAGTGCGGAGACGCGCGAGCATTGCCGCCTTGCCGGCGCCGGTGACCAGCCACAGACGCTGCCGCGCCCGATCCAGCAGTGGAAACGTGAGCGTTATGCGGCGGTAGCCTCGATATTCTTTGCTGACGGCCACGTCGCCATCGCTGATCTGCAAGGCCGCATCACCGGGGATCAGCGAAGCGGTGTGGCCGTCGTCGCCGAGGCCCAGATGCACCAGGTCGAACACCACCGGAGAGCCCATCGTCGCGGCCAGGTCTTGCGCATAGCGGTCCGCGGCGGCTTCCAGATCCTCTTCCGTTACCGGCATTCCGTGCAAGGCGTCTGCGCTCAGCGGCGTCTTGCCCAGCAACGTGTCTTGCAGCTGTGTCAGGTTGCGGTCGCCGTGGCCGTGGGGCGCCGCGCGCTCGTCTACCTGGAAGATGTGCAGGTCTCGCCAGGGAAGATCCTCGGCCACCAGCGCCCCCAGCATCGCCCGCGGTGTGTTGCCACCGCTGAAGGCCACAAAGCACTTCCCCCGTTCGGATACGGCGCTGCGCGCGCATTCCGCGATGAAGCGGGCTGCGGCGCGGGCGGCCATGGCATGATCGGCGCGGATCTGCAGTCGTGGCACGCTCAATCGCTGTTCTCGGCGTGGCCGCCGAAGCCGAAGCGCATGGCCGACAGCACGCGGCCGGCGAATCCCGCATTGCCGCGGGAGCCGAAGCGCTCATAAAGGGCCGCGGTGAGCACATGGGCCGGTACACCCTCGTCGACGGCGGCCTGCACTGTCCACCTGCCTTCGCCGGAATCCGCCACCCGTTCGCTGAAGCCGGCAAGCGCCGGGTCCCGGGCCAGCGCTTCCGCGGTGAGATCCAGAAGCCACGAGCCGATGACGCTGCCGCGGCGCCACAGCTCGGTAATGTCCGCCAGATCGAAGTCAAAACGATAATGCTCCGGGTGCGTGAGGTGCGCGGTCTCACCGGAATTGTCTTGCGCATCCTTGCCGATGTTGGCTGCCGCGAGCACCTGTAGTCCTTCGGCATAGGCTGCCATGACGCCATATTCGATGCCATTGTGGATCATCTTCACGAAATGGCCCGCGCCATGGGGGCCGCAGTGCAGGTAGCCCTGCTCGGCGGTGCCGGCGCGGCCTTTGCGCGCGGCCACGTGGGGAGCCGCCTCCGCCCCCGGCGCGAGGCTGCGGAAAACCGGCTCCAAGCGGCGGAAGTCGCCGGAATCGCCGCCGATCATGAGGCAGTATCCCCGCGCGAGTCCCCACACGCCGCCGCTGGTGCCGACGTCCATGTAGTGCAGTCCCTGTCCAGACATCGCTTCGGCCCGCCGTATCCCGTCCTGGTAGTGAGAGTTACCACCGTCGATGACGAGATCGCCGGCTTCCATCCTCGGTGCCAGCGTGTCCAGCAACGCGTCCACGCTTCCGGCGGGGATCATGATCCAGATGCTGCGCGGCGCCTCCAGGGCGCCCAACAGCGCTTGCAGGGATTTGGCTCCGGTGGCCCCTTCGGCAACGAGTGCCGCCACATTCGTTGGCTCCGCGTCGTATACGACGCAAGCGTGCCCGTCACCCATGAGACGCCGTACCATATTGGCGCCCATGCGCCCGAGACCTATCATGCCGAGCTGCATTGGCTTTCCTCTCCCAAGAGATCTTGTATGGGCGCGGGAGATGGGTTGTACTCTTGTCCGCGCCGGGCGCTCGGGCACGCGGTGCCCTGCTTGCGCCGACTTTATCACACCCGCCTCTCGGCCCTGGCAGACCTGAATGGTGAAGGGGGGTTGCGCAGGCGCGGGAATTGCCCATGATGACGATCAGCGACGCTATCATCGACCAGGCCGGCGGCGGCGAAGTGCTGGGCGACATTCAAGCAATGGCGTTGGCCAGCCATGACGGTCTCGACCTGTTGATGGAGGCGGCCCGCGCCCGCAGGGACCTGGCTCACGGCAACCTGGTCAGCTACTCGCCCAAGGTGTTCATTCCCCTGACCCAGCTGTGCCGCGATGTCTGCCGCTACTGCACCTTTGCCCATGCGCCGCGGGAACTGCCATCACCCTATCTATCCGTCGACGACGCTATCTCTATCGCCGCCGCAGGCGCTCGGGCCGGGTGCCGCGAAGCGCTGTTCACGCTGGGCGATCGGCCGGAGAGCCGCTACCGGGTCGCCCGGGTCGCGCTGGCGGCCCTGGGACAGGATTCGACCATCGACTATCTCGCCCATGTGGCGAGGCGGGTGCATGAAGCCACCGGGTTGCTGCCCCACGTGAATCCAGGGGTCATGGACCGGCAGGCACTGGAGCTTCTGCGGCCGGTCTCCGTGTCCTCCGGGCTGATGCTGGAGTGCGCGTCCGAACGCCTGTGCGAGCGCGGCGGGCCCCACTACGGCTGTCCCGACAAGCAACCGCGGGTGCGCCTGGAAACGATTCGCATGGCCGGCGAGCTCGCGATGCCCTTTACCAGCGGTATCCTCATCGGTATCGGCGAGACGCGGCGCGAGCGCATGGAGTCTTTGCTGGCACTGCGTTCACTGCAGGCGCGCTACGGCCATGTGCAGGAGATCATCATTCAGAATTTTCGTGCCAAGGCAGGTACCGCCATGGCCGACGCCCCGGAGCCGACGCTGGAGGATCATCTCTGGACCATTGCCGTTGCGCGCCTGGTGTTCGCGCCGGACATGAATATCCAGGCGCCGCCGAATCTGAATCCCGCCTGCCTCGATGGTCTACTCGCGGCGGGCATAAACGATTGGGGCGGCGTGTCGCCAGTGACGCCGGACCACGTCAATCCGGAGGCCCCCTGGCCGCAGCTCGAGACCCTGCGCCGGGCCAGCGAGGCCGGCGGCAGGGAGCTGGTGGCGCGCCTGCCAATCTATCCGCACTACGTTCAGAGCGCTCAGCGGTGGCTCGCGCCGGAAATGCGCACTTCCGTGCTCGGTCACTGTGACGCCGGGGGTTACGCGAGAGAGGATGCCTGGATCGCCGGCGCGGCGTCCGAGCCGGCATCGGCGCCGTCCGCCGCCGGTTGGGCGCCGGAGCTGGGGGCGGAGCTGCGCGCAATCGTGAATCGGGCCCGGGACGGGCGGCAACTCGCGGAGAGCGATATCGTTCGTTTGTTCACGGCGCGCGGACGCGAGGTGCGGGCCGTTTGCAGCAACGCGGACCGTTTACGCGAGGAAGTCAATGGCGACCGCGTCGGCTACGTGGTCAATCGCAACATCAACTACACCAACGTCTGCTACTTTCACTGCAGCTTCTGCGCATTCTCCAAGGGAAAGATTGCAAAGGATCTGCGTGGCAGGCCCTACGATCTGAATCTGCAGGAGATCGCCCGCCGCACGCGCGAAGCCTGGCAGCGAGGCGCCACCGAAATGTGCCTGCAGGGCGGTATTCATCCCGACTACGACGGTGAGACTTACATCGATATCTGCCGGACCGTGAAGCAGGCAGCACCGGACATCCACGTGCATGCCTTCTCGCCGTTGGAAGTGTGGCAGGGTGCGCACACGCTGAATATTCCGGTGGGTGAGTTTCTCGCCGAGCTGAAACGTGCCGGTCTGGGTTCACTCCCCGGCACCGCCGCCGAGATCCTCGACGACGAAGTGCGCCGCGTGATCTGTCCCGACAAGATCACGACCGCACAGTGGCTCGAGGTCATGGGATGTGCGCATGCGCTCGGGTTGCGCAGCACCGCCACGGCGATGTTCGGTCATGTGGATCATCCGCGCCATTGGGCACGGCATCTGACTCGCGTACGCGAGTTGCAAGCCTCGACCTCCGGGTTCACGGAGTTCGTGCCGTTGCCCTTCGTGCACATGGAGACGCCGATTTATCGCAAGGGCCGCGCGCGACGCGGGCCCACCTATCGCGAAGCGTTACTGATGCACGCGGTATCGCGGCTGGTTCTGCACCCTCACGTTACCAACATCCAGACTTCGTGGGTGAAAATGGGGCCCGACGGCGCCCGTGATTGTCTTTCGTCCGGCGCCAACGATCTCGGCGGTACGCTGATGAATGAGTCCATCACCCGGGCCGCGGGCGCCGCCTTCGGTCAGGAGCTTCCGCCCCGGGCCATGCAGGAGTTGATAGGTGCGATGCAACGCGTGCCCTATCAACGTACGACGCTCTATGCCGGGGCACCCGTGGAGCGCGCCGCCGCGGCGATGCATGCGGTGCCTCTGAAAGAGGTCGTCAATCCCCCCCTGCGACGGCGGGCGAAGTCAAAAGACCGGCACCTGGTGCGTTTCGGGCAGGGCTAGGAGCGTGTCTGGCACGCATGCGACCGTCACGCTGACGGCACTCTCGGGCATTCCGGCGATCCTGCCCGGCGACGATGTCGCCACCATCCTCGCCGAAGCCCTGGATGCGACCGGATTGACGCCCCGCGACGGGGATGTGCTGGTCGTGACCCACAAGATCATATCCAAGGCGGAAGACCGCTACCGGAACCTCGAGGACGTGACACCCTCACCCAGGGCGCTGGAGCTCGCCGCCGCCACCGGCAAGGACGCTGCGCTCGTGGAGGTGATCCTGTCGGAGTCCCGGGAGGTGTTGCGTTCCCGGCGCGAACTGCTTATCACCGAGCATCGCTCAGGCGTGGTCGTGGCCAATGCCGGCGTCGATCGGTCCAACGTGCCCGGCGGCAGGGAGCGCGTGTTGCTGCTGCCCGAAGATCCCGACGCCAGCAGTGCGGCGCTGCGCGTAGCGCTTCACGAGCGCTTCGGCGTGGACATTGCCGTGGTAGTGAGCGACAGCGCCGGGCGTGCCTGGCGCAACGGTGTCGTCGGACTCGCTCTCGGCGCGGCGGGGTTACCCGCCTTACAGGACTTACGCGGCAAAAACGATCTCGAGGGCCGGCCTCTGGAAGTCACGCAGGTGGGGCTCGCCGATGAGATCGCCTCGGCGGCGGAGTTGTTGATGGGGGAGGCCGACGAGGGGCGCCCCGCGGTCCTGGTGCGGGGTGTCCGGTGGCGCGAATCGCCGGTGATGGCGGCGGCACTGATTCGCGACCGGGAACTGGATCTTTTCCGGTGAGCGACGTTACCAGGGTAGTCGCCCTCTCCGGCGGTATCGGCGGTGCCAAGCTGGCACTGGGTCTTTATCGCGCATTGCCCCCGGACAGTCTGATGGTAGCGTGCAACACCGGGGACGACTTCGAGCATCTGGGCTTGAGCATCTCACCGGATATGGACACGGTTCTCTACACGCTGGCAGGAATCGCGAATCCGGAAACCGGTTGGGGACGCGCCGACGAGACATGGACGTTCATGCAGGCCCTGGAATCTCTGGGCGGTGAGACATGGTTTCGGCTCGGCGACGCGGATCTCGCCATTCACGTGGAACGCACCCGTCGCCTGGCGGCCGGTGAAAGTCTCAGCGCGCTCAGCGACGATCTCTGCGCTCGACTGGGAGTGCGCGCCCGCCTCGTACCCATGTCCGATCAGCCCGTGCGTACCATGGTGCATACCGACGACGGCATTCTGGCCTTCCAGCGCTACTTTGTGCAGAACCGCTGCCAACCCGGAGTCACGGGATTCACCTTTCACGGCGCCGGTGATGCGCACCCGGCGTTGCCGCTGTGGGAGGCGCTCATCGGCGAGGAACTCGAGGCGGTCGTGATCTGCCCTTCGAACCCGTTCATCAGCATCGACCCAATACTCGCCGTGCCGGGGCTGCGCGGCGCTATTGCCGATTGCGGCGCACCGGTGGTAGCGGTGTCGCCGATCATCGGCGGACACGCAGTCAAGGGGCCGACCGCCAAGATGATGTCGGAGCTCGGGGTCCCGCAAAGCGCCCGCGCGGTGGCCGAGCACTACGACGGTCTGCTGACCGGATTCGTTCTGGATGACGCCGACAAGGACACGATCACGGATCTCCCCTGCCTGCACACACACATCCTCATGGAAAACGACGAGGACAAGACGACCCTCGCGAACCAGGTACTGAAATTCGCCCGCGAGCTTGCTTAATTGGGGACATTCTTCAATTTCAAGCACTTAGCAATTGAAGAATGTCCCCAATACCCAATAAGCCTAGCTCGCGAGTGGTCGAATGGTCTCTGCGAAGTGTTGCATGCTGTCCAGCGACTGCTCCAGGGTGTCGCGTTGGAAGTTCAGGATCAAATCGCGCACGCCCAGCTCGCCCAGCCCGTCCATGTCTTGCGCGATGTCCTCGGCGCTGCCCGTCAAAAGGTGTCGCTGCCCATCCTGGGTGCTCGTAGTCGTGGTTTCGTCGAACCAGTTGGCGAAAAATGCGAGTCCGATGCTCTCCGGATCCCGGTTGTGCTTTTCCGCCATGGCGCGCATGCGGGCGACCCCTTCCGCGAATCGCGCCACCGTATCGAGAGGATGGCGGGGGTTATTGCCAATGGGGAACCAGGTGTCGCCGTAGCGTGCCGTGCGGCGGAGCGCGGCCGGGCTTTCGCCGCCCACCCAGATGGGCGGGTGAGGCTTCTGCTCCGGCTTCGGTAGAAAGGTTATGTTGGAGAAGCGCACATGGTCGCCCTCGAAGCGGGCGTCATCCTCGGTCCACAGCACTTTGAACGCCTGCAGGTACTCGTCGGTGACCCGTCCGCGCTCCTCGAAAGCCGGCGCACCCAGGGCCTCGAATTCCTCTTTCATCCACCCGGCGCCGACGCCGAGAATCATGCGGCCCCGGGACAGCACGTCGATGGTGGATACGATTTTGGCTGTGTGCACCGCACCCCGATGGGGAATAACCGTCACCGACGTGAGCAGACGCGCCGTCGTGTTGATAGCGGCGACAAACGCCAGCAGGGTGAATTGGTCGAAGCAGGCGCCGGATACCGCACCGGGAAACTCACCGGACGCGGAATAGGGATAGCGGGAATCGATGCTTCTCGGCACCACCACGTGATCCGGCACCGCCAGGTGCGCGAAACCCAGTTCGTCTGCGCGCCGGGCGAATGCTTCGACGCCCTCCGGGGTCGCCAGCGGCCCGCGGGTGGGAATGGTCAACCCGACGTCCATGATAATATCCTCGAGAGACCCGATGAGAACCACATCGAGTGCATGTTAACGGATGATCAGCGGCGGTTTCTAGATGGGCAACGGGTTGCACGCCTGGCCACCGCGGATGCCGACGGACGCCCCCACGTGATACCTATCTGCTTCGTGGTGACGGGGAACACGGTGTATTTCAGCATCGATGAGAAGCCGAAGAAACGAACCGGATCGCCGCTCAAGCGTATCGCCAACATGCGGGAGAATCCTTTCGTCGCTCTCGTTGCCGACCACTACGATGACGACTGGAGCCAGCTCGGCTGGGTAATGGTGCAGGGCCGCGCGGAAATCCTGGCCTCGGGAGAAGAGCACGACCGGGCACAGGCAAGCTTGCGTGTCCGTTACCGCCAGCTCGAGGCCATGGGAATCGAAGGGCTCCCGGTGGTGGCAATCCGCATCGAACATGCTGCCAGCTGGGGCAGTCTACGCACATCGGAGGAGGACTGAGCACCATGGTACGAGTAGCCGTTTCAATTTTCCCGCAACATGCCGAGTACGCGGACATACGCCGTGCCGCGCAGGAGGCAGAAGCGCTGGGTGTGGACGTGGTTTACACTTGGGATCACTTCTACCCCTTGTTCGGTGACCCGGAAGGCAAGCATTTCGAGGGCTGGACATTGCTTGCCGCGATAGCCGAGGCGACGGAGCGGGTTCAAATCGGACCGCTGGTGACCTGCAACAGCTATCGTAATCCGGAGCTCCTCGCCGACATGGCGCGAACGGTGGACCACATTTCCGGTGGGCGCACGATCCTCGGTATCGGTTCCGGCTGGTTCGAGCGGGACTACAAGGAGTACGGCTACGATTTCGGCACCAAGGTGAGTCGCCTCAAAGACCTGGATGCAGCCATGCCCCGTATCAAGCGGCGGCTTGCCAGCCTCAATCCGCAACCCAAAGGCCGATTACCCATCCTCATCGGCGGTGGCGGTGAAAAAATTACTCTACGCATCGTCGCCCAGTACGCCGATATCTGGCACGGATTCGCCAGCAAGACCGATACTCGTACCCCCGCCCAGACCGTGGCCCACAAGAACGCGGTGCTCGACGAGTGGTGCAGGAAGCTGGGCCGAGATCCCGGGACCATCGAGCGATCCATTGGCGTCGACAAAACTTTGATCGATCTCGCGGATGAAATTCACGCGGCCGGAGCGGACGAGATCCACATGGGGGTGGACGGTCCCGACTACGATTTTTCTCCGGTGAAAGACTGGCTCGTCTGGCGTGACGAGAAGAACCACGGCTGATGCCGGGAGGACTCATGCTATGAAATTCGGTTTTTCCCTGATTGTTCGCGGCAACGAGGCGACACCGGACACCTTCGCGCGGATTGCCGAGCGCGCCGAAGCGCTGGAAATCGATTCGCTCTGGTGCAGCGCCCACGTGATCGTGCCGCCGCAGGTCAAATCCGGCTACATTCTCATTCCCGGCCGCAAGCATCCCGAGCATTGGAAGGAATGCTACTGGGAACCGTTCACCGTGCTGAGTTACCTCTCCGGGCTGACGAGCAAGATAACGCTTGGCACCAGCGTCGTTATCGTGCCCATGCACAATCCCATCGAGCTTGCCAAGCAGGTGGCCGAGGTGGACCAGTTGAGCGGTGGTCGGTTCGTATTCGGTGTCGGCGTCGGCTGGTTCGAGGAGGAGTTCGAAGTGCTGGGGCAGGACTTCCACAACCGTGGCGCGCGTACCGACGAAGCCCTGGATCTGATGAAAGCACTGTGGAGCGATGATCCGGTCAGCTTCGACGGGCGCTACCACCAGGTCGCCGAGGCATTCTTCTCGCCCAAACCCCGGCAGCGGCCGTCGCCACCCATCTGGGTAGCCGGCGGCAGCAAAGCGGCGTTGAGGCGTGCCGCGCGCTGCGCGGACGCCTGGCACCCGGTGCGTCCGACGTTCGAGTATCTGCGGCAAGCCAGGGCAGATCTGAATGGATACCTCGCGGAGGCTGGCCGCAAGCCCGAGAGTCTGGAAATCGCGGTAAAGCTGCCGCTGATCTTCCAGAACGAGCCGCCGCAACCCGAGCAGCCGCTCACCCAGGGGCGTCCCGCCGACATCATCGGCGCCATCGAAAGCTATTCCGAGGCAGGCGCCAGCCACCTGGTATTCGATTTCGTGCCCGAAAGTCTGGCGACGGCGCTGGATACGATGGAGCGCTTTGCCCAGGAAGTGCGGCCCGGGCTTTCCGAATAGGGGTCGAGGCTTTACCCCTATGCCCGCGACTATGCGCTTCGCGCGGGCTTCGACTCTTCCGGAAGGTCGTCGGGGGGTTCCAGGCCGAGCTTTCGAGACGCGTGATAACGCAGGTACTCCCGGCTCTCCTCACGTCCCATGTAGCGTAGAAGAAAATTCCGGTCCGACTGAAGCAGGTCCACCAGGATTAATCCATCGAGGGCGTCGCCGAATTTCGGATCGAGATTGAATCCGAGCAATAGCCCGCCGATTTTCAGATACTGCCGCAATAAAACGGGTACGCCACGTTGCCCGTTCTCGAGCTGTCCAACAACATCAGACATAGCGCCGATGTCCGATAAATCGGCGAGCTCTTTACGATGCCAGAACGTGGTAAGGCGGCGTAGCGAACCGGCACGGGGCCGGACCTGACGTGCCAGATCATCGGCAAAGCAGTTCTCCTGCAAAAAATCCACTATGAACTGCCGCGAAACGGGGTGATAGTCATTGCTTATGCTGACGGCACCGAAGAGGCGGCTGTATTTCGGGTTCCTCGTCAGGTAGCGGAGGATTCCCTGCCAGAGAAGCATGAGAGGCACGTGACTTCGCTGGTACTCGAGGCGCACGAAGGAGCGCCCGAGTTCCATGGCATCGTGCAGACTGTCGATGAATCTGCGTTTGTATCTGAACAGGGAGTAGGTGTATAAGCCGCGCATGCCGTAGTCGGCGAGAATTTCATCCACCGGCGCGAATCGGTAGGCGCCGACAATATCTTTTTTCTCACTGTGCCAGAGGAACAGGTGCAGGTAGCTTTTGTCGAAGCGGTCGGTATCGATGGAATCCCCGGTTCCCTCGCCGGCTTCGCGGAAGGTGATTTCCCGCAGTCTGCCGAGTTCCCTGAGAATGTTCGGGATCTGATCTGCGCTGGCATAGACCGCATGATAGCTGCCACTTCGCACCAATCTTTGCTCGGCCGGCAGCGCCTCGAATTCCGCCTCCAGCAGTCCGGGGTCGACTTCTTCGATGATCGGTGCCAACGACGCCGAGCTGGCCAGTCTCATGGCCGGCGCGTTTCGCACTGTACCGTCCAGGTCGGCCAGGCTGTAAGTTCGCAGGCGCAAGTATCTCGCCAGTTGCAGCGACGATGAAAAGGACTTGGAGCGTCTCGGTTGTACCGGCGGGCCGAGACGAATGCGAATATGGTGGTGAGACTTGCCGAGAAACTCCCGCGCCAGCAGGGCCGTGCGCAACCGCGGGTGAATACAGCCGAGAAGCTGAAAGGACCAGCTGTTGAGCCCGCAGACGAAGCCCGGGATGGTCGGTGCTCCGGTTCTGCGCACGATATGTCCGACGCTTGGCCGCCACTCGGGATCGGTTATGCGGTTACGCGTGAATTGAAAATGGGAAACCTCGCCGCTGGGGAACACCAGCAATGCGCCGCCGTTCTCCACCCATCGGACGGCCTCCCGCAGGGGCTGGATGTTATCCCGTGCCGCGCGCTTGCCGTCGAAGGGATTGACGGCGATTAATAGCTCGCGCAGCTCAGCGATGCGCTGCAGGTGGACGTTGGCGAGGATTTTGACGTCCTTGCGGCGGCGCAACATGATATGGGCTAACAGCAGTCCCTCGATACCACCGAAGGGGTGATTGGCGGCGACGACGGCCGGGCCGGATTCCGGTATGTATTCGAGCTCGACCGGGGACACTTCCGGGGTGACGTCCAGTTCCTCCAGGGCCAAGCGAACGAACTCCATGCCATTTTGACACTGGGGAACGCGCTGGTAGTGCCGATCCAGTCGCCGCAGACCGAGGATCCGGTCCAGAACGGCGCCGAGGAGGTCGTCCAGGCGCTTTACGCCGGTCACACGCAAGCCATCCCGCAACGTTAGCGAGTCCCGCGCGGGAATTGCCTGAACCGTGTGCAACTATTGAGCCCCTTTACCTGGAACGATCCGTGCCGACCAGCTCATGTGCGAATCGAGGCAAATCGAGAAGTCAGTATCTCAATCCTACGCCATCAACCGGTTCTTATCCACGAGATGTGTCGTGAACGGCGTGGTCGGCTTGTTTGCCGTGGTGAGAGCCGAGGGGTCAGATGGGCAGTGGATAAAGCCAATTGGACAGCGACTGTTCGTCAGATCCAATCCAGTTCCAGTGGGTAGGTGCTCAATAGTTCGATGCCGTCTTCCGTGAGAAGAATCTGCTCCTCGAGCTTCACCCCTTCACTGCCGTCGTCCGGTCCGACATAGCTCTCGACGCACAGGGTCATATTCGTTTCCAGCCGCGCATCGTAGTATTCCCGCTGGCCCTTCCAGAAGGCCACAGGGTATTCATCGCAGAGGCCGACACCGTGGGCCAGGCAACTGTAAACACCATGCCCCGTGGGAGGATCGCCGACTCGCTCTGCCAGCTCCCTGATCGTGATTCCCGGCCGAATGAGTTCCAGAAGTCGCTGCAGATGCCGATGGGCGAGGGCGTAGGCACGACGTTGATCGTCGCTCGGGTCCTCGTCTCCGCAGAGCCAGGTTCGCGAGATGTCGCAGCAGTAACCGTGTCTTCCAATCAGGTCGGTATCGAGAGCGACCAGGTCACCGCTTCGAATAATGCGTTCGCTGCATTCCTGGTACCAGGGGTTGGTGCGCAGGCCCGACACGAGCAATCGTGTCTCGATCCACTCGCCGCCGAGCGCAATATTCTGCTGGTGAAGAATCGACCACAGCTGCTGCTCGCTGATGCCGGGTTCGAGGGACTCGACCATGGTCGCCATAGCGCGTTCGCATGCGCCGACGGCGTCCCGCACGGCGCGCAGCTCCTCCGGCGTCTTGATGCACCGCGCCTGCTCGACAATGGACTGGCCTTCGGCGACCGCGATAGCGCGCTGATGCAGGGCCACATAGCCCATCCAGTCGAGGCGATCGACGGCGAGTCTCCGGTTTCCACCCCCGAACTCCCGGACCAGGTCGGCGATTTCGTCCGCCCAGGACGCCGCGACCGTCTCGGCCTCGGGGCCGGCCATTAAGTAGAGCCAGGAACGCGCCGCGCGTACCTCGTCGATGAGCTCCACTCCCTCGCCCAGGTGGGCACAGTCCGGGAACTCGAACAAAACGATGGGGCCCTCGGTCGCCACGAACGCGTAACGCGCGGGGTTGTGCAAGCCCCACACTTGCATGTTGCTGACATCGGTGGCGTAACGGATATTAACGGGATCGAAAAATATTCCGCCGGCGCAATCGCATTCCGCCAGCCTCGAGCGAAGCCGCCGCAGTCGCTCGAGGCGCAACTTTTCGATATCGATGGTGGTGTCCGGCCGCACGTGGTGTGCCTGGACCGCGGGGGCGCTGGTCTAGTCGTCCTCGTCCAGCTGGGATTGGATATCCTTCATGATCTCCTGGGTCGCGTCCGAGCGCTCCTGCGCCTGGGACCGGCGCCGGGCCTCCTGTTCGGCGAGCCGGGCTTCCCGCGCCTGCAGATCCACGGAGCCTTTCTTCGGCGTCGGCGTGCTGGCCCGGAACTCAGAGAGCTCATCCGCCATCTGCTGACGGAGGGTGCTGATTTCCTGCATGTTGAGCGGTTGCGTGTCGCCGGGACCCGGGTGCCTCGGCTTGGGTTCATCATGGGCCCGCTCGGCGGCATCGAGCACATCCAGATAGCTGAGGATCCCGACCATTTCCTCGCCTTCGGCAACAATCAGGGCGCCGACGCGCTTGTCGCGGATGATCTTCACCGCCGTCGAAACCGACGCATCGGGCGACACGGTTATCGGATTGGCCACCATGATCTTCCCCACCGTGGTGGGCTCGGTAACCAGAAACTCGTCGATCCCGGATTTGGCATCCTTGAATACGGCGCCCACCCCGCGCAGATCGCGATCCGAAATTATGCCCACCAGCTTACCTTTGGTGCTGAGTACCGGCAGATGACGGAAACCACCATCGCGCATGAGCTGGTAGGCCACTTCCACGGGTGTGCCGACGTGGGCGGATATTACCTTGGACGACATCAGATCTCTGACCCGCATGATTGCTCTCCGTATTGCTTCCGTTACTCCGACAGGGCCAATTATACCCTCGATGACCCGCGGGAGTGTCGACGGCCTGGAATCCATCGTAAGCAGCTCGAGGCGGGCTAGGCGAATCCGAACCCCATCGAACGCAAGCTTTTCGCCGGTGGCTCGTGCAGACGGCACGCCCAGCCATCGAGCTCACCGGAAGGCGGGGAGTAGATTGCGCGCACCAGTGGGTCGTGCCCGGGGATGATGTGATCCTCGCTGTCGGCCAGTTGCTCGAGACGTTCGAAGCTTTTCAACATGTCGGGCTCCGAATAGCAGATAGGGTACGGCGAGCGGCGTGCGAAGTTCTCGTAGAAGTGACTGGCGTCCGATGCGAGCACGACGAAGCCGCGGCGGGTGGGTACGCGAACCACCTGTAAGCCCGCCGTGTGACCAGGGAGGCGATGCAGCGTGATCCCGGGCGCGATGTCCGCGTCTTCGTCGTGAAATACGAGCCGATCGTCATAGAGCAGACGCACCATGTCGCACACGTGATCCGCGGAGAAGGCCCAGCGTTCGCCGGCATCCAGCATGGCCGGCCCGGTGGCGAAGGCCATTTCCGAGCTCTGCAGGTGGAAACGGGCGGCGGAGAAATCCGGTAACGTTCCCGCGTGATCATAGTGCAGGTGAGTGATCACGACGTCCTTCACCGTTGCGAGCTGAACCCCGACCCGGGTAAGTGCCTGCTCAGGCGTCTGCAATAATTGTCGGCCTCTTTTCCTGGCTTCCGCCATTCCGAAGCCGGTATCCACTACGATGGTGCGCGCCTCGTTTCGTATTACCCACAGGTAGTAGTCAATGGGCATGGGCGCGTCGTGATCGTCCGCCATCTTGAAGTTCTCGCCCCGGGTTCGGTTCCTGCGCTCTGCATAACGAAGTGCGAATATCTCGTAGATCTCTTGCGTGGCCATGGAACTCCTCCGTCAGCGCCGACTGCGCTTCTATCGTCGATCGCGGTGGAGCATACTAGCGTTCCCAGCGGGAGGGCGAAATGGACTACCGGGTGATTTCAGCCGACTGCCACATCGACTTGATTTGGCTGCCGCCGGATCTGTTCACATCCAACGCACGACCGGCGATGAAGGAGCGCATGCCCTTCGTCACCAACAGTGATGACGGCCCGGTTTGGAAATCGAGAGGTGGCGCTCGATTCGGATTGCAAAACGGTATGGGCTCCGCCGGCCGCAAGTACGTGCCCGGCGAGATCCATCGCGCCGATCGCATGGCCGAAACCGGGCTCTATGAAGACGGACGCAAGGGCGTGCGGCGCCTTACCGATCCTCGCTTGCGCATAAAGGACCAGGATCTGGATGGAATCCAGGCAGAGGTGCTATACGGGATCCTCGGCGCTGCCGAGCGATTGAAGGACCCGGAAGCCGCCACCGAAATGATGCGTATTTATAATGAGTGGCTGGATGAATTCTGTGCGGCTTTCCCTGATCGCTTCGCCGGCATCGCGTCGATTCCCAATCACGACATGGAGGCGGCTGTCCGGGAGGTACGCAGGGTCGCTGGTCGCGGCGTCGCCAGGGGGCTGGAAATATCCGCCACCCTGGACATGAAGCCGCTGTACGATCCTGACTGGAATCCGCTCTGGCAGGCCGCGAGTGAAGCGAAAATTCCGGTGCACTTTCACACCATCGGCGGAGCCAAGCCGGATCTCGAATCGATGCAGCCTCTACAGGCGCGCCAGGCGTTCGCCGTATTCATCACTGGCTTTCAGCTCAATATGGCGCCGAAGCTGATGGAGCTCATATACGGTGGCGTGTTCGAGGCCTACCCGGACCTCGTCGTGGTCATCGGGGAGAGCGGAATCGGTTGGATACCCTACGTGCTGGAGCACATGGATCTCGAGTGGGAGGACCAGTTCAAGGATCTGACCTTGAAGATGAAGCCCTCGGAGTATTGGCGACGGCAGTGTCACGCCACATACCAAAGCGATCCGGTTGGACTTCGGCTCATCGATCTGCTCGGCGATGACACGATCATGTGGGGCTCGGATTTTCCCCATCCCGATGGGGTGTGGCCCGACAGCCAGGCGTTCATCGAGCGGGAGCTTGCCGGCGTGCCGGAAGCGACACGACGCAAGCTCGTATGCGAGAATGCCGCTCGACTGTACGGATTTTCCGATCGGGCTCCGGGTCGCGGCGCCGCGTGACGCGGCGCTCAACCGAGCCAGTCGGCGATCGCGGTTCCGATTTCGTCCGGGGAATCTTCCTGGATAAAATGTATGCCCTTCACCGTGACCTCGACCTGATTCGGCCATGAGCGACAGAAGTCGCGCTGGGAGCCGGTAAGGATCGCGCCCGGCTCCGCGTTGATGAACAACTTCGGCGTGTCGCTGACCTTCAGCCAGTCCCCATAGGCTTGAACGATCCCGACGACCTCGGCGGGTTCCCCCGCGATTGGCAATTGCCGCGGCCACGTGAGGGTAGGGCGTCGGCCTTCGCCCGGCTCGGCGAAGGGCCGCCGGTAGACCGCCATCTCCTCCTCACTGAGCTTCCGAATGATCGATCCCGGCAGGACGCGCTCCACGAACACGTTCTTCTCGAGCACCATGATCTCCCCTGCGGGGGATCGGAATCCCTGAAAAACCTGGCGGGCGGCTTCGGGCCAGTCATCCCATCCGGCTACCGGGCAGACGATGCTCTCCATGTAGCAGATTCCCTTTACGCGACTCGCATGACGATTGGCCCAGTCGAAGCCGAGTGCCGAGCCCCAGTCGTGAACGACGAGCGTGACCTTGTCATTTATCCCCAGCGCTTCGAGGGTGGCATCGAAGTACTTGCGATGCTCCACGAAGGTGTAGCGGTTGGGTCCCGAGTCATCCAGCTTGTCCGAGTCGCCCATACCGATGAGATCGATGGCAATGCAACGCCCGGCGCCGCGCAAGTTGGGCATGATGTTCCGCCACAAATACGAGGAGGTCGGGTTGCCGTGCTGAAAGAGTATCGGATCTCCTTCACCCATCTCGACGTAAGCCATGCGTTTGCCGAGGACGTCGACATACTTTTTCGGGTGTTCGCTGACTGGATTCATGATTGTGCCCATGTGATACGAGTTTCAGCTTGCGTTCATCAGGACAATCCGTCAACTTTCGTGAAACAGGGCAGGAGCGCCACGGCGGACGGAAAGCTCAAATGAGTTGTTGTCAGTACTTCACTCCCAGCGATGGGGGCGCCGATACCTTCACCGTCGAGATGCCGCGCCTCACCTTCGGGCGCGGTTGTCTCTCGGAGCTGGGTGAGCGGGTAGAGGCTCATGGGGTACGGCGCGCGGCCGTTTTCACGGACGGCTTTCTCAACGGCTCGCAGCACATGGATCGTGTGCGTCGATCACTCGGCGAGGCCGGCGTAGACCATGAGGTATTCGACGAAGTTCGCATCGAACCGTCGGACACGTCGGTCATGGAAGCAGCCCGCTTTCTCGCCGATGGCGACTTCGACGGTCTGGTGTCGCTGGGCGGCGGCTCGGTTCTGGACACTGCCAAGGCCGCCATGGTGTATGCGCGCTATCCGGCAAGCTTCTCCACCTATTTCGCTCCGCCGATCGGCGACGGCGTAGCCGTTCCCGGACCGGTCCTGCCCCACATCGCTTGTCCGACCACCTCCGGCACCGGCTCCGAGATGACCGGTCTGTCGGTTATTCGACTGATTGAGCACGACACCAAGTTTGTGCTGGCGAGCCGCTACATTCTGCCCGACGAGGCGTTGATCGATCCCGCGTGCGCCGACACGCTACCCCCCCGGGTCATAACGTCCACCGGCTTCGATTTACTGAGTCACGCTATCGAGTGTTACACGGCTCGGGCCTACACCCACTGGGACAAGATTTCATCGCCCAATGCGAGACCGCAGATTCAGGGCGCCAATCCCTGGAGTGATCTGCACGCACGGGAAGCACTGCGTATCGCGGGCGAGTTTCTCGTC
>CAXMNG010000290.1:0-10124 GCA_964194585.1 Salibacteraceae bacterium | reverse complement strand
GCCAGCCGATGGCTCGAAA
Organism: Salibacteraceae bacterium; assembly: GCA_964194585.1. Lineage (GTDB taxonomy): Bacteria > Pseudomonadota > Gammaproteobacteria > HK1 > HK1 > JAABYT01. The sequence continues at coordinate 10,105 of CAXMNG010000290.1, read as the reverse complement.
CCGGGTACTGGACACGGTTTCCATGCAGAATTCGGCTAAAGTGAGCGACGAATGACACCCTTGATACTTCGTCTCGACATAACCGGTCAACCACTACGCTGGATACCGTGGCGCGAGGCCGTATTGCTCGATTTCAAGTCCATGATTGCGTGGAACGCCGGCGATCTGTCGTTCACCTTCCGCGGCGGCCACAACCGTGTCAGCGGCAAGCGCTCCAGCATCACGGTCAACTCGATCATCGCGGTCAAGGGGCGCTCGCGCCATGCCAAATCCGGCAACCTGGTGCCACCGTTGTCGAATCGGGAGCTGTTTCTGCGCGACGGCCAGATTTGCCTCTACTGCGGCAAGCAGCTGCCGGAGCACATGCTGACCAGGGATCACATCCGGCCACTGTCCGAGGGTGGAAAGGACAGCTGGCGAAACGTGGTGACAGCGTGCAAGTCCTGCAATCACGCAAAGGGCGCGCGCAGCCCCGAGCAGGCGAACATGACTCTCCTGGCGGTGCCCTTCGAACCGAACCGCGCCGAGTATCTGTTCCTGTCCAACCGGCGCATTCTCGCCGACCAGATGGAGTTCCTTAAAAAGCGCTTCCGCAACGGCAGCCGGCTGGGAATTTAGGATTAAATGGGGACAGATCTATTTAATCCGCCCCCAGTTAATCGCTACAAATTCTCCCGGATGATCACTACCTCGGCGCTGTCGCGCAGGGCCTGCACCACCGCATCGTAGGCGGCGCGTCCCGCTTCCACTTCGAGGTTGCGCATGGCCGCGTCTCGCTGCTCCTTGTCTTCGCTGGCGATGACACCGTCGATGACCCGCGCCAGGCCGACGATCACGAAATCACCGCCGGCAACGGCGGTGCCGTCGAACACCATTCGCCCGGACGCCGGTCGCATCATGCGAAAGGCCGTGCTCGCCACGCCCGCATCCGCATTCCGGGAGTCGCGTCCGAGCTTCGTCTCGCCAGACCACTCGAGCTCCACCTGGGCGGCAACATCTTGCCTGTCTTCGCCGCTCTGCAGCCGTTCCAGCAGCGTGCGGCCACTGTCCGCCGCCAGTTTTCGCGCTTCCCGTGCCGCCAGCGTGCGCCGGATGGATTCCTGCACCTCGTCCAGGGGCTGCTGTCTGCTCGGTCGGTGCTCCGCGACCCGCAACACGATCACCCGGGATGGGTCGAGCTCGATGGGCTCGCTATTGAAACTGTCCCGCAGCACATCGGGATTAAAGGCCGCTGCGATCACCGCCGGATTGCGCCCGATGCCGCTGTTGCTCGCGGCCAGGGGCGACACCCAGTCGCTCACACTGGGTGTGAGTCCCAAGGCGTCGGCGACCGACTCCAGAGAGTCGGGACTCTCGAAGGCCAGCGTGACCATGGTATCCACACGCTCGACGAATGCCCGCTCGGCCTTTTCGTTCTGATACTCGGCCCGCATCTTGTCGCGTACCTCCTCGAAGGTCGGCAACTTCGACGCGTGGATGGCGTCGACCTTGATCAGATGCAAGCCGAAGGCGGAGCGAACCGGGTCGCTCACCTCGTTCAGTGCCAGCTCGAAGACGGTGTCTTCGAAGGCCGGATCCATGACGCCACGGCCGATGGCGCCTAAGCTTCCGCCCTGCCTGGCGGAGCCCGGGTCCTCGGAGTGCTCAGCCGCAAGCTCCTCGAATGAAGCACCGCTGTCGATCTGCCCCTTGAGCGCTTCCAGGCGCTCGCGGCTCGCCGCCACTGTGGCCTCATCGGCGCCCTCGTCGAGGGTGAAGAGAATATGACTCGCGTCCCGCTGCTCGGGCGTCTCGAAGTCCGCCTTGCGCCGCTCATAGACCGCACGCAGCTCATCGTCTTCCACCTGGACTCCGGCGGCGATGGCGTCACGGGACAGCTCGATGTACTTGAGCTTCACTTGCTCCGGCGACACGTAGTCGGCTTGATTCGACTCGTAGTGGGTCCTGATTTGTGCGTCGTCGATCTCCACATCGCTGAAGCGTGCCACCGGGATCTTCAATATCTCGACGACGCGTTCCTGACGTTGCAAACGCACGGCGTTTTCGAGCTCGCGCCCGGTGACGATGGCCGAGGTCGCGATGCCGGCGACAATTTGCTCGGCCAGCATCGAGCGCTTCAAATCATTCTCGAAGCCACCCGGCGAGAATCCCTGGTTGCGTAGCCATAGCTGGTAAAGATCCTCGGAAAAAACGCCGCCCTGCTGAAAAACAGCCTGGGACTGGATCGCGTGTGCCAGCTGCTGATCACCGATACGCATACCACCGTTGATTGCGGCCTGCAGCACGACCTCGTCGTTGATGAGCTGGTCGAGCGCCCCTTCGCGGAGCCGGCCCTCGTCCAACTGATTGATGTCGAAGCTGGCGCCCAGCAAAGACTGCAGCTGGTTACGTCGGCGCTGGTAGGTGCGCTGAAATTCGTTGATGCTGACATCGGTGCCGTTGACCACGGCCACCGCGACATTGGAAGTGGGCGACAGGTATTCGTTTATGCCCCAGAGCGCAAACGGGATACTGATGAGAATGACGATGACCCACGCAATCCATCCCGTCGCGTGATCGCGAATTGCCTGCATCAGCATGGCGGTTCGACTCCTCGAGAAAAACCCACACCCTCCGCCACCGTCGGGCCCACTCCAGGGATCGGGGTTTCGGACTTCAAACGACGACGCGCCCGAACCGGGCGCGTCTCAAATCGGATGGCGGAGTGGACGGGACTCGAACCCGCGACCACCGGCGTGACAGGCCGGTATTCTAACCAACTGAACTACCACTCCGACTACTTCGCTGGTGGGTGCTGAGGGGTTCGAACCCCCGACCTTCGCCTTGTAAGGGCGACGCTCTCCCAGCTGAGCTAAGCACCCGAAGGAAGCCGATTAGTTTAGGGCGTCCTTCAAACCTTTACCAGCTTTAAACACTGCCAGGTTCGATGCTTTTATCTGAATCGGTTCACCGGTGCGGGGGTTACGCCCGGTCCGGGCCTCGCGTCTGCGTGAGCTGAACGTACCGAATCCGACCAGGGTCACGGGATTTCCGTTCTTCAAGGACTCGGTGATAACTTCGATCACCGTGTCCACAGAACGCGCGGCAGCGGCTTTCGAAATATCGGCGGAATCGGCAACCGCGTCAATCAACTCTGCTTTATTCATAAACCTTCCCCTCAGTTACGCAAGCGCAGATTAAAAAAAACCGGAGCCGTCAATCAGACTCCGGATTCTCGTCTAGACCGCATCCAACATAGTCTAACCAGCAATAAAAACACTGCTAAGCAACCCCTCGCAGGATTCCGATACCGCTAGATTCGCACGAACAAAGCGTCCCCGCAATCGCTCAATGGGTTCTCACAGGCTTCCGTCCCCCGTCATCGGCGGGTGTCTCGCCGTCGACCGCGTCGGATGTGCCTTCCCTGTCAGATGCCGGGCTCGGCATATGCTGGAGCGCGACCTCGAACACTTCATCGATCCACTTTACCGGCTTCACATCCAGATGCTGCATAATGTTCGTCGGAATTTCGGTGAGCTCGCGACGATTTTCATCCGGTATCAGAACGGTGTCAATGCCGCCTCGAAGTGCCGCGAGCAACTTTTCCTTGAGCCCGCCGATGGGCAGCACTTCACCACGGAGGGTGATCTCGCCGGTCATCGCCACATTCGAATGCACGGGAATGCGCGTCAGCGCCGACACCAACGCCGTGCACATTCCGACGCCGGCACTTGGCCCGTCCTTCGGCGTTGCCCCCTCGGGCACATGAATGTGCACGTCGGTTTTCTGGTAAAACTTCGGATCGATCCCCAACGCATCGACGCGGCTGCGTACGACCGTCATCGCCGCTTGAATGGATTCCTGCATGATGTCGCCGAGCTGCCCCGTATAGCTCGGCTTGCCCTTACCCGGCATCACCGCCGCTTCGATGGTCAGCAGATCACCGCCGGTCTCGGTCCACGCAAGACCGGTAACCTGGCCGATGCGATCCTGGTCTTCCTTGCGGCCGAAGCGGAACCGTTTGACGCCGAGATACTTCTGCAAGCTGCGCGGAGTGACGCGCACTTTACCCTCGGTCTTTTTCGAGACCTTCTGCTTTACCACCTTGCGGCAAATCTTCGCGATTTCGCGCTCGACGTTACGCACGCCCGCCTCACGTGTATAGAAGCGAACCATGTCCCGAATGCTGGCCTCGGATATGCTGAACTCGCTCTCTTCGAGGCCGTGATTTTTCATCTGCTTCGGCACCAGATAGCGCATCGCGATGTTGATCTTCTCTTCCTCGGTGTAGCCCGAGAGGCGAATTACCTCCATACGATCCAGGAGCGGACTGGGGATATTCATGGTGTTTGCCGTAGCGACAAACATCACGTTCGACAGATCGTAATCCACTTCCAGATAGTGATCGTTGAAAGTATGGTTCTGCTCGGGATCGAGCACTTCCAGCAACGCCGAAGAGGGATCGCCACGAAAATCCATGGACATCTTGTCGACTTCGTCCAGGAGAAACAGCGGATTACGCACCCCCACCTTGGAGAGATTCTGAATGATCTTTCCGGGAAGCGCGCCGATGTAGGTACGCCGGTGACCGCGAATCTCGGCCTCGTCACGCACACCGCCAAGGGACATGCGTGAATATTTACGGTTCGTCGCGCGCGCGATGGATTGCCCGAGTGACGTCTTACCGACACCGGGCGGGCCCACCAGACACAGGATCGGGCCTTTGAGCTTTTTCACGCGCTGCTGCACGGCGAGATACTCGACGATGCGTTCCTTGACCTTCTCGAGCCCATAGTGATCGGCCTCGAGCACGGCTTCTGCCTCGGCGAGATCGTTTCGAATCTTTGTGCGCTTCTTCCATGGCACGTTGACCAGCCAATCCACGTAGTTGCGCACCACGGTAGCCTCGGCTGACATGGGCGACATCATCTTCAGCTTGTTGAGCTCGGCGGTCGCTTTCTCGCGAGCCTCCTTGGACATACCCGCCTGTTCGATCTTGCGCGCGAGATCCTCGAGCTCGTTGGGCGCATCTTCCATGTCACCCAGCTCCTTCTGGATGGCCTTCATCTGTTCGTTCAAGTAGTACTCGCGCTGGCTCTTCTCCATCTGGCGCTTGACGCGCCCGCGGATACGCTTCTCGACCTGCAGGAGATCGATCTCTTCCTCGAGCCGTGCGAACATGTGCTCGAGCCTTTCACGCCGCGATTCGATTTCCAGGATCGTTTGTTTCTGGCCGATTTTCACCGACAAGTGGGCCGCGATGGTATCGGCGAGGCGGCCGGGATCGTCGATGCTCGTCAATGACGCGAGGATTTCCGGTGGGACCTTCTTGTTGAGCTTCACGTACTGCTCGAACTGCGCGAGCACCGAGCGGGTCAAAACCTCGATCTCGCGCGCGTCTTCCTCCTCGTCCACGGAATCCAGCACCGTAAGCTCGGCACCAAAATAGCCCGCCTCTTCGGAAAAGGCCTCTACCCGGGCCCGCTCACCGCCCTCCACCAGCACCTTGACGGTGCCGTCAGGGAGTTTCAGGAGCTGCAGAATCGTCGAAATCGTACCGATGCGGTAGATATCGTCGGGGTTCGGGTCGTCCTGGCCAGCGTCTTTCTGCGCCACCAGAAAAATCTTCTTGTCGTTCGCCATGGCCTGCTCCAGGGCCTGGATCGACTTCTCCCGACCTACGAACAGCGGGATCACCATGTGCGGGAAAACGACGACGTCGCGCAACGGCAATACTGGCATCATGGTCCTATCTCTCCCTGGTCGCTTCGGCTGGAGGGGGGTGGGGAATAGCGGCCGCTAGGCGTCCTGCCCGCCACGCAAGCGCAACAATACACGCGGTTCAACGCCAAAGCACCGTCAAGTCCCATATTTGGTGGTGTGTGGCCAGGAATTCAAGGTCGGCCCGAAGATTATAGGAGACCGGGCCCACCATGTGTGCTGCCCGTCACATAAGGCGATTCGGGGGGTTTTAAGGGGTGTAAGGGGGTAAAAGGGGACGGGGGGCGATTTAATGGGGGCGATTTAATGGGGACAGATCTATTTTCCCTCGGGACGGGTTCCGTCCCGAGGGAAAATAGATCTGTCCCCATTAAATCACCCCCATTAAATCGCCCCCGGTCCCCTTTTACGCCCCGCCCGCGTCAATCGGACGCGACCCGCCGTTTATCGCCCTCGAAGATGATCAACGGCTCCGAATCGCCGGTGATGGCGCCGTCATCGACAACGACCTTGCTGACATTGTCGAATGAGGGCAGATCGTACATGGTGTCGAGGAGCACGTGCTCGACGATGGAGCGCAGCCCGCGGGCCCCGGTCTTGCGCTCCATGGCTTTCTTGGCGACGGCGCGCAGCGCATCCTCGCGAAACTCGATCTCGCTGCCCTCCATCTCGAACAGGCGCGTATATTGCTTGGTGAGCGCGTTTTTGGGCTCCGTGAGAATCTGCACGAGCTGCTCTTCATCCAGCTCGTCCAGGGTCGCCAGAATCGGCAAGCGCCCCACGAATTCCGGGATCAAGCCGTAATGAATGAGGTCCTCGGGCTCCACCTCCCGCAAAATCTCGCCCACCTGCTTGACGTCTTCCTTGCTCTTGACGTCGGCACCAAAGCCGATCCCGCCCTTCTTCGATGAGCGATTCTCGATGATCTTGGCCAGACCATCGAAGGCACCGCCGCAGATGAACAGAATGTTCGAGGTGTTCACCTGCAGGAACTCCTGCTGCGGATGCTTGCGCCCTCCCTGGGGGGGCACCGACGCGATAGTGCCCTCGATGAGCTTGAGGAGCGCCTGCTGAACGCCTTCGCCGGACACGTCACGGGTAATCGAGGGATTGTCGGATTTGCGTGAGATTTTATCGATCTCGTCGATGTATACGATGCCCGTCTGGGCTTTCTCGACGTCGTAATCACACTTCTGGAGCAGCTTCTGGATGATATTCTCCACATCCTCGCCCACGTATCCCGCCTCGGTGAGGGTGGTGGCGTCGGCAATGGTGAACGGCACGTTCAGAAGCCGCGCCAGGGTCTCGGCGAGCAAGGTCTTGCCGCACCCGGTGGGCCCGATGAGCAGCACGTTGCTCTTCGAGAGCTCCACTTCGTCGACCTTGAGACCCGAATCGAGCCTCTTGTAGTGGTTGTAGACCGCCACCGACAGGACTTTCTTGGCGTGGTACTGACCGACGACGTAGTCGTTAAGTATCTGATTTATCTCGTGAGGAGTAGGAAGCTTACTGCCCGTGCCGGCTCCGCCCTTCTCCTGGATCTCCTCGCGGATAATGTCGTTGCAGAGATCAACGCACTCGTCGCAGATAAACACCGATGGTCCGGCGATGAGCTTGCGCACCTCGTGCTGGCTCTTACCGCAGAACGAGCAGTACAACAGGCGATCGCCGTCACCACCTTTGCCCTGCTTGTCGTTGCTCATAGACCTACCTCTTCGGATCCCAACGCAGATTCATGCGTCCGACGGGGTTTTGCGCGACTCCAGCACCTCGTCGATGATGCCGTATTCCACAGCCTCGCTGCCGCCCATGAAATTGTCGCGATCGGTGTCGGTCTTGACACGTTCCAGTGGTTGCCCGGTGTGCAGCGACAGGATCTCGTCGAGCCGCTCCCGGGTACGCAGAATCTCCTGAGCATGGATATCGATATCCGAAGCCTGCCCCTGAAATCCACCCAGGGGCTGGTGAATCATGACCCGAGAGTGGGGAAGCACGTAGCGCTTGCCTTTAGCGCCACCCGCCAGCAACAGGGCCCCCATACTGGCCGCCTGGCCGATGCACAGCGTGCTCACGTCGGGCTTGATGAACTGCATGGTGTCATAAATCGCCAACCCCGCGGATACCATGCCGCCCGGTGAGTTGATATAAAGATGAATGTCCTTGTCGGGATTCTCCGACTCCAAGAATAGCAGCTGGGCGACCACCACATTGGCGACCAGGTCCTCCACCGGGCCGCACAGGAACACGACCCGCTCCTTCAGCAACCGCGAATAGATGTCATAGGACCGTTCGCCGCGGGCGGACTGCTCGACGACGATAGGAACGAGATTCAATCCCCTCACGTGGTCAGCGCCTGCCCTTTCTTCTCTATCGGTAATCGTCATGAGATCCTTTAACTGCCCTGAGTCTGCCCCGGATTCAATAATTCGTCAAACGAGGTAGCCTCGGGCACCACCGTCGCCCTGTCCAGAATCCACGTCACCACGGTGTCCTCGAGGACAGTGGATTCCACCTCCGAGAGGCGTGCGGGCTCGGAGTAATACCAGCGCACCACCTCGCCGGAATCCTCATAGGTGGACGCGATGCTGTCGATGCGTGCCCGGACCTCGTTCGGGCCCGCCTTGATGCCGTTTTCCTTGATGAGCTCGCCCACAAGAAGTCCCAGAGAGACCCGACGACCGGCCGCCTGCTTGAAATCCTCGGGGTCCAGCTCGATTTCACTCGTGTCGATGCCGGAATGGGACAGCTCCAGGCGCCGCTGCTCGAGGCTGCGCTGCACTTCGCGCTCGATGAGCGACTCCGGCAGGTCCAGATTCCGGCCTGCGAGCAGGGCTTCCATGACCCGCTGCTTGGTGGTCGAGCGTATGCCTTCTTCCAGCTCGCGCTGCATATTGTCCCGTATCTCGCTCTTGAGCTTCTCGATACCGCCCTCCTTGACGCCGAAGCCCGTGGCAAATTCGTCATCGATTTCCGGCAGCACCGGCTCCTCGACGGTGTTCACCTTTACCTCGAAATGGACCGGCTTCCCGGCCAGCTCGCCGGCCCCGAAGTCGGAGGGAAAATGCAGATCCAGGGAAAGCTCCTGACCCGCCTCGGTACCCAGGAGGCTATCCTCGAGCTGCTTGAATAACTGACCCGCGCCCAGCTCCACGGCGTAACCGTCGGTCTTCAGATCGTCCCGGGCCTCTCCGTCGCAGGTTCCCTGGAAATCGACCACCACGCGATCACCGGGGGTCGCGGCCCGTTGCACCGACTCCCAGCGTCGCCGCTGCTTGCGCAGGCGTTCGAGCATGCGGTTCACATCCCCGTCGCCGACTTCGGCCTCCGGCCTGGCGATTTTCAGCGAATCGATGGGCGGCAAGCTCACCTCGGGATAGACGTCGAATACTGCCGTATAGGCCACACCGCTGCCCGATTCCCACTCCAGAGGGTCGATGGTGGGCGTACCCACCGGGCGCAGGCTCTCCTGGACGATGGCGTCCTGAAAGCTGCTCTGGACGATCTCGCCGACCACTTCCTCGCGTACCTGCTTGCCGAAGCGTTGCGCGATGACCTTCATGGGCGCTTTTCCCGGGCGGAAGCCCGGCAGCCGTGCCTTTTGTGCGATGTTCGTCAGCCGCTTGCTGATCTCGCCTTGAATCCGGTCTTCCGGAACCTGCACCTTGACCTTGCGTTCCAGGCCCTGTGTGGTCTCAACCGTAACTTGCATCTGTAGAACCTCGTGGAAAACCCGTGCCCGGTGGGGATGCTGATGAGAACTGGTGCGAAAGGAGGGACTCGAACCCTCAAGGGGCTAGCCCCACTGGCACCTAAAGCCAGCGCGTCTACCAATTCCGCCACTTTCGCCTTAACTTGAGCCATTCAACACCAAGTATACCGGGACCTCGCCGACGCAAAAAAGGGTCAGGCCTGCACGACCTAACCCTTTGATTGTATTGGTGGGCCGTGCAGGATTCGAACCTGCGACCCGCTGATTAAGAGTCCCATTTTGCCCATATGGACGGGGTTTGACCAACTGTGTTTTTGAGTGTATGAGCATTGACGGAACAATAGGTTAGGTGTACGGTGCTATGAAATCAGCCTGACCCGCTGTGGACCAGTTTGGACGATATACCTAGCACTGACATAGCACCCGCGAAACAGCCAAACAGTGCTAGGAACAATCAGCGGGTCATCCACCGGAGACACCGCCATGGCCGAAAAAATCCGATTCACCAAGAAGGCCCTCGCCGAGCTTCCGCCGGCTCCACCTGGAAAGCGAGCGTACTATATAGATGTGTCGAACGCCCGTCACCGCCTCCAGGTGACAGACACGGGCGCTAAATCCTTCCAAATCTATATGTGGGGCAACGGCCGACCCCAGCGGGTGACACTTGGGCGCTTTGATCCGCCGAACGGTATCACC
>CAXMNG010000289.1:0-4648 GCA_964194585.1 Salibacteraceae bacterium | reverse complement strand
AAATTGACCTCGCCGCCAGAGCCGGGTGATACGACCGTGTAACCCTGCTGCTCGAGCTTCTGTGCGAGCAATTCGGTCAAGACGGGGCTGATGTCGTCCTGGGTGGTGATGGTGGAAGTTGCGGCGTACACACCGCCCCGGCTGCCGATCACCTTGCTGCTGCGATCATCCCGCACGCTGAGCTCGACGGTGCGTGGCACATCGATTTTCCCCGGGGGCCCGGTGAGCACCGGCGACAGCGTCACGACCTGGGGCGAGCGCGCGCAGGAGGCGGCGGCGAGGCCGAGCAGGGTGACGGCGAGAATCGTCCGCAGCGAAAGAAACACGGGCCGGACACCGTGACAGAAATACGACATGAGCTGGCACCCCCTATGCAATCCGCTGATTCGTGCAGAACCGACTTACTATAACCGAAGCGGCGACGACCCTCATCGCCCGTTGAAATTCACACCGGGATGGGGGCGCGACCCTATATTCCATGCTACGGAGAAGCCCTACTTCGAGTGCAGGAAAGTCAGTATACTGGCCCGTCGATCCTGGACGAGGGTTCGATAGAACAGGGCCGTTCTCCCGCACTTTCCCATAATCAACGACAAGAGGAGCAAGATATGGCCACTACGGAAAAGTCAGTCGACAACGGCGTAAACGTGCAAGCGCTGCTCGACGCCCGGGAAGCGCTGACCGCGGCGCCGGAGGCCGCCAAGTTCACCTGGCGGGCCACCTGCAAGTGGGTGAACGGCACCCACAGTCGCTCCACGATCAAAGGATTCTTCGGGCTCGGCGAGGAGCAGAACCACAAGACCGAGTTCACCTTCGAGGCCGACCATCCGGAGGTCTTCGCGTCCGAGGACCACGCCGCCACGCCGGTGGAGATGGTGCTGGCGGGCCTCGCCAGTTGCCTTACGGCCGGTGTCGCGGCGGTCGCCCAGATGCGTGATATTCAGCTGAACTCGGTATCGGCGACCCTCGAAGGCGGCATGGACATCCAGGGGATCCTCGGCATGGACAGCGACGTGCGCAATGGCTTCGACGGCATCAAGGTGCACTACACCATCGACGCCGACGCGTCCGACGACGACATCAAAGCCCTGGTCGCGCAATCGCAGAAGCGCTCGGCGGTCTTCGACGTAATCACCAACCCGACCAACGTCACCGTCCAGGTCAACTGAGCTATCGCAGCGGGATTCCAGGCGCCGGGTCCCGTGCGCACCACCACCGTCGTCATCGGGGCCGGCCACGCCGGGCTGGCCATGAGCAAGTGCCTCACCGAGCGCTCCATCGACCACGTGGTCCTGGAGCGCGGCGAGGTGGCGAATACGTGGAAGACCGAGCGCTGGAACTCGCTCACACTGCTCACGCCCAACTGGCAGAGCCGGCTACCGGGCTACGGTTACGAGGGCGACGATCCGGACGGCTACCGCGCCATGCCCGAGACCATTGCCTTCATCGAGCGTTACGCCCATGTGATTTCGGCGCCGGTCCAGACCCACACCCAGGTGACATCGGTGCGCCCGAGCAACGACGGCTACGCGGTAGCCACCAACCAGGGTGACTGGCACTGCCGCTCCGTGGTGATCGCCAGCGGCGCGTGCAATATCCCCCACATCCCGGCGATAGCCGAGGCGGTGCCGGCGACCATCAACATGATCACGCCCGTACAGTACCGAAACCCGGACGAGCTCGAAGAAGGGGGCGTGCTGGTGGTCGGCGCCGCGGCTACCGGCGTCCAGATCGCCGACGAGATCCACCGTTCAGGACGGCCCGTAACGCTGGCAGCGGGCGAGCACATCCGCGCCCCCCGCGTCTATCGGGGCAGGGATATCGAATGGTGGATGGACGCCGCCGGGGTGCTCGACGAGCGCTACGACGAGGTCGACGACATCAACCGTGCCCGCAGCGTGCCGTCGCTGCAGCTGACGGGCTCGCCTGAGCGCCGCATGACAGATCTCAATGCACTGACCGCCATCGGCGTGAAGCTCATCGGTCGTCTCGCCGGTATCAACGACGGCAAGGCCCAGTTCTCCGGCTCGCTCAAAAACCTGTGCGCGATGTCCGACCTCAAGATGAACCGGCTGCTGAACACCATCGACGAATGGGCCAGCGATAGCGGGCTGGACGACGCCGTCGATCCGCCACACCGCTTCGAACCCACCGAGGTGGAATCATCGCCGCCGCTGGGAATGGACCTCGCCGATGGGAAAATCCGCACCATCCTCTGGGCGACCGGCTTCCGCGCCGACTACTCCTATCTGGACCTGCCGGTCCTGGACCGAAAGGGCCGCCTGCGCCACGACGGCGGCGTCGTCGAGGCCCCCGGGATGTACCTGATGGGCATCCAGTTTCTGCGCCGCCGCAAGTCGGCGCTCATCGACGGCGCCGGCGACGATGCCCGCGACTTGAGCGCGCATCTCGCCTCCTACCTCGACCAGCAGAGCGCTGCGGCCCGCCCCTGACCACGGGCGCTCGGCCCCTGAGGCCCCATGGGGGATGCCAACGGGCTCTTGGCGCTCTATTATTGCTACACGGAGCGCAGACACCGCCGGCTAGGCGGCGGGAACACCGTCCACGGAGTGTTCCTCGCAGGATCAAGCACTTATCGGAGTTCTCTGTCATGCACGGTGAGATCCCCGTCACCCAGACGATACTCGAGGACGAGAGCGCCATCCGCTGGGAGTTCCTCGAAGACGAGAGCGACGCCTGCGCGGTGGTCTCCGAGCGTATGGAGCTCCTGTACTTGAACGAGGCCGGGCGCGCTCTGACCCTGCCGGACTGGTTCGCCAAACGCTGCTTCGAAGTCCTGCCGCACAGGGACGAGAACTGCGCCTGGCACTGCCCGACCATCACCGCGGTCAGCGAGGCAGAGGAGATCACCTACTGCGAAGAGGCCCTGTCTCCCGCCGACGGCCCGTCCGTGACGCTTGGCACGGCAGTCATACCCATGGAGCACGGCGCCGAGGACGGTGCCAAGGCGTTGCTCATGTTTCGGCGCAAAAACGCCGGCAGCGATCAGAAGAGCTTCCAGGAAAAGCTGCTCACGGATGCCCGTGACCTGCACGCCCGGATCGCGGCTCACCACCCCTGATTCCAGCAACACAGGTTCCTCATGTACGTCCCGCGACATTACTCACAGGACGACACCGCTGTCGCCCACGATCTTATCCGCAGTAACATTTTCGCGACTCTCGTAACCGAGGTGTCCGGCCGGCTCGATGCTACCCACGTGCCGGTGGTGCTCGATGCGGATTGCGGCGAACTGGGCAGCCTGCGTTTTCATCTGGCACGGGCCAATCCCACCAGTAAGGCGCTGACAGACGACCGCGAGGTGTTGATGGTGTTCGTCGGTCCACACACCTATGTCTCGCCCGACTGGTATGCCACCGATAATCTGGTTCCCACATGGAACTACGCCGTCGTACACGGCTACGGTGTGCCGCGTACGCTGGACGACGCCGAGTTGCGCCGCCTGCTGGACGATCTTGGCGCGACCCAGGAAAGCCGGCTGCCGAAAACACCGTGGACCACGGACAAGATGCCGCCGGAACTCGTGGACAAGATGTGCAAAGCCATCGTCGGCTTCGAACTTCCCATCACCGAGTTGCAGGGAAAGTGGAAATTCGACCAAAAGAAGAGTGCCGACGATCGCGCCGGCGCGGTCGCGGCCCTCGAGGAACTGGGCGGAGAATCCAGGCACGCCGTCGCCGCGACCATGCGGGCGCTCGACCGTTAACCATATTCAAAGCTTCAGCGCGAAAATTTCCTGCTCTTCTCGGATACCGCGCATGGCATGTTTGCCCAGGGATTCGAAACGATCGGGGAAATGCCGTGCGAATTCGACGGACGCCAGTGTCGGTCTCCCCAAGGTTTTACAGAGTGACTCCAGGCGCGCCGCGTAGTTGGCGGCTTCACCGACGACCGTGAACTCCAAACGATCGCGGGTGCCGATGTTGCCGTAGATCACGTCGCCGACGTGGAGCGCGAGTCCGTACTGGAGCGGCTTCCAGCCCTTACTCGCACGCTTCTCGTTGACTTCGACGATTCGGGCGTCGGCTTCCACTGCCGCGGTAAGAGCCAGCGTGCGTGCCTGTGCCGCTGCATCCGAATTCGCCACCGGAAAAATCGCCAGCGCCGCGTCGCCGATGAAACGCAGCAACTGCCCGCCGTGATCGAGCACCGCCCCGGCCATGCAGTCGAAGAATTGATTGAGGGCGCCAAGGAAGTCCTCTTGGGACATGCTCTGCGCCAGCGGTGTCGATTCCCGCAGATCGCAGAACCAGATCACCGCTTCGATACGCTCGCCATCGCCGCGCTTGATGCTTCCGGTGAGCACGCGCTCGCCGGCGTGCCGGCCGAGGTAGGTGTCCAGCAGAGTCACGGCCGTCCGGCGCATGTTGTGGAGCTCGTAAAGTCGCCCCAGCGGCGCGAGGATTTCGTACACATGGCCGAGATCGGCAGTGCTGAAACCACCGGGCCGATCGGAGGCAAGGGTCAGCGCATTAATCTGCCCATTGAGGAAAGTCATGGGCATAGCCACGTAGTCGGTGGCGCCTTCGGCATGCAGGTCCTCGAGGATGCCGAAATCCAGAACCGGTTGGGGAATGTCCAGTCGCCGCCGAATACCACCGGCGCCTTCGAATATGGGAATCAGGGG
>CAXMNG010000288.1:0-5716 GCA_964194585.1 Salibacteraceae bacterium | reverse complement strand
TGAATCGGCTATTGGCATCGAAATCTTCGTGCTCAACTTACGTCATGTCAGCAAGTCCTACCGCGAAGCGCAGACGCGGCGGACGGTGCTGGAAGACATCGACCTGGCGGTCGAACGCGGCGAGTTCGTCGCCGTCACGGGGCGCAGCGGAACGGGTAAGTCGACGCTGCTGAATCTCATCAGCGGCATCGACGTTCCCGACAGCGGCGCCGTGGTCCTCGACGGTGTCGATATCGCGGCGCTCGGCGAGCGCGAACGAACGCTCAAGCGGCGGTATGCCGTGGGTTTCGTTTTTCAGTTTTTCAATCTGATCCCCACCCTGAGCGTGGCGGAGAATCTGATGCTGCCCCTGGAGCTCATCGGCCGCGATCGCGTTACTGCCCGCGTGCGGGTGAGCGACATGCTGGAACGTGTCGACCTGGCTTCGCGGGCGGAGAGCTTTCCCGATCGCCTTTCCGGCGGCGAGCAGCAACGGGTGGCCGTGGCCCGGGCGCTCGTCCACGAACCGGATCTGGTGCTCGCCGATGAGCCCACGGGAAACCTCGATGCCGAAACCGGCCGTAAGGTGCTGACCTTGCTCTCTGAATTGAGCCGCGATGCCGGCAGGACGCTCATTATCGTCACCCACAGCGAAGAAGCAGCAGCGCGCGCCGATCGGGTGCTGCGCATAGAAGATGGCCGCATTCGTGAGGATTCGCGGCATTCGCCGGCGGCGCGGGAAACGGGGTCATGACCGCGACTCTGTGGCGCGCGAGCATTCGCTACAGCTTTCGCCACCCGTGGCAGCTCGCTTTGTCGTTGCTCGGAATCGCGTTGGGCGTTGCGGTGGTGGTCTCCATCGATCTTTCCATCGACAGTGCGCGGCGCTCGTTCGTACTTTCCAACCAGGCCGTGCTCGGCGCCAGCACGCATCGGCTTCGCGGCGGGCCCACGGGCATCGACGAGGAGCTTTACGTGCGTCTGCGAGCACAAGCGCCGGGGTTGCGCGCCGCGCCAGTGGTGGAGGGCTTCGGGGCCGGTGACGATGGCGTTGCTCTGCGGGTGCTGGGAATCGACGTGTTTGCCGAGGCCCCTTTTCGTCCCCGCCTGGCGGAAGCGGCGGGCGCGAGCAGCGGCGTTCTCGCTTCCTTGATGACGAAACCCGGCGCCGTGTTGGTGTCCGCCGCCACCGCGGCGCGTCTCGATGTCGGCATCGGCGAGGGATTCCGCATCCTCGTCAACGGCCGTCACCGGGACCTCGAACTGGTCGCCATGCTCGACACCGGCGACGATCTCGGCACGGCGTCCCTCGCCGATGTCATCGTCACCGATATCGCCACCGCCCAGGAGTTGCTGGACCGCGTCGGGCGTCTCAGCCGCGTGGACCTGCGCCTCGCCGAGGGCGAGATGGCGGCCATGAAGAGTTTGCTGCCCGACGCTGTCAGAGTGGAACGCGCGGGCAGCGGCACCAGGCTCGCCGAGCGTATGACCGGGTCCTTCAATCTCAACCTGGTGATGTTGGGGCTGCTGGCGGTCATGGTCGGCATGTTTCTGGTGTACAACACCGTCACTTTTTCCGTGGTGCAACGCCGCCAGCTCATCGGCACGTTGCGCGCCATCGGCGTGACCCGGGATCAAGTCTTCACATTGATTCTCGTGGAGGCGGCGCTGGTGTCGCTGGTCGCGGTGGTCGTGGGACTCGCCCTGGGTGTGTGGCTTGCCGAGCAGCTGGTGGGACTCGTGAGCCGCACCATCAACGATCTCTATTTCGCCGTCAACGTCCGCGAGCTCACAGTGACGCCGGTGATCCTCGCCAAGGGCGCCGCGGTAGGTCTGGTGGCGGCGCTGGTGGCGGCGGCGGTGCCTGCATTCGAGGCAACCCGGGCCGCGCCGCGGGTGGTTATGGCCCGATCCCTGTTGGAGACCCGTGTTCGCCGGCGGCTGCCGCTGGTGAGTATCGCGGGCGGATTCGCTTTGGCTCTGGCCCTGCTGCTCGTATGGCTGCCCGGCGAGTCGCCGGGTCTCGGCTTTGCCGCCCTGTTCGCACTGGTGTCCGGCTGCGCATTGCTCGCTCCCGGCGCCACCGTGGTGCTGCTGCGCGTCCTGCGACCAATCTTCGAGTTATTCGGTGGCTGGTTGGGCCGGCTAGCGCTGCGCGGAGTGGCCGCCAATTTGAGCCGCACCGCCGTCGCCATCGCGGCGCTCATGGTGGCGTTGTCCTCCACCGTCGGCGTCGGTGTGATGGTGGACAGCTTCAGGCGCAGTGTTTCCAACTGGCTGGATCTGACCATGCGCGCCGACATGTACGTTGGATTGCCGGGGTCGCCGGGTGAACGTGCCATTGCCCCGGCAATCATGGCGCGCATCGCGGCCCTGCCCGGCGTCGCCCAGGTGAGTGCCGGGCGCGGTGTCCACGTGGTTGCCGAGCTTGGCAGTGGTGCGCGACCGGTGGATGTGGTGGTGATCCGGATGGCGCCCAAGAGCTACGCGGGCTTTCAATTGCTCCGGGGCGAACCGTCCCGAGCCTGGCCGGCCTTCGATGCAGGCGGGGCACTGCTGGTGAGTGAGTCTCTCGCACGGCGCGAGGGATTGGCGCCCGGCGCCAGCGTGCGCCTGCAAAGCGACCGCGGTGTCCGCGCGTTTCCGGTGGCTGCAGTGTTTCGCGACTACGGCTCCGAGCACGGCACTATCGTGATGGCGCGGACGACCTACGATCGCCACTGGGACGACAGCGCCGTCTCCACCCTCGGCGTGTACGCGGCCGAGGGCGTGGACCGGGCTGCCCTCGGAGAGGCCGTCCGCGACGCCATCGGCGGCGACCAGCAACTCTCGGTGCGTGCAACCGGTGCTATCAAGAAGGCTTCCATGGAAGTGTTCGAGCGCACCTTCACGATAACGGCGGTGCTGCGCGGGCTTGCTACCATCATCGCATTCGTGGGCATTCTGAGCGCGTTGATGGCGCTGGAGTTGGAGCGCGCGAAAGAGATGGCGGTGTTGCGGGCGCAAGGGTTGACACCCGGACAGCTGTGGCAGCTGGTGCAGACACAAACCGGGGTCATGGGGCTCATCGCCGGCTTGTTGTCGATACCGGTGGGGGTCGCTCTGGCTCTGATGCTGATCCTGGTCATCAACGTGCGCTCCTTCGGCTGGAGCATGGATGTGCACGTGGACCCGGCAATCCTGTTGCAGTCGGTGGCCCTGGCGGTGGCGGCGGCGTTGCTCGCCGGTATCTATCCCGCCTACCGGATGGCAGGAATATCGCCGGCCGGCGCGTTGCGGGAAGACTAGTCAGGCCCTGAATCAGGCCATTAATCAGACCCTTGATCAGGCATTACCGACGATCTCCACTTTGCGCGCTTGCGCAAAATCCAGCATGCGCCGAACCGGGACCACGGCGCGTGCGCGAATGGACTCTTCGATGACGATCTCGTTGTCGCCCGTTTCCAGCACCGCTACCAGATTGCCCAAACCGTTCATGGCCATCCACGGGCAATGGGCGCAGCTCTCGCAGGTTGCTCCCTCGCCGGCAGTGGGCGCCTCGAGAAGCTTCTTGTTCGGCGCCATCTCGTGCATCTTGTGAAAAATTCCGCGATCGGTGGCGATGATGAAAGTGTCGTTGGGGAGCGTCTGAACGGCTTTAATCAGCGCGCTGGTGGAACCCACCACATCGGCAAGTGCGATGACCGCCGGCGGCGACTCGGGGTGCACCAGCACCGCCGCGTCCGGCTGCTTCTCGAGCAGCCGTTCCAGGGCATCGGCCTTGAAGGCCTCGTGCACGATGCACGAGCCCTGCCACATGAGCATGTCGGCGCCCGTCTCACGTTGGATGTAGTCGCCGAGGAAACGGTCCGGCGCCCACAGAATCTTCTCCCCGCGACTTTTAAGATGGCCGATGATGTCCAACGCTATGGTCGAGGTTACCATCCAGTCGGCGCGTGCTTTCACCGCGGCGCTGGTGTTGGCATACACGACCACTGTGCGATCGGGGTACTCGTCGCAGAGATCGGAAAAGGCACCGGCAGGACAGCCCAGGTCCAGTGAGCAGGTGGCCTGCATTTCGGGAACCAGAATGCGTTTCTCGGGGTTCAGAATTTTCGCCGTCTCGCCCATGAAGCGCACGCCGCACACGACCACCGTGGAGGCGCTGTGCTCGTGGCTGAATCGCGCCATGTCCAGGGAATCCGCCACGTGGCCGCCGGTTTCATCAGCGAGCATCTGTAGATCCGGGTCGGTGTAGTAGTGGGCCACCAGCACCGCGTCGCGTTCTTTTAACAATTGCTTTGCCCGCTCGCGTAGATGCTCACGCTCGTCGTCATCCAGCTCGGGCGCGATGCGTGCCACCGTGGCCCAATCGGGGATCTGTACTGGAAAGGAAAGAGGCGCATTCATGATGAGATCTCTCACTTGATAATCTGCACTTCGTGCGGGTTGTTGACGCGATACAGGCGGGCCGGCCGGTGGCTGCCGTTTCTGCGCACTTCGGATGTTTGCCGAATCTGATCCATGGCGAGCATGCGCTTGCGGAAATTGCGCTTGTCGAGCTCGCAGTTGAGGATGATCTGGAAGACTTTCTGCAAATCGCTCAGGGTGAAACGTTCCGGCATGAACTGGAAGGCGATGGTCGAATAGTCGAGTTTCGCCGCCAGGCGTTGATGGGCCGTGTCGGCCATTTGCGCGTGATCGAAGGCGAGTTCCGGCAGCTCGTCCAACGCGAACCAACCAACGCCCTCGCTGTGTTCGTCGGTGCGAAGGCGCAGGCGCTTCGACGCCACCAGCGCGTAGTAGGCGACCGAAATGACGCGCTCCCGCGGATCACGCTCGGGCGTGCCAAAGGTATACAGCTGCTCGAGATACACCCCCGAGACACCGGTGCCTTCCTCCAGCTTGCGCATGGCATTGGCCTCGATGTCCTCGTCCTCGCCGACCACGCCGCCGGGCAGCGACCAGTAGCCCTGATAAGGCGCGTTGCGGCGCCGCACCAGCAGCAGCTTCAGCTGCTCGTCACGCAGCGTGAAGACCACGATATTGGTGGTCAGCACGGGACGCCCGGCTTCAGTGGGGAAGGGCATGTCGGTGGCCCCCTGGCCTCGACCCTGGTTAGTGTGCCAATGACACTAACAGGATAGTGTCGCCGGTACACTAATTCAATGGGTCAGCCGAGTAAAGTCCTGTAGAAGCGAGCCCCTACGGGCTCCGCGCAATCCGGCTCTCAATGCAGCGAAGCCCGCCATGCAAGAGCCTGCACGATTTCCGCTTCCCGCTCCGCCAGCTCCAGGAGGCGCGCCATGGTGCTTTCCGAATCCGCGTACTCGAGCGCCATGTCGACGAACTGGTGGCCGTGCTTCGTCTCGGCCTTCCAAAGCGACGTGTAGAAACTTTTAAGGCTCTGGTCCTCCAGCGCGTCGGCAATAATGCGGAAGCGCTCCGCGCCACGGCATTCGACCAGGGAAGAGACGAGCAGACGATCCAGAAAACGCGGCTCGCGCCCGTGACGCATGCAGGCCGCCAGCTGGTTGACGTACGGGTCCTGGGTATCCTTGACGAGCGCCAGGCCTCGCGACACCATGAGCTCGTAGACCTGCCGAAAATGTTCCAGCTCTTCCTGGGCAAGCGCGATCAACGCGGGCACGATGCGCGTGCGGTCCGGGTGTTTCACCACCAGGCTCATGGCGAGCGCCGAGGCCTTGCGTTCGCAGTTGGCATGGTCCTGGATGAAGGCGTCGAAATCGGAAAGCAC
>CAXMNG010000287.1:0-31571 GCA_964194585.1 Salibacteraceae bacterium | reverse complement strand
GCGCTCGAGGGGCGCGGTGGGAGCGTATGGGTGGAGTCTGCTCACGAATCAGGCGAGATCGTCGTCCGGGTACGGGACGATGGGCCGGGGATTTCCCCGGAACACCTGCCGCACGTCTTCGAGCCGTTCTACACCACCAAGGGCGCCGGCCGGGGAACGGGCGTCGGCGATAAAAGCGCTTTCCTGGCGCACGATGGCGTACATCCAGGCCGGATCGAGATCCTTGTCACGCGCTTGTTCCAGCACACGGTCATGGTAGGCAAGGGGAAAGCGCATTTCGAGATCGTCGAGATGCGGCGTGCGCGCCACCGTCATGATGGCACGGCCGTGCCATCCCCAGCTATCGGCGAGCTTCGCAGCCCGCGCGAGCTCTTCGTCGCTCATGCCGCGGGTGAACATGCGCCACTCCCGGCGCGCATTGATGGGGCGGCCGAGACTGTGGAGCTCGCGTGCGCGCATCGCACCCGGTTGCGCGGCGAGCAGCCGCAATTCGTGATCGCCGTACTCGAGGGTGCGATGATTGAGCCGATAGTCGCGCTCGATTCGGTCCGCGGCAAGAAAGCCGTAATAGCTTCTCTCGCGCGCCAACTCGGCGTAAATGGAATCGGCGTCGTCGTGCCACTCCAGTGATTCCAATGTGCGCGCCGTCCAGTAACGCCAACGCGGCGACGACGGTGTCCGGGCCTTCTTTCCACCCTGGACAGTGAGAAGATGCTCCAGAGCCTGGCGCCATTCGCCTTGATTCAGCGAGCTCAGGATCCGCCATTCCCTGGCGCGGTCGTCCATCTCCGATTCCGCAATCGTGTTCAGCCAGTACAGCGCTTCCGCCTTGCGCGCAAAGGCGTAGGAAAGTCCGAGGCGTCGATGCACGGAGGCAACAGCCGTTCCGGAAAAAGCGAAGCGCGTGCGCAGTCGTTCCCAGGCGCCGGCCGCGAGCTCGGGATCCCGCCGCGCCATACGTTCGATTCCATACACGAGGATGGTTTCGATGATCTCCGCATCACCGTCCAGGCGGGCAACCTGCGTGACTCGCACCGGTTGTTTGCGAACACGAAGCCACTCCTTTACCAGCGGTTGCTCTTCGGCGTCGAGAAAGCGGCTGAGATAGGATGCCAGCGATGGACGGCCCGCTCGGATCGCGAGCTCGATGCGCTGCCAGACCAGATCGCGGTTCAAGTAACCTGCACTGCGCCACGCTTTGAACACCGGATCGCAGGCCGACGGCTGGGAGCGGCCCACCAGCCACATCGCTTCCACGTGGGGCACGGCTTTGTCCGCCTGATTCGCGTTGATCAGTGCGCGCAGCCATTGGCAACGCATGGTGGCATCGTCGGAATTCTCGTAAACATCGAGGAAGCTTTCCCAGTGCCCGCGGCGCGCCAGAAGCTTCGCCCACGTGCGGCGTAATTGCCATGCAAGTGGCGTATCGGAATAGCGTTCGAGAAATGTTTCGATTTCGTCGCGGCTTGCCGTTCCGAGCCGCCGCGAGAGTTCCGTGAACTCGAGATAGGGATACAGCGGGTAGTCCACGAGCGCGTCCCGGAGCTGGCGGAAGCGCTTCATGTCTCGCTTTCTCAAGGCCGACTCGGCTTGCAGAAAGCGGCTGCGTTGTTCGATTACATACCAGCGGTCGTCGTCGATCTTCTGGTTGGTTGCGTAAGCGGTTCCGTCGGAAATCTGTATTGCATGGACGGGCAGGGCGAGGACGCAGGCGAGCAGCACAGTCATCGTCAGCGCATTGCTGAAGCCAAGCTGTGTGACTCGTCTGGTATTCATGCGCAAATCCATGCCCGACGCTGTCTACACAGTGCCTCGGTTTGATCCCGATCGAGGGATCCATTTCGCGGATTTCTTTGAACGACTCCCCTGAACAATGTAACCGTTCCCATGCACTTATGCAGCTTACTTTAAGTATTACTATAGGGAAAGTCGTCGTGCCAATGTGTGGGCTGCTTCACAATGCCGGGCAGTGCTGGACCCGGCGCAGGAAGCGAGCGTGTCGACGAACGGGGATTGCTAGAATGTGTTCCTGATTCTGCATCCGAGAGATTCAACCGGTGACACCCATAAATCGACTCCTCGACATCATGATCGCGCTCCGGGATCCCGACCATGGTTGTCCGTGGGATCGCGAGCAGGACTTCCAGAGCATCACTCCTTACACCATCGAGGAGGCTTACGAAGTGGCGGACGCCATTGCCCGGGGCGACATGGACGATTTGCGCGACGAGCTCGGCGATCTTCTCTTCCAGGTCGTGTTTCACGCGCACATGGGCAGTGAACGGGGCGCATTCGATTTCGACGACGTCGCGAACGCCATCAGCGACAAGCTCGAGCGTCGCCATCCCCATGTGTTCGGAGACGAAGACATCGGCTCCGCGGACCAGCAATCGCGCGCCTGGGAGGCCCACAAGAAGGCCGAGCGGGCGGCCAGTGGGCGCGGTCGAGCGCACAGCGTGCTGGACTCGGTGCACGGCGGACGGCCGGCTTTGCAACGCGCTGCCGAGCTGCAACGCGCCGCCGCTTCACAGGGATTCGACTGGCGCGATGCTGCCAGTGTGCTGCCGAAATTGCGTGAAGAGCTCGGCGAGTTGGAGACCGCCATGTTGCGGCCAGACGGGCATCAACAGGCCGTGGAGGAACTCGGTGATTTGCTTTTCACCTGCGTCAATCTCACGCGCCATTTGAACGTCGACGCTGACGAAACCCTGCGCCGGGCAAATACGAAATTCGAGCACCGCTTCCGGCGCATGGAGAGCCGTGTCCAGCGCCAGGGTGGAAGCCTGGAGGACGCCACCCTTGCGGAGATGGATGCCCTGTGGGAGTCGGGGAAGCGCGCCGACACCGAATGACCAGAGCCGTCAAGCGGCAGCCTCGGGGAACACGACGTGCATGCCTACGCCAACCTGGTCCGGGAGATTGAACGCCCGCGCCCGCGCCCCGTGGGCCTCCGCGATCATTCGCACGATATACAGTCCAAGGCCCAGGTGCGGGTCCCGGGGGCCTTTGTCGTCGCGAATCGAGACCATGGACTGGAACAACTTGTCGGTCATCTCCTCAGGCAGGGGCGGTCCTTCGTTGCACACCTCCAGCACCACGTCTCCGCCGCGCCGCGCGACGCTCACCCGGATGGGCGTTTCCGGTGAGGCGAAATCCACCGCGTTGCCCACCAGCTTGTCGAGCATCTGCACCACCAGGTCGGGTATGCCGTCCATGGGGCATGGCTCGTCTGGTGCCTGATACTGAAAGCTCTGCTGCGGCCATACGGAACGGTAGGACTCCACCGACGCACCGACGACCTCGCACAGATCGAAGCGTTCCGGCTCCGAATCCCGCAGGGCCTGCTCCAGGCGCGTCGCCTCGCTCATGCGCGAGATGATGGTGTCCAGGCGGCGCAGACCGTCGCGGGCCCGGGAAAGGTAGGGGCCCCGGTCGCCGGCGGGCTGGTCCAGCTCCATGGCGTCCAGGGATGTGCGCACCACGGTGATGGGGGTGCGCAGCTCGTGGGAGAGCCTGCGCGCCAGCTGCTCCAGGTAGTGGTTGTATTCGCGCAGGCGTTCCATCATGGCGGAGAAGTCCCGGGCCAGATCACCGATCTCATCCCCGGCCCGGGACGCGCTCAGCTTGCCGACGACTCGGCCATGGGCATCGATGGCCGCAGCGGCCTCATTGCGCAGGCGGCGCAGGCGCACGCTGATACGGGTCGCGAACACCAGCAGCACCAGGGCGCCGAAGAAGCACACGATGAGCGTCTTGTTGAACAGATTGGCCAGCGCCTCGCGGCGCACCATCTGTATTCCCAACGTCGTCTCCTCGACCACCACCGCGCCGACGATGTCCGCGTCCCGCCACACCGGGTAAGCCGCCGACACCACGAAAGTGTCGGGGTGCCGGGTGCTGCGCCAGCGGCTGGTGGCACGTCCGGCCAGGGCGGCGCGCACCTCGGGTCCGGAGAAGCGCGCGACGATGGGCTTGTCCTCGAACATTTCCGCCGGCGGTGGCCGCAGCACCAGGGCGAACAGCGGGTTCACCGGGGCAGCTTCGGTTTGCCGCTCCAGGCTGCCGCCCCGGGCGAGCACCCGTTGCTCACCGTCCACCACCCAGATGCGCCGGCCGGGGCTGCGGCCCAGGCTCTTGATCAGTGCCTCGATGCTTTCCGAGGGCAGCACCAGAGGGCCCGGTTCACTCACCGGGCCCGCACCGGAGGTGGACAGGCGAAAGGGCGCAACGGCCCCGGAGGGGATGTCCACATCGCCCACTTCGATGCCGACGCGCTCGCCCAGCAGGGCCAGAGGAATGCGTGCTTCCACCACGTAGCCGTCCCTGGTTTCGCGCCACTCGGCCCGAATGCGGGTCTCCTGGCGCAGTGCGGCCGCCGCCTCGCCGGCGCCGCGGGCAGCGAGCACGTAGACCGTGATCCAGCCCGGAGAGATGGTGTGGAAAAAGTAGGCGCGCCGCTCGCCGCCGGCGGTTACCGTCACCACCTTGACGTAGTCGCTGGCCGGGCGCACCCGAACCGGCAGTTCACGGTAAATGATGCGTTCGTCCCTTACCATGACCAGCAGGTACAGGTAGGAGCCGCGTTTGCCGGCGACGAAGCGGGCCCGCGGCTCGCCGGTATCGCCTCCCAGGGTCTCGAGCTGGTCCAGATGACCGCCCCAGTCCTCCACATAGCCGTCGATCTGCATGTCCCGGGGCAGGGGATGGGCGTAGATCCCGCCTTCGTAGGCCGCCTGCGTGCTCTTCGGCGGCGACTTCGGTATCAGGTCCGGGCGGTCGTGCAGCGCGCCGGCGAGGGCCTGGGCGGCACCCAGCACCGACTGCTCGAGGCCATCGCGTAGATAGTTCTCCATCTCGCGCACGAACTGATAGCCCACGTAAGGAATGGTCAGCAGCAGCACTGCCACCAGAAGCACCTTGGTACGGATGCTGAGTTTCAGGCCGGGTTCTCCTCAGTGACTGCTGACGGCTATTCGGCGCAGGTCCAACGGTAGCCCATGGCATAGACCGTATCGATGCAGTCGAATTCGGCGTCGACGGCCTGAAACTTCTTGCGCACGCGTTTGATGTGGGAGGTGATGGTGCTGTCGTCAACCACCACGTTGGCCTCCTGCATGAGCTGGTCGCGGGTCTTCACATGGCCCGGAAAGCGAACCAGGGCATGCACGATCCAGTACTCCGTTACCGTGAGCTGCAGGCTCAGGCCGCGCCAGGTGACGGACATGCGGTCCAGATCCAGCTCCAGGCTCCCGCGCTCGAGCACCTGGGTGGCGTCCCTGGGTGATTTCAGCGCATCCACGCGCCGCAGCAGCGCCGCCACCCGCGCCAGCAGGTGCGGCAGGCTGACAGTCTTGCTGAGATAGTCGTCAGCGCCAAGGCGCAGGCCCGAGATGGTGTCCAGATCGCTGTCCCTGGCGGTCAGAAAGATGATCGGCAGGCCCGTGGAGATACCCCGTAGCTGCCGGCAGAGGTCGAAGCCGCCTTCGACCTCGTCACCCAGCCCCACGTCGACGATGGCCAGATCCGGCAGGCGCTCCTCGAAGGCTTCCAGTGCCCGTGGCCGATCCGCGTAGGTGAGGACATCGTAGCCCTGGCGGCGGAAAGCCACCGCGTAGTTTTCCCGGATGGCCTCTTCGTCCTCGACGATAGCGATTTTTCTACCCATGTCACGCTCTCTCACAAGACGCCGACCGTTTCCCTCAAGGAAACCGAAAATCGGACGTTCTATTATTAACGGCTGTTTCGGACAAATTTACTGCAAACCACAGACACTGAAAGCCCGATGACACGATTTCCATGATTTCGCCACAATTGAACCCCGATTCCTCCACCTCGTGCCCGCCCGGGCCCCTCCATGAGCCGTTCAATGTCAGTCTGGACCGCACGCCGCCACCGTCGGAGCAGTCGTGCCTGGTGGTGGCCATGGGAGCTGACATGGAACCGCGAACCACCACCGATGCCCTGGTCACCGGACTCTGGTACTGCCTGTTGGGCAGCCTGATCGCCGGACTGGGGGTATCGACGTTACTCGGCGTACTGGTGCTGGCCTTGAGCCAGATAGGCTGACCACCACCCTGCGCTGAGGCCTTCACCCACGCACCGACCCGCGGCTGTACCCATTATCACCCGCGAGGCATGATGCCCACATGAACGTTGGCGACATCCACGCCGCGCATGCCGCGGACGCCGACTGGCGGGTGGCGGCGGAGGCCTGCCTGGCGACCCTGGGCACTCACGGTGGCGGGGGCAATGCTGCCAATCTGGGATTCGCTTACGCCAGCGACGCCTTCGCAGCGCACTTCTCCGAAATTTCGGACTTTCTACGCGATGCCTCCGGTATCGAGCACTGGGTCGGCAGCGTAGGCCTCGGCGTCTGCGCCACCGGCGTGGAGTATTTCGACGACCCGGCCCTGTGCCTGCTGACAGGACGTTTTCCGGAACAGGCATTTCGTGTGTTTGCCGATATCGTCGACGATATGCAGGGCTTCGAAGCCGACCATGGGGCCTGGTGCGACCAGTCGGGTGCCCGATTTGCCATGGTACACGCGGATCCCCGCAACGGCGCCGTCGACGCGCTGGTCAACGCGCTCTGCGAGCGCATGGATGGGGGCTTCGTCGTCGGCGGGCTGACGAGCTCCCGGGGCGCACATCCACAGCTCGCCGATGGCGTCACCACGGGCGGCGTGTCCGGCGTGCTCTTCGACCCGCAGGTGAGCGTGGTCACGCGCCTTACCCAGGGTTGCTCACCCCTTGGTCCACGGCACGAGATCAGCCGCTGCCGGGGAAACCTGCTGACACAGCTCGACGGGCGGCCGGCGCTGGACGTTTTCTACCAGGACATCGGCGAGTTGCTGGCTGCTGATGGGGCTGCCCCATTACCAGCCACGGTGTTCGCCGGATTGCCGGTAAAGGGATCCGATACCGGTGACTATCTGGTGCGTAATCTGACCGGCATCGACGAAGCCGGCCGGGCCCTGGCCATCGCCGAATGGGTGGAGGAGGGTGACCAGGTGATGTTCTGCCGGCGGGATGCGGCCGCCGCCGAGAAAGATATGCGCCGCATGCTGAGCGAGCTTGGCCGCGCCCTGGAGGGTCCACCGCTTGGCGGCATCTACTACACCTGCCTGGCAAGGGGCCCGAATCTGCTCGGTGCCGATTCCCGAGAGCTCAAGCTCATCGAAGCCGCGCTCGGCAGCTTTCCGCTGGTGGGATTTTTCGGCAACGGGGAGATCTCCCACAATCGCCTGTACGGCTACACCGGGGTGCTCACCCTGTTCGTGTGAATTAAATGGGGACAGATCTATTTATCCGTCGGACGTACTACGTCCGACGGATAAATAGATCTGTCCCCATTTAATTTGGTGTGAGGATCAATCCAGGGTCTTGTCGGTCTCGACCCGCGCGTAGGCGGAATGGTTGTGGATGGATTCGAAGTTCTCCGACTCGACCACGTAGGCGAGGACGCGATCGTCCTCGTTCAGCCGCCGCGCCACATCGCGCACCATGTCCTCGACGAATTTCGGATTGTCATAGGCACGTTCCGTCACGTACTTCTCGTCCGGCCGCTTGAGAAGGCCGTAGAGCTCGCAGGAGGCCTCGGATTCGACAATGTCGATGAGCTCCTCGATCCAAACGAAGGTCTCGGTCTTCGCCTCCACGGTGACGTGAGAGCGCTGGTTGTGGGCACCGTAGTCGGATATCGCTTTGGAGCAGGGGCACAGACTGGTCACGGGCACCACCACCTTGACGTGCATGGCGGTACCGTTGTCGTCGATGGTGCCGGTGAGGGTAACCTGGTAGTCCATCAAGCTCTGCACGCCGCTCACCGGCGCCGCCTTGTTGACGAAGTAAGGAAATCTCATGCGTATGTATCCGGACTTCGCTTCCAGAAGCACCGTCATCTCCGTGAGCATGACGCGAAACGACTCCACCGTGATCTCGTAGTCGTGGTCGTGGAGGATCTCCACGAATCGTGACATGTGCGTGCCTTTGAAATCGTGGGGAAGGGTCACGAACATGTCGAAGGTGGCGATGGTGTGTTGCTCACCCCCGGATCGATCCCGCACCCGCACCGGGTGGCGAATGCCCTTGATGCCCACCTTGTCGATGGGGATACGGCGGATGTCGGCACGCGCCTGAACGTCCTCGATGGAACGTGCTTCATCCGCATTCGCGATATCGGCTACCGCACCGCCAGGTCGATTCATGGGTGCATCATCCTCGCGTCAGTTCGTCTGCGGCGCCACGCCCGGGGCAGGGGTGCCCGGCGTTGCCGCGTAATCGCGCATAGTACACGCTCGCGCCGGGAGGCGGTCAATGGGGACGGCTGACGATGAAGGCCGACAATCCGCGCAGCCCGTCGGCGCGCGCATCGAAATCGGCCAGCTCCGCGATGGCGAGCCGGTGTAGCTCGTCCGCTTTCTGCCTGGCCGCCGCCAGCCCCAGCAGCGACGGGTAGGTGGGTTTGTTCAGCGCCATATCGGCGCCCTGGGTTTTGCCCAGGGTCTCGGTGTCTGCCTCCACGTCGAGGATGTCGTCGCGCACCTGGAAGGCAAGGCCGATACAGGCGGCGTAGGCGTCGAGCTGCTCGAGCTGCCGGGTGCTGGTGTCGGCGCCGCACAGGGCGCCCAGCCGGACACTGGCGCGAATAAGGGCGCCGGTCTTGTGACGGTGCATGTTCTCCAGCTCATCGAGGCTCGGCTGCGTGCCGACGGCGGCCAGGTCGATGGCCTGGCCACCGGCCATGCCGAGAGAGCCACTGGCGTGGGCAAGGGTGGCAATCATTTCCATGCCGCGATGCGCATTCGACGCGCCGTCCGATAACAGGTGAAAAGCGGCGCTTTGCAATGCATCCCCGGCCAGCAACGCGTTCGCTTCGCCGAAGGCGCGATGACAGGTGGGCTTGCCGCGGCGAAGTTCGTCGTCATCCATGGCCGGCAGGTCGTCGTGCACCAACGAGTAGGCGTGGATGAGCTCCACCGCGCAGGCCGGCGCGTCGAACAGCGTCGCCTCGCCGCCCACGGCTTCACCGGCGGCATAGACGAGCGTGGCGCGCACCCGCTTACCGCCGTTCAGCACCGCGTATCGCATGGCTTCGTGCAATTGCGCCGGTGCCAGATCCGCGGCCGGAAGACACGCTTCCAGGGCGCGATTGGCGCGCGCGCGGTAGCGACTCAAATCGACGTCGAAGGTCGCGATACCGTCGTCCGCGCCCTCGCTTCGTGCATTCATGAATCGTCGGGGCTCGTGCAGGTGAACAGGGAGGCGACGTTGCGCAGGCGCCGCGCCAGCGGCCTAATCGTCATCGGGTTGAAAGTTTCGGGTTTCGGCGGTGCCGTCCTTTTCAGTGAGGATCTGGATGCGCTGCTCGGCCGCATCCAGGGACTTCTGACACGCGCGGCTGAGCTCGATTCCGCGCTCGTAGGTCTTGAGGGATTCCTCGAGGCTCAATTTGCCCTCTTCCATGCGCTCCACCAGCCCCTCGAGCTCTTCAAGGGCGCCTTCGAACTCGGCCCCCTGTTTCTTGCGTGCCACTGTTCACTCCTGTTTTGAGGGCGCTAAGCTACCCCAGCGCTCCGGGGTGGTCAATTGGCCCTGTGTGGCCTCCAGTTGACCGTCCCGGTTGACTTCTTGCGGCCGGAAGATATACATTCCCATGCAGTTTAGACTCAGTCTAAGTCTAAGTCACCTCCGGACGGTGCCCGTCACTGTTGCGCCACCCGGACGTCACCGCCGCACAATATTGGAGTCACCCCATGGATCTCAAAGGCAGCAACACCGAACAGAATCTGAAGGACGCATTCGCAGGCGAGTCCCAGGCGAACCGCCGCTATCTCTACTTCGCCGGCAAGGCGGATGTGGAGGGCTACAATGACGTGTCCGCCGTATTTCGCTCCACCGCGGAAGGCGAGACCGGCCACGCCCATGGACACCTGGAGTATCTCGAGGTGGTTGGCGATCCGGCCACCGGACTGCCCATCGGCGGCACCAGCGACAATCTGAAGGCGGCGATTGCCGGCGAAACCCACGAATACACGGATATGTATCCAGGCATGGCCAAGGCTGCCCGTAGCGAGGGCTTCGACGAAATCGCGGACTGGTTCGAGACCCTGGCCAAGGCCGAGCGCTCCCACGCCAACCGTTTCCAGAAGGCTCTGGACGGCCTCGACGCCTGATTCATTCGGCCCATCGGTCGACGCGCCCGTGCGCGTCGACCGGTTTGCAGTCGCATGGTGGAAATCAACAAGCAAACACCCCGGGAGGGTAGCCTGGACGCGCCCGGGCGCCACCCCCTCGACTGGCGCAACCCCGAGTTCCACGATGAAGGGGCTTTGTTCGCCGAGCTCGAGCGGGTTTTCGACATCTGTCACGGCTGCCGGCGTTGTTTCAACCTCTGCCACGCTTTCCCGACACTCTTCGATCTCATCGACGAGTCGGAGTCCATGGAGCTCGATGGGGTTGCAAAGGGCGATTACTGGAAGGTCGTGGAGCACTGCTATCTCTGCGACATGTGCTTCATGACCAAATGCCCCTATGTTCCTCCCCACGAATGGAACGTGGATTTTCCCCATCTCATGCTGAGGGCCAAGGCGGTGGCCAATCGCAAGGGGTTGGTGCGGACTCGGGATCGCATCCTCAGCGCGACTGACACCGTCGGCGGACTCGCAAGCCTCCCGGTGGCGGCACCCGTGGTGAACGCCGCCAACAGGCTGCGCCCGGCCCGCGTGGTGCTGGAGAAGACCCTGGGCGTGCATCGCGATGCGCGGCTGCCGGAATATCACAGCGATACCCTGCGCAAGCGCTTGGCCGGCCATGGTCGCAAGCCTCCCGAGGGCGGGGCAAGCGATGCGACGCGGGGCAGCGTTGCGTTATTCGGTACTTGTTACGGCAATTACAACGAACCGGCGCTGGGCGAGGATCTGGTGTTGGTGTTCGAGCACAACGGCATTCCCGTGACGCTTTGCGACGACACACGCTGCTGCGGCATGCCGAAGCTCGAGCTGGGGGATCTGGAGGCTGTGGATCGCGCCAGACAACATAACGTGCCGCGTCTGCTCAGTCTCATCGACCAGGGTCTCGATATCGTCGCTCCGATCCCTTCCTGCGTGCTGATGTTCAAGCAGGAGCTGCCGCTGATGTTTCCCCACGACACGGATGTCGCCAGGGTGCGTGACGGGATTTTCGATCCCTTCGAGTACCTGATGCTGCGACACCGCGCGGGCAAGCTGCGCACGGACTTCACCACGCCCCTGGGGAAAATCGCCTACCACGTGGCTTGTCATCAACGGGTGCAGAATATCGGCCTGAAAACCAAGGAAATGCTGGAATTGGTCCCTGACACGCAGGTGATCGCCATTGAGCGCTGCTCCGGCCACGACGGCACCTACGCGGTAAAGAAAGAGTTCCACGCCACGGCCATGAAGCTGGTGCGCCCGGTGGCGAAGCGCGTCGCCGATGCGAAGGTGGATCACTACACCAGTGACTGCGCCATGGCAGCGCGTCATATCGAGCACTCTCTGGCGGACGGCTCGAGGGCCGAGCCGCCGTTTGCGCTGTTGCGCAAGGCCTACGGGATCTAGCATTCCTGTGCAGCCTCTTACACGCAAGGATCTCTATTCTCTGGAAGAGTACGCGCAGGCACGGCCACGCTATCGCGCCGAGATCCTCGAGCACAAGAAGAACCGGCAACTGGGCGTCGGCCCCCATGCGACCCTCTACTTCGAGGACCGCCGCACCATTCAGTACCAGATCCAGGAAATGCTGCGCATCGAACGCATTTTCGAGGCGGCCGGGATCGAAGAAGAGCTGAGTGCCTACAATCCGTTGATTCCGAACGGTCGTAATCTCAAAGCCACGTTCATGCTGGAATACACCGATGCGGAAGTACGCCGCGTGGCCCTGCAGGAATTGCTTGGCATCGAGGAGCGTGTGTGGTTTTGCGCCGGCGACGAAGAACGCGTCTGGGCGGTGGCCGACGAGGACCTGGAGCGCTCCACGGACACGAAAACCTCGGCGGTGCACTTTTTGCGTTTCGAACTCGACGATGCGTCGTGTCGGGCGATCAAAGACGGCGCACCACTGGCCATCGGCATCGATCACCGCAAGTACCGTTATCGGGTAGAACCGCTGGCGGAGCAATTGCGCGCCGCCCTGGCCGCAGACGTGATTTAATGTTTAACATAATAATATCCATGTAACAATCAGAAATACAACAAGTTTACCGGGAGCTTAAAGTGCCGTATTCACTGGGGTCAGGGCCGGATTTTCAGCATCGAAAGTAGTCACCCGAGGCGCAATGCAGGTTACACTTGGGTGCCAATGGATGCCTTGCGATGCTTCCCGTTCAGTTCTCCGACCAGGCCACGCTTGTGGTTGGCGGTGATTCTCGTCGCGTTGATGAACGCCCCGATGGCCATGGCCAATGACCATGCGGACAACCCGAACAAGCCCGACGACTTGACGCCTGCGGAGATCGCCGAGCCCGAGGAAGCCGAAAAACCCTGGCAGGAACAGCAGGAACCGCTACCGCCCTTTCCCCGCGCGCAAGACTTGATACCCGTGAGAGCCGACTCCGGAGCCGAAGGATACAACTACTACATCGACGTCAACTCGGTGTCCCTTGGCGCCGATGAGGTGCTGCGCTATACGATTGTCATTCAATCCCCCAACGGCGCCAGTAACATCGTCTACGAAGGGATTCGATGCGCCACCCGGGAGATCAAGACCCTGGCCTACGGCACCCGGGGCGGACGCTTTGCGCGTATGCCCGATCCCAAGTGGATATATGTTTTCACTCAGGGACCCCTGGCATACCGGAACACGCTGGTGGAACGTTACACCTGCGACGAGAATGGTTGGGCGATAGACAGCGACACGGTGCTCGATCGCCTGGTCATGCACGATCCCCGGCGCGCGCGCATCTCGCCCAGGCCACCGGATTCCAGTGAATAGTTGGAAATGACCGCCAGCTACGACGCTTCCGACATCGAAGTACTGACGGGCCTCGAGCCGGTGCGCAAGCGCCCCGGCATGTACACCGACACGGCGCGCCCCAATCACCTGGCCCTGGAAGTCATCGACAACGGTGTCGACGAGGCCGTCGCCGGCTTCGCCACCAGACTCGATGTCACATTGCACAAGGACGGTTCGGTGAGCGTGTGCGACGACGGCCGGGGTATGCCGGTGGATGTGCACCCTGAGGAAAAAATATCCGGCGTCGAGCTCATTCTCACGCGCCTGCACGCGGGCGCCAAGTTCTCGGACAAGAACTACCGATTTGCAGGCGGCCTGCACGGTGTCGGCGTATCGGTGGTCAACGCCCTGTCGAAGAATCTCGAGATATGGATAAAGCGCGGCGGGCAGGAATACAACATGGCCTTCGCCGGTGGCGAAAAGAAGAGCGAGCTCGAGGTGGTGGGCAGCGTCGGCAAGCGCAATTCCGGCACTGCCATCCGCTTCTGGCCGGATCCACGCTATTTCGACTCGGCGAAGATTTCCGTGCCGCGGCTCAAGCACGCCTTGCGCGCCAAGGCGGTGCTGTGTCCCGGTCTCAAGGTGCGCTTCGAAGACGAGGCCAGCGGTGAGAGCGAGGAATGGTTCTACGAAGACGGCCTCGCCGACTACCTTCTGGACGCCCTCGAAGGCCTCGCGACCATACCCGAGGAGCCCTTTCTCGGTAGCTTCGAGGGCAACTCGGAAGCCGCTGACTGGGCCGCCGTGTGGCTCCCGGAAGGTGGCGATGGGCCCCAGGAGAGCTACGTAAACCTGATCCCCACGACCCAGGGCGGGACCCACGTGAACGGCTTCCGCGCCGGGCTTCTGGAGGCGCTGCGCGAGTACTGCGAGTTTCGCAACCTCCTGCCCCGCGGTGTGAAACTCACGCCTGACGACATCTGGGAGCGACTCGGCTACGTGCTGTCGGTAAAGGTTACCGATCCCCAGTTCACCGGTCAGACCAAGGATCGGTTGTCGTCCCGTGAATGCGCGGCGTTCGTATCGGGTGTGACCAAGGACGCATTCAGCCTGTGGCTGAATCAGCATCCTGAATCCGGCGATCGCATCGCGGAGCTCGCCATCAGCAATGCGCAGCTGCGCCTGCGCGACCGCAAGAAGGTGGTGCGCAAGAAAATCACCAGCGGCCCGGCGCTTCCCGGAAAGCTCTCCGATTGCAGCTCTCAGGACGTGGCGCGCACGGAAATTTTTCTGGTCGAGGGTGACTCGGCCGGAGGATCGGCCAAACAGGCCCGCGACCGGGAGTTTCAGGCGGTCATGCCGCTGCGTGGAAAGATCCTCAACACCTGGGAGGTGGATGCCGCCGAGGTGCTCGGCTCCCAGGAAGTGCACGATATTTCTGTCGCCATCGGCGTGGATCCCGGCAGCAGCGACCTCGAGGGGCTTCGCTACGGAAAAGTCTGCATTCTGGCGGACGCGGATTCCGACGGTGCCCACATCGGCGCGCTGCTGTGTGCGCTGTTCATGCGCCACTTCGCGCCGCTGGTGGAGAACGGCCATGTCTACGTCGCCATGCCGCCGCTCTACCGCATCGACGTCGGTAAGGAAGTCTTCTATGCGCTGGACGACGACGAGAAGAGGGGCACGCTGGATCGTATCGCCGCCGAGAAACGCAAGGGCAAAGTAAACGTGCAGCGTTTCAAGGGCCTGGGCGAGATGAACCCTCTGCAGCTTCGGGAAACCACCATCGCGCCCGCCACACGCCGCCTGGTGCAGCTGACAATCAAGGCCGGCGACGGCACCCACGCGACCATGGACATGCTGCTCGCAAAGAAGCGTGCCGGGGATCGCAAATCCTGGCTCGAGAAAAAGGGCGATCTCGCGGAGGTTTGATCAATTCACCATGACTGA
Source organism: Salibacteraceae bacterium (assembly GCA_964194585.1). Taxonomy (GTDB): domain Bacteria; phylum Pseudomonadota; class Gammaproteobacteria; order HK1; family HK1; genus JAABYT01. Next base: position 16,709 of record CAXMNG010000287.1, on the reverse strand, counting down.
GCAAGCGAACGAGCTCGTCGAACGGATTCCGCTGAAAGACTTCACCGAGAAGGCGTACCTGAATTACTCCATGTACGTGATCCTCGATCGCGCCTTGCCCCACATCGGCGACGGTCTGAAACCGGTGCAACGGCGCATCGTTTACGCCATGTCGGAGCTCGGTCTAAACGCGGGGGCGAAGTACAAGAAGTCCGCGCGCACGGTGGGCGACGTGCTCGGCAAGTTTCATCCCCACGGCGAGAGCGCCTGCTACGATGCCATGGTGCTGATGGCACAGCCCTTCTCCTTCCGTTATCCGCTCATCGACGGGCAGGGGAACTGGGGCTCGGTGGACGACCCCAAATCGTTTGCGGCCATGCGCTACACGGAATCGCGATTGACCAATTTCGCCGCCGTGTTACTCGCGGAGCTCGGCCAGGGCACCGTCGACTGGGTGCCGAATTTCGACGGCACCCTGGACGAGCCGGCCATATTGCCCGCGCGCCTCCCCCACGTGCTGCTGAATGGCGCTGCCGGCATCGCCGTCGGCATGGCCACGGATGTTCCGCCCCACAATCTGCGCGAAGTGGCTACGGCGTGCGTGCGGCTGCTGGAGGATCCGAAGACGACGCTCTCCGGTCTCTGCCAGCACATCAAGGGCCCGGATTTCCCCACCGAGGCGGAGATCATCACCTCGCCCGAGGACATCAAGGCCATGTACGCAAGCGGCAACGGCTCGTTGCGCATGCGCGCCCGCTACGAGCGCGAGGACAGCAACATCGTCGTTACTGCGCTTCCCTACCAGGTCAGCGGCGGGCGGGTGCTGGAGCAGATCGCGGCGCAGATGCTGGCGAAAAAGCTGCCTCTGGTGGAGGATCTGCGCGACGAATCCGATCATGAGAGTCCCACCCGGCTGGTCATCGTGCCGCGTTCCAATCGCGTCGACGTGGATCAGCTGATGTCGCATTTGTTCGCGAGCACGGATCTGGAGCGCAGCTACCGGGTCAACATGAACGTCATCGGTATCGATGGGCGGCCGCAGCTGAAGAATCTCCGTGATTTACTCGCCGAATGGCTGAGATTTCGCATCGATACCGTGCGCAGGCGCCTCGAGCATCGGCTCGAGAAGGTGGATGTGCGGCTGCATGTGCTGGAAGGCTATCTGGTCGCGTTCCTCAATATCGACGAAGTGATCGCCGTCATTCGCAGCGAGGACAAGCCGAAGTCGGCGCTCATGAAGCGCTTCGCCTTGAGCGACATCCAGGCAGATGCGATCCTGGATCTGAAGTTGCGCCAATTGGCGAAGCTGGAGGAAATGCGCATCCGGGGAGAGCAGGAGGAGTTGAGCGAGGAACGCCAGGCGCTGCAGAAGACGCTCAAGGATCGACGCCGTCTCAAGCGCCTCGTCCGCGACGAGATTATCGCCGACGCGGAGCGCTATGGAGATGAGCGCCGATCGCCCATCGTCGAACGCGAGGCCGCCCAGGTCATGGACCAGACGACGCTGGTTCCCTCGGAGGCGATTACGGTCGTGCTCTCGGAGCGCGGCTGGATACGGGCTGCGAAGGGCCACGATATCGATCCCCTGACCCTTGCGTACAAGTCCGGTGATGCATTCAAGGCCTTCGACCGCGGCCGCACTAACCAGTCGGCGGTATTCCTGGACTCCACCGGACGCAGCTACACGCTGCCGGCGCACACTCTGGCCTCGGCGCGCGGACAGGGAGAGCCGCTGTCCGGCCGCGTCAAACCGCCGGCGGGCGCGCTCTTCGCCGGCGTCATGATCGGCGATGCCGACGATCGCTACCTGCTCGCGTCGGACGCGGGCTATGGCTTCGTCGCCCGGCTGGGCGACCTGCTATCCAAGAATAAAGCCGGCAAAGCGGTGCTCACGCGGCCGAACAATGCGGGCGTTCTCACGCCCCAGGCCGTGCGCGATAATGACGATGGTTGGGTGGCGGCCGTGACCTCATCAGGATATCTGCTGGTGACCGAGCTCGAAGAGCTGCCTCTGCTCGGTCGCGGAAAGGGACTCAAGATCATTCAGGTGCCGCCGGCGCTGTTGAAGGCGCGCGAGGAATTCGTGGTCGCTATTGCGATAGTGCCGGACGGTGGGCAGCTGACCGTGCACGCGGGTAAGCGGCACGTAACGCTCAAAGCCGCCGATCTCGAGCACTACCAGGTCGGCCGCGGCCGCCGTGGCAGAAAGCTCCCCAGGGGTCTGCAGCGGGTAGAGCAGCTGGTGGCCAGCGGAGGGGACAGATTTTAATCTGTCCCCTTGGCTTGCCAAGCACGCACCCACCAACGCCGAAAAAAAAGCCGAGACTAATAGTCCCGGCCAAGGAACGGATTAGGGAGGAGGAGGGGGGTAAATCCGTTCAGCTGGTATATCGGCGGCTGCAGCGGGGAACTTTAGCCAGATGCTCGCGGTTTTTAATGCTATAGATGATAAAAGACTGATAACTTACTAATTTATAGAGCGAAAACAATGGCGAGCTATAGCACGAACGAATTCAAGAGCGGCCTCAAAATCATGATCGACAACGACCCCTGCGCGATCATCGAGAACGAATTCGTCAAGCCGGGCAAGGGTCAGGCGTTCAGCCGTGTGAAGTTCCGCAATCTGAAGACCGGGCGGGTCATCGAACGTACCTTCAAATCCGGAGAATCCGTCGAGGCCGCGGACGTGGTGGAGGCGACGCTCCAGTATCTCTACAACGACGGTACGGAATGGCATTTCATGAACGAGGAGAGCTACGAGCAGCACGTTGCGGGCGAGGACGTCGTCGGCGACGCCGCCAACTGGCTCAAAGAGCAGGACTCCTGCACCGTGACCCTGTGGAACGGCACGCCGATACTGGTGGTGCCGCCGAACTTCGTGAGCCTGTTAGTCAGCAACACCGATCCCGGGCTGCGCGGCGACACCGCCAGCGGCGCGACCAAGCCGGCGACCGTGGAAACCGGCGCCACTATCAAGGTGCCGCTGTTCGTGGAGGAAGGCGAGCTTATCAAGATCGATACCCGCACCGGCGAGTATGTGTCACGCGTAAAGGAGTGAACGGCGATTCGGACAAGCAATCCGGACAGCCAATCCGGCCGCGACTGGCGGCCGACCGCCGGCCTCGAAGCGCTACGCCTGCGGGCACGGGGGCTTGCGCTGATCCGGGCATTCTTCGCCGAGCGCGATGTGCTCGAGGTGGACACGCCGGCCATGGCGCGCAGCGGGGCCAGCGACGTGCACATCGCCAGCCTCAGCACGATCTGCCGCGCCGGCGCCGCCGCGGGTGGGCAATTCTACTTACAGTCATCGCCCGAGTTCGCCATGAAACGCCTTCTGGCCGCGGGCAGCGGACCCATCTATCAGATCTGCCGGGCCTTTCGCGACGCTGAAAGCGGCCGCCTGCACAATCCAGAATTCACCCTGCTGGAATGGTACCGGCCCGGCTTCGACCACCACGGCCTCATGGATGAGCTGGATACGTTGATGAGCCGGGTGCTGGGACCCGCGGGGACGACTCGCCGGCTGACCTATCGCGAGGCCTTCGTCGAGCACGGCGGCCTCGACGTATTCGAAGCGAGCACGCACGCGCTGCTGGCCCGCGCCGAGGATTCAGGCTTGACGCTCTCAGGCGACAGTCCCGTGGAGCGTGACATGCTGCTGGACTTCCTTTTCAGCCATGTGGTGCAACCGGCCTTGGGCGACGGGCGCGTCTATGTGTACGACTTTCCGGCGAGTCAGGCGGCGTTGGCGCGGGTGCGCGCCACGCGGCCGCCGGTAGCGGAACGCTTCGAGCTGTTCTTGAACGGTATCGAGATCGCGAACGGTTACCACGAGCTTGCCGACGCCGACGAGCAACGGCAACGCTTCGCCGCCGATGGAGTCGCTCGAAAGCGACTGGGGTTGGCGCAGATGCCCGTGGATGAGCGGCTCCTCGCCGCCCTCACCCATGGATTGCCGGACTGCGCCGGAGTCGCCGTGGGCCTGGATCGGCTGTTCATGATTGCCGCCGGCGAAAGCAGCATCCAGGCGATGATGGCATTCCCCGTGGCGCGGGCTTAGGGCCGCGGCGGCGTCAACACCGTATCCGCCGGCGCGCTACTGCTATCCATCTCCGGAAAATCCAACGTGTAATGCAGCCCCCGACTCTCGTGTCTCGCCAGAGCCGACTCGATGATCAAACTACCCACCACAGCCAGATTTCTGAGCTCGATGAGGTCGTTGCTGATGCGGAAGTTGCCGTAGTACTCGTCGATTTCGGATAACAGCAACTTGGCGCGACGTTGAGCGCGCTCCAGGCGTTTGCTGGTTCGCACGACACCCACGTAGTCCCACATGAATCGCCTCAGCTCGTCCCAGTTGTGGGAAACGACCACTTCTTCGTCCGAGTCCGTGACCTGGCTTTCATCCCACTCGGCGAGGATTGGCGGTGCCGGCCAGTCGCCGATATGGGCGCTCAGGCTCTCGCTCGCCGACTCGGCAAAGACCATGCACTCCAGCAGCGAGTTGCTGGCTAAGCGGTTAGCGCCGTGCAGGCCCGTGAATGCCACTTCACCGATGGCGTAGAGAGCGTCCATATCGGTGCGGCCCCGGGTGTCGCTGACGACACCGCCGCACACATAGTGAGCGGCCGGGACCACGGGAATGGGCTCGCGTGCCAGATCGAAGCCCAGGGACCGGCAGCGCGCGTGCACGGTGGGAAAGTGCGAGCGGATGAAGTCTTCCGATTGGTGCGAAATATCCAGGTAGACGCAATCGATACCCAGTCGCTTCATCTCGTGATCGATGGCGCGCGCAACGATATCCCTGGGCGCGAGCTCGGCGCGGGCGTCGAATCGCTGCATGAAAGGGGTGCCGTCGGGTAGCAGCAGGCGCGCGCCCTCACCGCGCAGGGCCTCGGTCACCAGAAAGGATTTGGCTTCCGGGTGGTAAAGGCAAGTCGGATGGAACTGGATGAACTCCATGTTGGCGACGCGACAACCCGCCCGCCAGGCCATGGCGATGCCGTCGCCGGTGGCGATGTCCGGGTTGCTGGTGTACAGATAGACTTTGCCGGCGCCGCCGCTGGCGAGCACCGTGGCGCGCGCGCCGTGTGCCCGCACCTGTCCACTTTGCCTGTCGAGCACGTAGGCGCCCAGGCATCGGTTGTCGTCGAGGCCCTGCTTGCGGCCGGTGACGAGATCCACGGCCAGATGCGATTCCAGCATGCGGATGCGCGGATGCGCCTGGGCCCTGGCGACGAGCACATCGCAGATAGCCTGGCCGGTAGCGTCCGCCACGTGCACGACGCGCCGTTGGCTATGGCCGCCTTCCTTGGTCAGGTGGTAGGGCGAACCGTGCCCATTGGTGCGCGTAAAGCGCACGCCCGAATCGCGCAGCCAGTTCACGCAGGCCGGTCCCCGCTCGGCGACGAAGCGCACGACACCCGAGTGACACAGTCCGGCACCTGCATCGACGGTATCGCGCACATGGGAATCCAGTGAATCCTCCTCGCTCAAGACCGCGGACATGCCGCCCTGGGCATAGTAGGAATTGCTTTCCGGGAAGCGGCTCTTGTTGATCACCGTGACGTCCAGGTCGTCGGCCAGGCGCAGGGCAAGACTCAGGCCGGCGATACCGCTGCCGATAACAAGAACATCGCTGGCGTGGTGGTCGGACATGGGAATTGTGTCGCCGGGCAAGCTGGCGGCAGCTTCGCGATGTGGTGATAATCCGTGCCTTGTATTGCCGGGCGAGCCAGAGACTACACTAGTCGACAAAATGGCGCCTGCCGGCCGGCGTAAGCGCGAACTATATCCGGGAGCCCTGGTCTACGACATTAGGCAGGGACAGCCGGACTCGGAGAAGGGGACGGCCCGTATGGCCGACAACAGTCCTGACCATGTGCTCGTGGAACGGGTGCAGCGGGGCGACAAGGCGGCTTTTGACCTGCTGGTTCTGAAGTATCAGCACAAGCTGGTCAAGCTGATATCCCGTTATGTGCGGGACCATGCCGAGGTGCTCGATGTTGCCCAGGAGTCCTTTCTCAAGGCCTACCGGGCGATACCGAAGTTCCGTGGAGACAGTGCGTTTTATACATGGTTGTACCGTATTGCCATAAACACCGCCAAGAATCATCTGGTCTCGCAGTCGCGCCGGCCTCCCAGCACGGACGTGGATTCTGCGGACGCGGAGCAGATTGGCGGCGAATCGGAGCTCAAGGAGTACGCGACGCCGGAACGGCTGATGATGCGGGCCGAGATCGAAGAGGCAATCGCCGGCGCAATCGACGATCTACCACAGGATCTGAAGACGGCGATCACGTTGAGAGAGTTGGAAGGACTCAGCTACGAAGAGATCGCCGAGGTCATGGACTGCCCCATCGGGACGGTCAGATCGCGAATTTTCAGGGCCAGGGAAGCCATCAACCGGCGTCTCGAGCCACTACTGGACTGACCAGCCAACCACGGCCGGTCCGCGTGAAAGACATATGAGCGACAAACTGAAAGAAAACATCTCGGCGCTGATGGACGGTGAGCTGGCGACACGTTCGGCTTCCCAGACCATCGATGTGCTGCTCGAGAGCGATGAATTGCGCGTGCACTGGACCCGTTACCATGTGATGCGCGACGTGTTGCGGCACAAGGCGTACCCGGATGCCGGGGGCGAGTTGCGCGAGCGAATGCGAAGCTGCCTTGCCGACGAGCCTCTGCACTTTTCAAGTCCCCGCCTGCTGCCTCGACGGTGGCGCGAGACACTCAGGCCGCTCGCAGGCGTGGCCCTGGCCGCGTCGGTGGCAGTGGTGGCAATTCTCGCGGTTCGCGACCCGGGGGACTTACCCGGCCAGCCGGGTTCCGCGCAGGCACCGGCGAACCACGTGGTGGCGAGCACGCCAGCCTCGATCATTCCCACATCCACCTCCAGTGACAGAGCGTTTCGGCCGGCCGCCTTGAAGCGCCTGCAATGGAATACCACCGAACCTGCTGTGGCCAAGCGTCTCAACGGCTATCTCGTCAATCACAGCGAATATCTTGACGGACCGATGAGAGGTTTACACCCCTACGCCAGAATCGTCGGTTATGACTCCACCGGCCAGCGCTGAGTCGTTGCCGCGCGGGCAGTCGCCTGCCAGGGTGTGGTTGCCCGCCTTGAGTGGTTTGCTGTGCGCCGTATTCACCAATTCAAGCGTTGCCGGCGAGACTTCCGGCAGTCCCCAAGAGAGTCTCGACCGCATGGCGCGGGCCGCGCAAACTCTGAACTATGACGGCACCTTCGTATACAGGAACGGTGCCACGATGCAGTCCATGCGGATCATTCACCGCGTTGGCGACGACGGCGAGCGCGAACGCCTGGTGGCCTTGAGTGGGGCTGCCCGGGAGGTGATCCGCGATCGCGAACGGGTCACCTGTATTCTCCCGGATCGCCAGTCCGTGGTAGTGGCGAAGAGTCGTCCACGGACATTTCCCTACTCGAAACTGTTCGAATCCGGCACCGGCTTCAGCAGGTTCTACGCTTTGAGCGCTCGGCGCGGTGAGCGCGTCGCCGGGCGCCATACGCAGCTGGTGACCGTGGACCCTCACGATCGCTTCCGCTATGGCTACCGATTGTGGATGGATCGGGACCTGGGCTTGCTGCTCAAATCCGAGCTCATCGACGAGCGAGGCGAGATAGTCGAGCAGCTCGTGTACACCAATATCGATCTGCCCGCCAACATCCCCGACGAGCTGCTCGAACCGGCGATCTCCGGGGCCGGATACACCTGGTACAACGATGACCGGACCGAGTCCACCGTTGCTTCCGCGGCGGACAGCGAACCGGGCTGGTACCCGGGCTGGCTACCCAACGGTTTCGAGCTGAGTGACGTGGCGCGCGATCCGATTCTCGCCAGTCGCGAACCGGTAGAGCATCTCGTGTTTTCCGATGGCCTCGCATCCGTTTCGGTGTTCATCGAGCAGCTTGGCGCGGCCGGCGAGCCCTTGGCTGGATTGGACGCCATGGGCGCGGTGAACGCCTACGGGCGTATGGTGGAGGACTATCAAATTACGGTGGTCGGAGAAGTACCCGCCATCACCGTGGAGCGGGTTTCCAGGTCCATCGTAAGGCGTTGAGATTCTCGAATGGTGATGCCGGACCGGTTGCCGGTTCGCGACCCTGTTATAATGCTTCGGTTACGGCCGGCGCGGCGCGGGAAACGACTACGCGACCGCTTGCCAGAACCCCGGAAGAATTTCATAGCGGAGGTTTCATGAAGATTCTGACCCACGCGCTGCGCGCCACCGGCGTTTTGGTCGTGCTGCTGGGACTGGCATCCACAAGCACGGCGCAGACGCGGAACCTGCCGGATTTTACCGGGCTGGTGGCCAAGAATCGGACCTCCGTCGTCAACATCAGCACCACTCAGAAGCAGACGACCCGAGGGCGGCCGCAGCTGCCCAAGGGATTCGAAATCCCGGACTTACCCAAGGACAGTCCATTCAACGACTTTTTCCGGCGTTTTTTCGGCGACGGTGAAATCGAGGAATTTGACTCTCAGTCTCTTGGGTCGGGCTTCATTATCTCTTCCGACGGCTACATTATTTCCAACAATCATGTGATCAAGGATGCCGACGAGGTGATCGTGCGCTTGAGCGATCGGCGGGAGTTCAAGGCCAAAGTGATCGGCGCCGACGAACGCAGCGATATTGCGTTGCTCAAGATCGATGCCGAGAATCTGCCGACGGTGCGTCTCGGGACCGGCTACGACCTTAAGGTCGGTGAATGGGTGCTCGCCATCGGCTCGCCCTTCGGCTTCGATTACTCCGTCACGGCGGGGATTGTCAGCGCCAAGGGCCGGAGTCTGCCGCGGGAGAACTACGTGCCGTTCATCCAGACCGATGTGGCCATCAATCCGGGAAACTCCGGCGGGCCATTGTTCAATCTCGACGGTGAAGTCGTCGGAGTCAACTCACAGATATTCAGCCGCACCGGTGGCTTCATGGGCTTGTCCTTCGCCATTCCCATCGACGTCGCCATGGACGTAGCGGAGCAGCTTCAGGACAAAGGCCGGGTGTCGCGCGGTTGGTTGGGAGTCCTCATCCAGGATGTCACCCGCGAGCTGGCTGAATCCTTCGGAATGGAGAGGCCGGGGGGGGCGCTCATCGCCAAGGTATTGCCCGACAGCCCGGCCGAGGGCGCCGGCTTCGAGGTCGGTGACGTGGTGCTGTCGTTCGACGAGCACGAGGTGACTCGCTCGTCGGATCTGCCGCCCATCGTCGGGCGCACGCGTGTCGGCACCCGCGTGCCCGTGGAGGTGCTGCGAGCCGGCCAATCCCGGACCCTGTACGTGATTACCGCCGAGCTGCCGGAGCAAGACGCGGTCACGCAGGCGGCGGTGGAGGAGCCAGAGACGGCCGAGGACAACAAGCTGGGACTGGCGGTCACGGATCTGACGCCCGAGCAGCTCGAGCAGATGGAAGCCAGGGATCACGGGGTTCTCGTCACCGAGGTCAGCGAGGGGCCGGCACGCAGCGCAGGCATTCGCGAGGGCGACGTGGTCCTCATGTTGAACGGCGTCAGGGTCGAGAGCAGCTCGGAATTCAAACGCCTGGCTTCGGAGCTTCCGGCAGGAAAAGCCGTGTCCATTCTGGTGCAGCGGCAGGGCAATCCCATCTTCCTCGCCCTGAAGACCGAGGAGTAGACGGCCGATTACCGAGCAGGCCGAGCAAGGGTCCCACGGGGTCAGGCGCGAGGGGGCGGGACGCGCGCCTGCGCCTGCCATTCACTCAGGCCCATCAATGCAACGCCCACCTCGGGAAAGTCTGCGGTCGCAGTCGATGGACCATATACGTAATTTCTCCATCATCGCGCACATCGATCACGGCAAGTCCACGCTTGCCGACAGATTCATTCAGCTGTGCGGCGGCCTCACGGATCGTGAGATGGCGGAGCAGGTGCTCGATTCCATGGACCTGGAGCGCGAGCGTGGAATCACCATCAAGGCGCAGAGCGTCAGTCTCGAATATCGGGCGCGGGATGGCGACCTCTATCAGCTGAATCTGATTGACACGCCCGGGCACGTGGACTTCGCCTACGAGGTGTCCCGTTCGCTGGCCGCTTGCGAAGGCGCGCTGCTGGTGGTCGATGCTGCCCAGGGCGTCGAGGCCCAAAGCGTCGCCAATTGCTATTTGGCCCTCGACCAGGGGCTCGAGGTTCTGACGGTGCTCAACAAGATCGATCTGCCGAGCGCCGAGCCGGCCCGGGTCGTGCACGAGATCGAGGACATCATCGGCATCGATGCCAGCAATGCGCTGCAGGTCAGCGCCAAGACAGGAGAGGGTGTCGCCGATCTGCTGGAAGCCCTGGTGGAAGGGATCCCTTCGCCCGCAGGCGACCCGGAGGGGGCGCTGCAGGCACTCATCATCGATTCCTGGTTCGACAATTATCTGGGCGTGGTGTCTCTGGTGCGTGTGGTATCGGGTTTCCTCGAGCGCGGCGCGAAAGTCATAGTCATGTCCACCCAGCGCACCCATCAGGTGGACAGGCTGGGAATATACACGCCGAAGCCGACTGACAGAGAAGTGCTGGCCACCGGAGAGGTGGGCTTCGTGGTTGCCGGTATCAAGGACATCGACGGCGCCCCCGTAGGGGACACGCTGACGCTTGCGAGCCGGCCCGCCGAACATTCGCTGCCAGGATTCAAGGAGGTGCACCCGCAGGTTTACGCGGGCATGTTTCCCACCGATTCCAAAGACTTCGAAGCTTTTCGCGACGCGCTGGCGAAGCTGCGCCTTAACGACGCTTCGTTGCACTATGAGCCCGAATCGTCGGGGGCGCTGGGCTTCGGATTTCGTTGTGGTTTTCTCGGCATGCTGCACATGGAAATCGTTCAGGAGCGGCTCGAGCGCGAGTACGGCCTCGACCTCATCACCAGCGCGCCCACGGTCGTGTTCGAAGTCATCACCAGCGCCGGTGAGACGCTGCATGTGGACAATCCCGCCAAGCTCCCGGCCATCAACCAGATCGCCGAGACCCGCGAGCCCATCGTGCAGGCGGATATTCTGGTGCCGGACGAGTATCTGGGGAATATCATCAGCCTGTGTGTGGAGAGGCGTGGCACGCAGACGAAGCTCCACTATACGGGCCGGCAAGTCAGCTTGAGCTACGAGATCCCCATGAGCGAGGTAGTCTTGGACTTTTTTGATCGCCTGAAATCACTGAGCCGTGGCTATGCCTCCCTCGATTACCATTTCCTACGCTACCAGAAGGCGGATCTGGTAAAGCTCGATATACTTATCAACGGCGAGCGGGTGGACGCGCTGTCGGTGGTCCTTCACTCCAGCCAGGCCCGCAGCCGGGGCCGCGAGCTCACGGAGAAGCTCAAGGAACTGATACCGAGGCAGATGTTCGAAGTCGCCATTCAAGCGGCCATAGGCGCCCAGGTCGTCTCCAGGCAGACGGTGAAGGCGCTCAGAAAGAATGTAACGGCCAAATGCTATGGAGGCGACGTGTCCCGAAAACGAAAATTGCTCGAGAAGCAGAAAGCAGGAAAAAAACGCATGAAACAGCTGGGTAAGGTGGAAATTCCCCAGGAAGCCTTTCTCGCGGTATTGCAACTGGGTAAGAGCCGGTGAGGTTCGATTTTCCGACCATCATGGTGCTGCTGGTGGTGGCGAGTGGCGTCATCTGGGCGCTGGACGTGTTCGTGCTGGCCAGGCGCAGACGTAGCGCCGTGCCGGACGTGGAGGGGGAGGTCGATGGCGAGCAGGTCGGTGAGCCCAAGCCTGCGCCGAAGATCGTCGAGTATGCACGGTCCTTTTTCCCGGTATTTCTCATCGTGCTGTTGTTGCGCTCGTTCCTGATCGAGCCGTTTCGCATACCTTCCGGCTCCATGATGCCGACACTGCTGGTGGGCGACTTCATTCTCGTCAACAAGTTCGTGTACGGGATTCGACTTCCTGTCTCGGACTACAAGGTTTTCGAGGTCTCCCAACCGGAGCGGGGCGACGTCGTGGTTTTCCGCTACCCGCTGGACCCGTCGACGCCGTTCATAAAACGGGTCGTCGGCCTGCCAGGAGACCGAATCGCCTACTACAATAAGGTCTTGTATATCAACGGGCAGCAGGCGGATCAGCGTCTCATCGGCACATACACCGGGCATGGGTCAGGTGAGAACATGACGGGCGCGAGCCTGAAACAGGAAACACTGAAATCCATAACACATCCGATTCTCGTTCAGAACGGATATCCCTCCGTCGACGGCAAGCTGGTGGTCCCGGAAGGTCATTACTTCGTTCTAGGCGACAATCGGGACAACAGCCGTGACAGTCGCTACTGGGGAACGGTGCCGGAGGAACTCCTGATCGGGAAAGCCTTTACCGTCTGGATGAATTGGGACCTCGGAAACGGTATCGACTGGACGCGTGTCGGCACGAGCATCGAATGAGGAGGGGGGGATTGTACTCAAAGGAGAATCTGGTGATGAGTTTAAGAAAACGACAGCGTGGCATGAGCTTCCTGGGTTTGATTGCCATCGTGGGTATATTGGGGTTTTCGGTGGTCATCGGCCTCAAGCTGATTCCCATCTACATGGATAGTTGGAAGATTGACGGAATCATGAACGCCGTGATCAGCGAAGCTGGCATCAATCAGCAATCCCGCAGGGAAATCATCGAATCCATGCTGAAGCGCTTGGACATCGATGCGGTGGATGCAGTCAACTACCGCAATTATAAGGAATCCCTGACCGTCGCGAAGCGCAAAAATATGACGACCATCAATATCTTCTACCGGGTCGAGACGCCGCTTATCGGGAACCTTACACTCGTGGCGGAATTCGATAAATCGGTGTCGTCTTAGCCCGTATGATCAATATTCTGCGTTGGGTAGATGAATGACGCCGACGGGCGATTGCAGGGCCGACTGGGCTACGCGTTCAACGACCCCGGATTGCTCGATCAGGCGCTCACCCACCGCAGCCTCGGCCCGCGCAACAACGAGCGCCTGGAATTTCTCGGCGACGCCATTCTCGGATTTGTGGTCGCCGAGTTGCTCTATCAGGTGGAACCGGATGCCCACGAGGGGCGCCTGACCAGATTACGCGCCCATCTGGTGCGCCGTGAGACCCTTGCTGCCATCGCCCGTGACCTGGACATCGGTGAGGCTCTGCGTCTGGGCCCCGGAGAATTGAAAAGCGGCGGCCGTGGGCGCGATTCCATCCTCGCCGATGCCTGCGAGGCGATAATCGGTGCAATCTACCTGGATGCCGGCCTATCGCCATGCCGGGCGGTCCTGGAGACCCTGTACCGTGAACGGTTGGCGCGCGCGGCAGGGGAAATGGGTTTGAAAGACCCGAAGACCCGGCTTCAGGAGGTGCTGCAGGGAAGAGGACACGGATTGCCGCAATACACCGTGGTGAACCTCGAAGGCGCCCCTCACGACCAGAGCTTCACCGTCGAGTGCAAGGCTGACGGCATCCCGCGCCCGGTGACGGGCTTCGGATCCAGCAGGCGCAAGGCCGAGCAGGATGCGGCCCACAAAGCCCTGGAGGAGTTGGACGGCGAGGCGTGATCGGTGCAGGCTGTGCTCATGAGCGGCCCGAAGCCTGAGAGCACACCGCATCGGTGCGGCCACGTCGCCATCATTGGCCGGCCGAACGTCGGAAAGTCGACTCTGGTCAACCGCCTGGTCGGTCAGAAATTCAGCATTACATCGCGGAAAGCGCAAACCACTCGGCATCGCCTGCTCGGCATCAAGAGCTCGGCGGCCGCGCAGATAATCTATGTCGACACGCCGGGACTGCATGCGGGGGCCGGGCGGGCATTGAATCGGTACATGAACCGAGCCGCCAGCGGCGCACTGGTGGGCGTCGACCTGATACTGTTCCTGGTGGAGGCCGGTAAATGGACCGACGGCGACAGTCATGTTCTAGAGAGGCTTGCCGACGCCGAGGCGCCGATAATCGTGGCCGTCAACAAGGTCGACAAGACGCCTGACAAGCAGACCCTGTTGCCGTTCATCGACGAGTTGACCAAACGCGCCGGGTTCCTGGACGTGGTGCCGATTTCGGCGTTGCATGGCACCAACACCGAGCGCCTGGAAAAGGTACTCATCGACGCCTTGCCGATAACGGCGGCCCTTTACGACGAGGATCAGTTTACGGATCGCAGCGAGCGCTTCCTGGCCGCAGAAATGGTGCGTGAAAAACTCACCCGTCGCCTGGGCCAGGAGCTCCCGTATCGGCTCAGCGTGGAGATCGAGGCGTTCCAACCCGACGACGGCCTGCTCAAAATCGGCGCAATCATATGGGTCGAGCGCAGCAGTCAGAAGGGCATCGTTATCGGACGCCAGGGCAGGGTGCTGAAGGCTGTCGGCAGCGATGCCCGCAAAGACATGGAAGCGTTATTCGAGCGCAAGGTGTTTTTGGAGTTGTGGGTGAAAGTCAAAGAGGGATGGTCCAACGACGAGGCTGCGCTGCAACGGCTCGGATACGTGGACTGAGCGGCAGTCGACGTGAAGCGAATCGAGCTGGAGCCGGCATTCGTGCTGCATAATCGTGCATACCGGGAAACCAGCCTGATCGTCGAGGTATTCGGTCGCGACACGGGACGCCTCGGGCTCGTCGCCAAGGGCGCGCGGCGACCGAAATCGACGCTGCGCGGAATGCTGCAGTCTTTTCATCCGCTGTTGTTGTCCTGGTCGGGAAGCGGTGAGCTCGGCTTGCTCACGGGTGCCGAGCCCGATGGATACATGCGGACGCTCGCGGGTCAAGCACTGTTCAGCGGCTTATACATCAATGAGTTGTTGATGCGATTGATACATCGCCACGATCCCCATCCGGAGTTGTTTTATTATTATCGTGACGCGATTGAATCTCTGAATCAAGCGCAGGGTACCGAGGCGGTGCTGCGCATATTCGAGAAGCAGATGCTGGAGTCCATCGGTTATGGGTTGGTGCTGGATCGTGACATCGACTCCGGGGAGCCCATTCACGGCGACTGCGCGTACCGCTACGAGATGGACCGCGGCCCGACGAGCCTGGAGATCCGAGACGGAGACGGTGTACCGGTGGCAGGCGAGACGCTCCTGTCGCTTGCCCGCGAGAGTCTCGAAACCGAACGCGCACTGAACGAAGCGAAGCAGCTCATGCGTGTGGTGCTGCGCCGCTATCTTGGCGACAAACCGTTGGCCACCCGCAGCTTGTTCCGTGCCCGTGTCCATTCAGCCGAGTCCAGGGACGCCCGAGCCGACGGCACGGATTGACGTTGGAGTTGCCGGTGTGATCTACGGTATCGGCATCGACCTGGTCAGAATTTCACGCATCGATGCCGCCATCGGGCGCCACGGGCGGCGTTTCGCCGAGCGCATTCTCAGTGAGCATGAGCTTGCCGAGTACGCGGCGAGCCGCAACAAAGCCGGGTTCACTGCCAAGCGCTTTGCGGCCAAGGAAGCGCTGTTGAAAGCGCTGGGCACCGGACTGCGGATGGGGATCCGGTGGCGTCACATGGAAGTGCGTAAAGACACGCTGGGCAAGCCCTATTTCGTCTGCAGCGGGCGGATCCAGGAACTCTTCGACAAACGCGCGATTACCGATAGCTTCCTCAGCATTTCCGACGAGGACGAGTACGCAGCGGCCTTCGTGACCCTGGTCTGCCGCCAATAGGTTGCGCAGCTACGTCGGTTACTTTTCCGGCGAACAGGCCGTGCCGGCTCTGGCATCCTGCTTCGCCCCCGGCTCTGGCGTCCTGCTTCGCCCTACCTCGTCCGTCCCCGGACTCGTACCTCGTCCGTCCCTGGACTCGGTGGGTTGCTGAGAGGTGCTGTCGACCGGCGGAGCAGAATTCTGCTGCGCCCGTTGCCGCGGCGGGGCGTTCTCCACCGCGGGTGGCCGGTTGATCGCCGGCGCAGGCCCGCTATCTGCTGCCTGTACCGGCTCGGCTCTGGCGTCCTGCTTCGCCCTATCTCGTCCGTCCCTGGACTCGTCGGCTCTGGCGTCCTGCTTCGCCCTATCTCGTCCGTCCCTGGACTCGTCGGACTTTGCTGCTGCCTGCTGCGCCACGGCATTGTCGCGGTTGGATTCGGCGGGCGGCGGCTGCCCTCCCGTCGACCGCTGTTCCCTCGGCTCTGGCGTCCTGCTTCGCCCTACCTCGTCCATCCCTGGAGTCGTGGAAGCATTCTCCGGCGCAGACCGCGCCTGTGACGCCCGGAGCGCGGGCTCCGCAGGTCCCGGTGCGCTCGAAGCAGTTCCCGATTGCGCGGTGCTCGGCTGCTGGTCATCGCTATCGCTGGTGGCCGGTTTCGCCTCATTGCGCCTTTGGCCCGCGCCCCCGCGGCCGCGACCTCTGCCGCCGCGCCGTCCCCGTTTCGATCCGGAGCGGCTACCACCCTGATTGCCCGTCGGACGGGCCGTGGACTTGGTCTCTTGGCTACGCCCATCGTCCTTTTCCGGCCTGGGGGCGTTCTGGCTTGTCCCTGAAGAGCTGCTACGCCTGGGACCCTCGTCCCGGTTGGTGCTGCGGCCTCGTCCGCTCTGCTGCGACCCGGAGCCTCGATTGCTCGAACGGCGGCGATCGCCGTCCTGACGGCGTTGCTGGTCCCGTTCCCGGTCACCGCCGTGGCCGCGCCCGCGGCTACGGCCGCCGCGCCCGCCGCGGCTGGAGCGCTGGCTTTCACGCCGGCTGCTGCTCTTGTCCCGGGTGGCGGTATCGGTGGATCCGCCGAAGATCGCCGCCCATATGCGCTTGAGCAAACCGTCGCCGCCCGTGTTCGCCGCCGCCGG
>CAXMNG010000286.1:0-2507 GCA_964194585.1 Salibacteraceae bacterium | reverse complement strand
ACCGGGAAAATTCTCCAAGCGCTCTCAGAGAACGCTATTGACGGCGAACAATACGATCGCGACTATCCGGAGCGCTTGAAAAGGACCATTTACTGAGAAGTGCCACACGAACGCTTCGATGGCTACAGGATCGTAGCCGCCGGTTTCGTCATTCAGGGCGTCGTCATCGGCGCGATGTTCGCCTACGGTGTTTTCTTCCGCGAGCTGGAGGCCGAGTTCGGCTGGTCGCGGGCGATGATCTCCGGCGCCTCGTCGCTGTCCTTCGTCGTCATGGGCGTGCTGGCCATCGCTGCCGGCAGGCTGAACGATCAGGTCGGCCCGCGGATCCTCATTACCATCTCGGCGGTGTGCTTCGGCGTCGGTTATGCGGCCATGTCGCGCCTCGAAGCTCCCTGGGAGCTGTTTCTGTTCTACGGGCTGCTCGCGGGTATCGGTTACAGCACCCACGATGTGGTCACGCTCTCCACCATTGCCCGCTGGTTCGTGCGTCGGCGCGGCGCCATGACAGGTGTCGTCAAGGTCGGGACCGGCGTTGGTCAACTCCTGGTGCCGGTGATTGCCGCGGCGCTCATTGCCGCCTTCGGTTGGCGAAACGCAGTCTTCGTCATCGGCGCGGCGTCTCTGCTGATACTCGTAGCCGTGGCGCAGCTGATGCGCCGTGATCCGCGCAGCGTCGGCCAGCACCCCGACGGCGTCGCAATCGAGACGGCCCCTGCGCCGATGGGCGCACGGGAAACCGGAATGAGTGTCGCCGAGGCCGCCCGTACGCGGAAATTCTGGATTCTGTGCGCCGCGCAGCTGACGATATTCTTCTGCCTTTTGACGGTCATGATTCACATCGTGCCCTACGCCACGGATCTCGGCATCGCGCCGGCGATGGCCGCAACAATCCTTTCCACTATCGGCGCGGCCAGTATTGCGGGCCGCTTGACCATCGGCACGCTGGTGGATCGCCTGGGGGGCAGACGATCCCTGGGCATCTGCTTCGTGATCTTGCTGGCCAGCTTCGTGTTGCTGCAGTCGGCGGAATCCACGTGGATGTTGTTCCTTTTTGCCGTGGTCTACGGCTTCGCCCACGGCGGGTTTTTCACCGTCATGTCTCCGACGCTTGCGGAGTTTTTCGGCACCGGATCCCACGGCGTCATTTTCGGCATCGTGTTGTTCAGCGGTACCATCGGTGGCGCAACAGGACCGCTGCTGGCTGGAACGCTGTTCGACACCACCGGCAGCTACGAGATGGTGTTCCTGATACTCACCGGCTTCTGTCTGCTGGGTCTGATTCTGACCGCGGCGCTGGGGCCGATGAAACCCCATCGATCCAACTGACAAAGGCCTGTTTTCCCTGTATCTTCTCGTCGGGCAAAATTGCCCCCTTTATGGCGACCCGTATCGGTCCCCTCGCATCGCAAAGTTGCAAACCCCGTCAGACCCGGAAGGGAGCAGCGGTAGTAGCGGAAGCGAGTGCCGGGGTGTGGCTGGTACGGGGCGCCGCCACTCTCGTTTACCGCACCGTCGATGGGCCGCTGGCGTTACATTCATGACCACTGGAGTCGACAAGCTGCTGAACGGTTACCGGCAGTTCCGCGATGGGCCCTATGAACAGAGCCGGTCGCTCATCGAGGACTTGGTCGCCCGTGGCCAGCACCCGGAGGTGGCGGTGGTGGCGTGTTCCGATTCCCGCGTCGATCCGGCGATACTGTTTCAAGCGGACCCGGGCGATCTCTTCGTCATCCGCAATGTCGCCAATCTGGTTCCGCCCATGGAACAGGAAGGCACCTTTCACGGCACCAGCGCGGCACTGGAATTCGCGGTACTGGGCCTCGGCGTGAAGCACTTGATGGTGCTCGGTCATGCGCACTGCGGCGGCATCAAGGCGATGATGGCGCCGGAGCCCGATGACGACGCCTTCACGTTCGTGCCCTCCTGGGTATCGATGCTTGCCGCCGCTCACCGGCGCGTGCTGGCCACCATGTCGCAAGCCAGCGACGAGGCGCGCACGCGAGCCTGCGAGCAGAATGCGGTCCTGGTTTCGCTGGAGAACCTGACCACCTTTCCGTGGGTGCATGGGCGGGTCGAAACCGGCGATCTCCAGTTGCACGGTTGGTACGTCGACATCGCGACGCCTGAGCTCTCTGCCTATGACTGGGAAGCTGGAAAATTCACGCCTCTCGCCTAAGCACCGGGATCACCAAGTTCAGTACCGAAACGAGCGCCCTGGAACGGAATTTCTCTTTTCCGCCATCAGTGTTGGCGCCGTGCCCGGTAGCGGCCTGTTGCCGCACGGGGAAACAAATGTGTCTACGGTGTATTTAGATCGAACATTTGTGCTAACTTACCCTGGCGTTCAACACAGTCGTTGAACAAGTTTCAGAGAAACTCGCAGACCGTGTCGGACTTACAGTCATTGATCGATCGGCTGACGGCTGCCTATCCGGACCTCAGCCCGCAATTGCGCCAGGCCGCCCGGTTCGTCCTCGATACGCCCACGGAGGTCGCCATCAAATCCA
>CAXMNG010000285.1:0-20237 GCA_964194585.1 Salibacteraceae bacterium | reverse complement strand
AGCCTGATAGTGAAACAACGCGTCCGCCGCGGTAATGCGTCCATCCTTCGTCGCGCCTATCTTTATGCGCATGTGGGCACCGGAGGTCGGACCACTGGCGCGGAACACTTCCTCGCGGGTCATGACCATCTTCACGGGCTGGCCCGCCTTTCGAGAAAGGGCCAGGGCCACGGGCTCGAGATAAACCACGGTCTTGCCACCGAAGCCACCGCCGATTTCGGAAGCCGTAACGCGCAGCTTGGAAATGTCCATTCCCAGCAGCTTGGCGCAGTGGCCGCGGGCGATGAAATGACCTTGAGTGGTGCACCAGAGCTCCGCCTTTCCGTCCTTCGCGACATTGGCAAGACATGCGTGGGGCTCGATGTATCCTTGATGGACGGGCTTGGTGGTGAACTCGCGCTCGACGATCACGTCGGCGGCGGCGAAACCGGCCTCCAGATCACCCTGGGAAAACTCGACGCGCTTGGCGATGTTGGATGACTTCTCCGGCGCCGGTTCGACACCGGCCGTGATTAAATCCTCATGGAGCAGCGGCGCGTCCGGCTTCATGGCATCCATGACATCGATGACGTGGGGCAACACCTCATACTCCACATGGATCAATGACAACGCCTTGTGGGCGATGGACTCGCTGATGGCGGCCACGGCCGCGACGGCGTGGCCTTCGTAGAGCGCTTTCTCCCGAGCCATGACATTGCGCGTGATGTCGCGGTAATTGACCATCATCTCACCCGCCGGCACCATCTCGGAGGGCAGATCGCAAATATCGTCCTTGTTGACCACGGCCTTGACGCCCGGCAGTGCCTCGGCCTTCGAGGTATCCATGGAAACGATGCGCGCGTGGGCGTGAGGGCTTCGCAGGATTTTCCCCACCAGCATGTTCGGTGCATACAGATCGGCGCCAAAGCTCGCGCGCCCCGTTACCTTGTCGACGCCGTCCGGGCGCACCTGGCGCGTGCCTACCCACTTGTGGCCGTTACCCACGGAGCTGTTCTTGGTGCTCTTGGCCATAATCAATTCGCCCTCATCTCAGCGGCCGCATCCAGCACGGCGCGCACGATCTTATCGTAGCCGGTGCAACGACAGAGGTTGCCGGCCAACCAGTATCTGACCCGGGTCTCCGTCGGGTCCGCGTCGATATCCAGGAGCGCCCTCGCCGCAACCAGTATTCCCGGCGTACAGATACCGCATTGCAATGCGGAATGCTCCAGAAACTTCTGCTGCAGGGGATGCAGGTTTTCACCATCGGCCATGCCTTCGATGGTCTCGACCTCGTGCCCATTGGTTTCGACGGCGAGGACCAGGCACGCGCACACGAGGCGCCCATCGAAGGTTACGCTACAGGCGCCACAATCGCCGGAGGCGCAACCCTCCTTGCTGCCAGTCAGATGCAACTCGTCACGCAACACGTCCAGCAACGTTTGTTGTGGCTCACAAAGAAATTCGACCCTGTCGCCATTGATAGTGGTGGCTACGTGCAGTTTGGTCTTCGACATCAACTGTTCCTCGCCCTCTCCAGGGCCCTCTCGAAGGCAATGGCGCAGGCGCGTCGCGCCAGCACACCGGCAACCTTTACCCGGTACTCCACGGTGCCGCGCTTGTCGTCGATGGGCTTGCAGGCGGCACTGGCCGCGGCGGCCATCGCCTGGAGATCGGCATCGTCCAAACGCGTCCCGACCAGCGCCGCACCCGCCTCGGGCACCAGCATCGTCGTCGGCGCGACCGCACCCAGGGCGACGCGGGCCGCGCTGCAAACACCGGATTCATTCAACGACAGGTTGACGCCGGCACCGACCACGGCGATATCCATCTCGGTGCGGGGAATGAAACGCAAGTAGGCATCCCCGGATCGCGGCGCGCGCTCGGGGAAAAAGAACGAGACGACGAACTCTCCCTTGCCGAGGGAGGTCTGGCCGGGCCCGGTGCAGATCTCTTCCACCGCCACCTCGCGCTGACCGCCGGGGCCCGCGATGCTGCACACCGCGGCGGCGACGACCAGCGCCGGCACACTGTCGGCGGCCGGGGATGCATTGCACAGGTTACCGCCCATGGATGCGCGTCCCTGAATCTGTGTGGAACCGATGAGCTCGACGGCCTCGACCACGCCGGGCCAGGCCCGTTTCAATTCCGCGTGCTCTCCCATCTCGGCACCGCTCACGGCGGCGCCCACACGATAACCGCCGTTTTCGGAAGTTATCTCCCGGGCTTCCCGGATGTTCTTGATGTCGACCAGCAGCTCGGGCTCGGTCATGCCTGCCCGGAGCTGCACCAGGAGATCGGTGCCGCCAGCCAGGATGCGCCCGCCGCCGCCATTGGCGAGCAGCGCAACCGCACCTTCGATGGATTCAGGAGATTCGTACCGCATACCTGTGCCCTACGGGTATTCCACACTCTTCGGGGTTTCACCCACAGCTATTCAGGATGCCCGAGATCGGTGGCAAATCTCAAGTGGAGTGAATTCTTGTCGGGCTCAGGCGGGGAAGCCGTTCTCCACTTCCACGAAAGTATCGGCGAAAAAACCGTTGAAGCGCGTGGCAACGGCATTGCTGTAGGCGCCGATCTGCCCGATCTCCAGCCAATCGTCCTCGCGCACGTCGTCGGGCAGACGGAATCGGCTCGGCAGCACGTCCACGGAGTCACAGGTGGGTCCGTAGACGGTGAACTCCCCCATCTCCGTGGACGGCTCGCCGTCCAGGCGAATGAGACGCACTGGCAGCTGCATCTTAGCCACCGCCATCTCGGACAGGCTGCCGTATATGCCGTCGTTGATGTAGATCTCGTCTTCCTTTCTGAGCAGCACCTGGACCAGCAGAGAGCAGCCGTTGGCAACGATGGCGCGGCCGGGCTCGCACATGAGCACACAATCGTTGCGCAAATTCAGGCCGGCGATGCCATTCTTGATGGCTGCGACGTAATCGTCGATGGGAGGCGCGTTCTGACCGGGGTAGGCGATGGGGAATCCGCCGCCGATATCGAGAATGTGCAAATCCACTCCTGACTCGTCGATGACCTCGCCGGTAATGGTCAATGCCTGGCCATAGGCTTCCGGCGACAGGCACTGGGAGCCCACGTGAAAGGACAGTCCCGGGCGCAGGCCGTCGTCCTGTACCTGGCGCAGCAACTCGGCGGCGAGCTCGGGCTCGGCGCCGAACTTGGCCGACAGATTGTAAAGGGCCTCGACCTCCGGCGTCTTCAACCGCACGACGATGCTGACACCCTCACCGCCGGTGGCGTCCAGGACCTTGGCGAGCTCGGCGGGGTGATCGACCACGAAGCACTTCACCCCGTAGGCCCGGTAAGCCATGCTGATGACGGCGCGGCTCTTGACTGGATGCATGAAGTATGCGGAAGCATCGCGAAAGGCTTCCCGGACCTGGGCGATCTCGGGCAGCGAAGCCGTGTCGAAATGATGGATACCGGCGTCGTAGAGCGCCGTCAGCACCCGTGGATGGGGGTTACACTTGACCGCGTACAGCACGCGTCCCGGGAAATCCTCCAGGAATCGGCGTGCCGACTGCTCGAGCACCCGGGGCGCCAGGCAGTAGACCGGGTAGCTCGGCGTAAGCGCCTCGGCGACGGCACGGGCGTCGGCGTAGATCTTCTGCTTAACGGGCTGCACGCAGGCCATGGAAATCGGTATCCGGTAGTGATGACGGCAATAAGAAGTTATCGGATCGCGCTGCTCCACCCTTGAGGGCGGCAAGGACCCGCACCTAACCGCTTCCGCCCGCGGGCCGGCAACGCTGGTACTGCTTAGGATAGGCCACCTCGGCGCCGAGTTCCGCGGCCGCGTGCCAGGCCCAACGGGGGTCGTAAAGCATGCCTCTGGCGAGAACCACCAGATCGGCCTGGCCATTGGAAACGATGGCCTCAGCCTGGCGTGGTTCGGTGATCATGCCCACCGCCATGGTCGTCAGCCCGGTCTGCTGCCGTATCTGCGCGGCAAAGGGCACCTGATATCCGGGCCCCACGGGAATTTTCTCGCCCTCGGCGATACCACCACTGGAGACGTCTATCCAGTCGCAGCGGCGCTCTGCGAGCCGGCGGCCGAACGCCACGCTGTCCTCGATGCCCCAGCCCCCGCGCAGATAATCGGTGGCCGAGATGCGCACTCCCAGCGGCTTGTGGTCGGGCCACTCGGCGCGCACGGCATCGTAAACCGCCAGCGGGAAGCGCATACGGTTCTCCAGCGAGCCGCCGTATCCATCATCGCGCCGGTTGCTCAAGGGCGACAGAAACTGATGCAGGAGATAACCGTGGGCGCCGTGCAGCTCAATGGCGTCGAAGCCGATGCGACGGGCGCGGCGTGTGGCAGCGGCAAATGCATCGACGAGCCGTGCAATCTCGTCACCGGTCAGGGCGGTGGGCGGCGGCGATCGATCGTTGCCGGAAACGGCGGAAGCCGACACCGTCTGCCAGCCGCCCTCCCCCGGCGGTAGCGGCTTGCGGCCCTGCCAGGGCGGCAGGGTCGAGGCCTTTCTTCCGGCATGGGCAAGCTGTATACCAATCTTGACATTGCCGTGACGGCGACAGAACGCCACCACCCGTGCGAGCGCGCGTTCGTTCTCATCGTCGTACAGCCCGAGACAATAGGGCGAAATTCGGCCGCGGGCCTCGACGTTGGTCATTTCCACCATCAACAAACCGGCGCCCGACACCGAGAACTGCCCCAGGTGCATCAGATGCCAATCGCCGGCGGTGCCGTTGTCCGCGGAATACTGGCACATGGGCGAGATAACGATGCGGTTGTCCAGGCGCAGCCCGCGAAGCTTTATGGGTGTAAATAATTTACTCGACATGGACGGATTCCGAATTCTTGCGGGAGCGAGCCCCCTGGGGGTGCCCGCGTCATTTCATGATGTTTCGCCGTGGACGGCATACACGCGCGTTGCTTGCGCCTTGCCCGAGAGCTCGAATGCTCCCATGTCCTCGACACAAACACCATCCGGCAAACCCATGTGTTCGAGTAGCGCAGCGGAAATCACCAGTCCTCGTTGAATTTTCTTTGCGAGTCCGCGAAGACGCGCGGTCGTGTTGATGGTGTCGCCGAAGTAGACGATTTCACGCCGATCGTCGCCGATCTCGCTGACCACCACGGGCCCGCCGTGCAGAGCGATACGCAGACGCGGTGCTTCCCCGTAGATGCCGCGGTAGTGCTCGGCGTTCGCTCGAAGCACCTCTGCAATGCTGAGGGCGCATTCGATGCAACGGGCATTCTTCGTGGCGCGTCGGAAAGGCCAGGTGACGACCAGTTCGTCACCGACGTAACGGTGGATCTCACCGCCGGACTCTCCGATGGCGGCATCAATGTCGAAGAACACCGCAGAGATGAGAGATTGGGCGCGTATGTCGCCCAAACGCTTCGACAGGCCTCTGGCATCGAGGAAATCGACGAACATGAACACCTGTTTCTCGCGCAGAGGCCGATGGTATCGACCGATGAGGAAGTTAAACAGCACGCGCGCGCCGACGAGGCTGTAAATGCGTATCCAAAAGTTGATGAGCAACGCCACCACCAGGAAAAAAGTCGCATCCTGCAGGAAGGTGCTCTCATCGTACCACTGCGGATACGCTTCCATGTTCAAGACCGCCGGCGTGATGAGGAGAATTCCTGCGGCGATGCTGCAGATCCAGACCGTCGTGGAAATGAAGACCATTCCCCACAGGGGCAGATGCCGGAGAGATTCACCGACGCGCCCCTGCACGACGAACATCTCGAAGCTCACTATCGGAACCGCAATGGCCACCCCTGCCACCGCGCCAAACGTCTTGTCCGCGCCGATGAGTGCGGCATAAGCGAGCCCCAGCAACGCCGACGCGAGGCTGGCGACGACGCACACGATGATGGCAGTAGTGGATCGCGATTTAGCCGGCATGCTGTCCTCCGCCGACCCCTTCACGGGACAACGCGTAAGCGTCGACTGTCGTCCCATCCGGGAACAGCTCCAGAGAACCCAGAAAGCTGCTGGGAAACTCCTTATCGATGGCCAATTTATCCACGAGGTCGGCGCTGACGAGGAAGTCGTGGCCGACCCGCTTGCAGGCGCCCTGCAGCGCCACGGCACGACTCACGGTCTCGCCGAAGTAGACGATCGCGCGGCGGGAATCGCCGACTTCACCGATGACCACCGGGCCACCGTGCATGCCGACACGAAATCGTGGAACCACGCCGAATAGTTGCCGGTACTCTTCACTGTGCCGGTCGAGAAGATCCTGCACGTCGAATACGCAGCGCAGACAGCGCGCATCCTCGACCGCTTTCGCCATCGGCCAGCTCACCACTACCTCATCGCCGATGTAGCGATAGGTTTCCCCACCGTGCTCGGCGATGGGCCGGGCGATATCGAAAAAGAAACGGCCGATGAGCGCCTGTATCTTCACGTCACCGAATTGCTCCGACAGGCGCGTGGAGTCGGCAATGTCCAGGAACATGAAAACCCGCTCTTCCCGGGCAGGATGGTGATAGCGGCCCATAAGAAAGTTGAACAGCACACGGCCGCCGATGAGGCTCTGGATTCGAAGGAAAAACGTCAACAGAAAAGCGAGGCCGAATGCAAAGGTCAAGGCATTGGCGTCGCGGGAGTCGAGCTCGATGGGAAAGACGTCGATATCGAGCAGATAGGGCGTTGCGATGTATATGCTGAAGCCGATGAGCAGCGCCCACATGAGCGTTGCGATAACGACGAAGAACAGCAGCGGCAAGCGACGCAACCACGCACCCGCCGGCGTCTGCACGAAAAAGAGCTCGAATGTCGCTAGTAGCAACCCGATGAAGAGACCGGCTACCGCGCCGAACAGCGGCAGACCGCCGGCGACAGCGGAGTAACCGGCACCCAGGGCTGCCGTTGCAGCCGCAACACCCAGACAGGCGAAGAGCTTCTTGGTGTTACGCGGAGAAAACGCCATTCTCAAGCATCACGCCCCGGTAGAATGCGGATCTGCCGGCCCCTTGAGCTCGACGGTGTTGCCGTCGGGATCCTGTATGTAAATAGACGGCCCTGTGCCTTCGGCGCCATACCGCCGCTCGGTGGGACCCGCTTCGACGCCCTTGGTCTTCAAGTGGTCACGGAGGGCTCCCTCATCGAACGGATCGACGCGAACACAGAAATGGTCGAGGTTGTGGCCGTGAGCGCCGGGTGCCGCGCCGCCTTTTCTGCCGAGCTCACTGTCAACGGGAACCAGGTCGACGAGCGAGCGACCGGCACGTAACTGTATGAGTCCGATGTCTTCCAAGCGCCGCTCCACCGACATGCCGAGGACGTCGGTGTAGAACGCAATCATCGCTTCCAGGCGCTCGGTGCGCAGCACCAGATGGTCGATCTCGCGTATCCGGATCATGGAGTGTCGAAATTCAGTCGGCCCTGACGTTCACGTACGAGCCTGGCGCGTCCTCGATCACCTGGAGCTTACCGTCACCCGGCACGCGCGCGGGGACCCTTTTTCCATTGTGGTGCTGCACCCACTTTTTCCAATCGAGCCACCAGGAACCCTCGTGGGATTCCGCTCCGGCGAGCCACTGGTCGCAGTCTTCCGGCAACTCGTCATTGCACCAGTACCCGTACTTTTTCGCAGACGGCGGGTTCACGATGCCGGCAATGTGGCCGGACATACCGAGCACGAATCGCACCGGCCCCGACAACAGCCGTGTCCCTGCATAAGTGGCCTTCCAGGGCGCAATATGGTCTTCCTTCGTCGAGATGAAATACGCCGGCGTCTTCACCTTGGTCAGATCGATGCCCACGCCGTCGAGGCTGATACCGTTCGGTTTGCACAAGAGATTCTTCTCGTAAAGATTGTGCAGATAGAAGCTGTGCATCTTGCACGGCATGCGGGTCGAATCGGAGTTCCAGTAAAGCAGATCGAAGGGGAAAGGATCTTTGCCCAACAGATAGTTGTTTATCACGAACCCCCAGATGAGGTCGTTGGCGCGCAGCAAATTGAACGCCTCCGCCATAGCGGATCCATCGAAGTAGCCGGTCTTCTCCATCTGCTCGTCCATCCGCGCGAGCTGCTCCTCGTCGATGAACACACCGAGCTCACCCGGCTCGGAGAAATCCGTCATGGTGACGAAGAAGGTGGCTGCTTTGACGCGTGTGTCGCCCTTGGAAGCCATGTAGGCAAGCATGCTCGCGAGCAGAGTGCCGCCCAGGCAGTAACCGATGACCTTGCATTCGCGCTCCCCGGTAGCCTGCTCGATGGCGTCCAGGGCTGCCAGGGGACCTTCGAGCATGTAGTCCTGAAAGTCCTTGTGAGCGAGCTTCTCGTCAGGGTTGACCCAGGAAATGACAAATACCGTATGTCCCTGCTCCACCGCCCACTTGATGAAGGAATTCTTGGGGCGCAGATCGAGTATGTAGTACTTGTTGATCCAGGGGGGGATGATCAACAAGGGGCGCTTGTACACCGTTTCCGTGCTCGGCGCGTACTGCAGGAGCTGCATGAGCTCGTTCTGGTAAACCACCTTCCCCGGCGTGACCGCGACATTCTCCCCCAGTTTGAAGCGGTCGAGATCCGTCATCTTGACGCGCAGATTCCCTTTTCCGCGTTCCAGGTCGTCCAGCAGGTTACTCAAGCCCGTGAGCAGATTCTCACCGCCGGTTTCCACGGTGCGGCGCAATACCTCGGGATTGCTCATGGCGAAGTTCGTCGGCGCTAAGGCGTCGATGTACTGGCGGGTGTAGAAATCCGCTTTTTTGGCGCTGTGGGGATCCAGTCCCTCGGTCTCGCGCACGCTCCCCTGCAGATACTTCGAGGCGAGCAGATAAGATTGCTTGATGTAGTCGAAGACGGGATTCTCGCTCCAGACCTCGTCTTTGAAGCGCCGATCACCGGGCGCCGGCTCAATCACCGGCTCGCTGTCCTCACCCATCATGCGCTTCAAGCTCGCTTGCCAGAGATCCGTGTAGTCCTGCCAGAGCGCAAGCTGACTCTCCAGGACTCTGGCGGGATCCGCCATCATCTTTTCCATGAGCTCCTGAAAGCTGCGGACCATGTCAGCGGGATCCAGCACCTGGAAATCACCGCCACCTTCCTTCGCCTGCCGTTCGACGAAGTCCTCGACCAGGCGCCGACTCTGTTCGGCGATCCTGGTAACGGATTCGCCGACCTTGGCGGGATCCGGCATCTTCAGCTCGGTGGGATCACGCTCGCTCATGGTGTTGTCCTCGATTTTCCCTGGTGCATCACGAATTTGTGCAGTGCAGCAATCCGTAAAGATAACGCCATTCAGCTACCGGCGCAAGGCGCGCTCCCCGCCTGGCGGGACATCAGACCGCCTGGCTGCCCCGGGGTGGGATGGAGTAGGTGCTGGTGACATGGGCGATCAGCTCCTCCTCGTCACCGCCGTGCAGCAACACCTCGCCCACCGCGAGGCGTTTGCCCATTTTCAGGATTCTGGCCCTGGCCACCACATCGCCGGGCGGTGGTCGGCGCAGAAAATTGATGCTCAGGTTCGTGGTCACGGCCAGGTCCTCCCGGCCAATAAGGCTGAGAACCACGCCGTACATGGCGAAATCCGCCACCGCCATGAGCACCGGACCGGAAATGGTGCCCCCGGGACGGATGAACTCGTCCCGGTAGGGTACGCGGATGGTGACCGAACCCGGCAGCACCGATTCCACCTGCATGGCCAGCGTGCCCACCAGGGGCACGTTCTCCCGGGCCATCTCCGCGAGTTCCGCGGCGCTCACCTTGGCTTCCTTCATGCACCCCCCTTCGTCCATCGCTCTTAGAGTGAGCTTGCAATGAATCATCGGGGATGGTTCATTGCAAGCTTGGCGCGACTCACCGAGAGGGCTGAATGAGCACTACCGCCACCGATATTGCCGATAATGCCGATAATGCCGATCAGGCCGTGCTGCTGCGCGAGGACGTGGCAAGCGTCTGCACGCTGACCCTCAATCGGCCTCATCAGTACAACGCGCTGTCCGAAGGCCTCATCGAGGCATTGCATCGGACATTTGATGCGATTGCCGAGGACGCAAGCGTTCGCGTCGTCGTGATCACCGGCGCCGGCCGTGGATTCTGCGCCGGGCACGATCTGAAAGAGATGAGCGCGCACGCCGAGCAGAGTTATTTCGAGGACTTGTTCAGCCGCTGCAATCACATGATGCAATGCATCATTACACTGCCGCAGCCGGTCATCGCCAAGGTACACGGGCTGGCCACGGCAAATGGCTGTCAACTGGTATCGATCTGCGATCTGGCGGTCGCCGCGGACAGCGCGCAATTCGCCCTGTGCGGCGTCAAGCTGGGACTGTTCTGCAGCACGCCGAGCGTCGGCGTCAGCCGCAATATCCTGCGCAAGCGGGCCTTCGAGCTGCTGGTGACAGGCGAGTTCATCGACGCACAAACCGCGGCAAACGACGGCTTGATCAACCGCGTGGTGCCCGAGTACCAGCTGGACGCCGAGGTCACACGTCTCGCCGAGAGCATCATCGCCAATCCTGCCGTCGCCATCGAAACCGGCAAAAAGATGTTTTATCGCCAGCTGGAGCTCGACCTCGAGGATGCCTTCGACTACGCCGGCGAAGTGATGGCCAGGAACATGATGGCGGAAGATGCCCGGGAAGGTATTGCCGCGTTCCTCGGCAAACGCAAACCGAAGTGGCAAGGTAAGTAGTCGGCGCGTCTCAGCCGCGCTCCACACCCATCGGCATATTGTCGATGCGCGCCATCTCGCCGCGGGAGAAAAGCTTCGGGTCGGCGAGATAATCGAGCAGCATGTCTGTCAGGTCGGACCCCCAGAAGAGCTCGTCTCTCACGGCAAAGGTCGGCACGCCGTACACGCCGCGACGAATCGCTTCCTCCGTGTTCGCCCGAAGAGCGCTCTTGATCTCCGGTTGCGATACCAATGCATCGGCGTCGTCGATCTCCAGGCGCGCCGCGAGAGTCTTCCAGTCGCCATCGGACTGAATATCGCGACCTTCGGCGAATATGAATTCGAATATGGCGCCGATGACCGCCGGCTCGGTACCCAGCGCGATGCACAGTCGCAATGCGCGCAGCGGGTTGAAGGGGTGCACGGGTGGAAACTTGAAGGGGACGCCTGCACGGTCCGCCAACCACTGACACTGGCGATAGGTCTGGCGGCGCTTGGCCGGGATCTCGGCGGGCCCCTTCTGGCCCCAGTGATCGAGGAGCCCGGCGAATAGCACTGGACGGTAACGGATCTCCAGGGAATCCGGCAGCCGCTTGAAATCCATGAGCTGCAGGTAGGCATAGGGCGAGACGAAATCGAAGTACCAGTCCACTTGCATCAGATTCTCCTGTCAATACCCTTCATCGAGCAATGGAAACGCGCTGACCGCGCCAGGTGGACCCACCGGGGATGCGTGGTGCAGATACGACGCATCGAGCTCGCCCATGGAGCTCACACCAAGCAAGCCAAGACACGTCCTGATTTCAGCTTCCAAGATTTCCAGCACACGCAAAACACCTGTTCCACCTGCCGCAGCGATACCGAATCCGAACATTCGGCCGATGCCAACCGCGTCCGCACCGAGGGCTATGGCTTTCACGACGTCGGTCCCGCGCAGGAATCCACCGTCGACCAATATTACCGTCTCTTCGTTTACCTCGGCCACGATTTCCGGGAGAACCTCGATACTTCCGCGACCATGATCGAGCTGGCGCCCACCGTGATTGGAAACGTACACACCCTGGACGCCGTGCTCGCAGGCGGTCGCGGCGTCCTCGGCGGTCGCGATACCCTTCAGTATCAGCGGTACATCGAGGGAATCTTTGATGCGTTTGACGTCGTCCCAGGAGAACAACGTTTGATGGTGATCGCCGCTGACGCTCTTGCGTGCGGTAGTGACATGACGTTTGGCGAGATCACGTTCACGCCGGCCGTAATGGTCCAGATCCACGGTCAGACAAATAGCATAGTAGCCGGCGTCCAGCGCGCGGCGGATGTGGTCGTCGATCCATCGGGCGTCGCCGCGTACGTAGAGCTGGAATATCTTGGCGCCGTCGCTGGCCTCGGCAACCGCTTCGAGACCAGGGTCGCTGCGTGAGCTCAGCATGGTGACAGTGCCGAAGCGCGCCGCGGCGCGCGCCGCCGTGGCGCCACCTCCGGGCTCCAGATCCTGGAGAGAACCGATGGGGGCGAGAAACACGGGAATGCGCAGTTTCTCACCCAGCAGGGTCGTCGAGCAGTCTACCTGCGAGACGTCGCGCAGGACGCGCGGTCGAAAGGCGAGGCTATCGATGGCCTGGCGGTTGCGCTTGAGGGTGGTCTCGGTCTCGGCGCCGCCGACTAGATAGTCCCAGACCTCCCTCGACAGGTTGCTCTTCGCGGCCTTGACGATCTCGTGTAACACGAGGAAGTCATCATCGGCGCTGCTCATTCACTTGTCTCCCCGGTCGGCACGAAGGGATTTTGCCCTAATGGACCTCGCTCTGCTAAAAGAGATTCAGGCAATCACGTTCTGAATCGAGATGTCCATATTACTGATTCGCCACGGTGAGACCGCGCTCAATGCCGCACGCATCGTGCAACACCCGGAAACCCCTCTCAACGAGTGCGGCATCGGTCAGGCACAACGGTTGGCGGCGCGCCTGGCGGATTTCCCCATTGCGGCTATCGTCTCCAGCGACTACAAGCGCGCCCATATGACGGCCGAGGCCATCGCGGGAGTCACGGGACTGGCCATCACGACTCAGGAAAGCTTACGCGAGCGGAACTTCGGGGAAGCCCGTGGCGTTCCCCACGAGGATCTCGGTTTCGACCTGTACGCGCTGGATTTCCACCCGCGCGGAGGAGAGAGCTGGCCGATGTTTCATGAGCGCGTGGCTCTGGCCTGGGCAGAGGTGGCAGAGCGGGCCGCGGGTACCGAAGGGGATCTGGTGGTGGTCAGTCACGCGCTGGTGTGCCGGTCACTGGCGGAAAATCAGCTGACCCTGGGGACGAACATGGATGGGAAAGTGCCACGCTGGCCGAATACGGCATTGACAGTGATTCAACAGCGGGCACCCTGGAGGGTCTCGGTGCTGGCCTGCGGGGCGCATCTGGACAGCGAAGCGGCGGATGATTCGGCGGCCAGATCGTAGCTTGGGGAACGCGGCTAGAATCTGACTTTCACGTAAGCGCCCGGGGCGTCCTCGATGGGCGCGAGCTTTCCGTCGCCGGGGGTGCGCGCCGGTACCATTTCACCGGCGTAGGGTTTCAGCCATTCCATCCAGTGAGGCCACCAGGAACCGGGATGCTCGGTGGCGCTGTCCAGCCAGCTGTCCGCGTCGGGCGGAAGCTCGTCGTTGGACCAGTAGCCGTACTTCTGCTTCTCCGGCGGATTGATGACACCGGCGATGTGGCCGGACGCACCGAGCACGAAGGTCACGGGGCCGGCGAACAATTTGGCGGACTCGTAGCCGGTCTTCCAGGGAGCGATGTGATCTTCCTTGGCTGAGAACGCGTAGGTGGGCGTATCGACGCAGGTGACGTCGATGGGGACGCCGGCAAGGGTGATGCCGCCGGGCTCGCGCAGCCGGTTTTCCAGGTACATGTTGCGCATGAAGAAAGTGTGCATGGCCGCCGGCATGTTGGTGGAGTCGGCGTTCCAATAGAGAATGTCGAAGGGCTTGGGACTCTTGCCCAACAGATAGCTGTTGATGAAGAACGACCACACCAGATCGTTGGCGCGAAGAGTGCGGAAGGTGACGTCCACCAGCTTTCCGTCCAGAAAGCCGCGCTCTTTGATGCGTTCCTCCAGCGTGTCGATGCCCTGCTCATCGATAAAAAGGCTGATCTCGCCGGTATCGCAGAAGTCCACCATGCTCGTGAGGTAGGTGGCGCTCTTGATGCGGTCGTCGCCCTTGGCCTTCAGCCAGGCGGTGGCGGCGGAAAGCAAAATACCGCCGAGACAGTAGCCGGCGACATTCACCTGACGCTCGCCGGTCGCCTCCTGGATCGCATCCAGGGCGGCGATGGGTGCTTCCAGCAGGTAATCCTCGAACCCCTTGTCCGCGAGCCGCTCATCGGGATTCACCCAGGACACCATGAACACCGTGTGGCCCTGACCAATAAGCCACTCCACCATGGAGTTACCCGGCCGCAGATCTAAGATGTAGTATTTGTTCATCCACGGCGGCATGATCAGCAGTGGCGTGCGATGCACGTGCTCGGTGCTCGGCGCATACTGAATCAGCTGAATCAGGTCGTTCTGGAAGACGACCTTACCGGGCGTAACGGCGAGATTCTTTCCGACCTCGAAAGCTTCGTGGTCGGTGGTCTTGATGTTCAGCTGCCCATCGCTGTCGGCGAGATCCGACATCAGGTTCTTCATGCCGTCGATGAGATTCCTGCCGCCGGACTCGGCGATTGCCTGTATCACCTCGGGGTTGGTGAACGCGAAGTTGCTCGGCGACAGAGCATCGGCCATCTGGCTGATGGAGAACGCGAGCTTCTGCTGGGTGCGCTCGTCGAGCTCGTCGAAATCCTTGACCAGATCCACCCAGGCACGGGATGTCAGCAGGTATGCCTGCTTGATGACGTCGAATGCCAGATTCTCGTCCCATCCGGCGTACCGGAATCGCCTGTCGTCCTCTGCGGGCTCGATGACCGGGTCCGCTTGCGCGCCCATGAGGCGCAGCGCAGTGTGCTGCGCGAGGGTCGCGTAATCCCACCACAGGGACAGCTGGGCAGCGGCGATCCGCCCGGGATTCGCCCAGGCGGCCCGAGACAGCTCGAGGCTGGCCTGGGCCATACCCAGGGGATCGTCCAGATCCGCCTTGGTAAAGCCTTTGCCGGGATCCATGCTCTTGGCAAACAGCTTCAACCCCAGCGCGGTCAGCTGGCGGGAGGTCTCCGTCAGCTCGTCGACGTTCACGGATTCGAGGTGGGGAATCGTGCGTTGCAGCATGCTTTGGATACGCCCATACGGGCCTCAGTCAGGAATTGTGCAGTGCATCATGAAGTAGTCTAGCAGGCATTACAATTGACGCCACTTGACCGTCTTCGATACCCCACTATATCGTCCGCCACCTGATTCCTCTGAATGGAACCGACCTGAAATGCCCCTCTCCCCGCCCACTGCCAGAAAGCTCCTGCATACCCGCACCGTCAGTTGTCATGGTTACCAACGCGACGACGGCCTGTGGGACATCGAAGGTCATCTGGTCGACGTGAAGACCTACGATTTCGACAACGACCATCGGGGCATGGTGAAGGCCGGCGAGCCGGTGCACGAAATGTGGCTGCGTTTGAGCATCGACGACGACCTGACGATCCACGAGGCCGAGGCGGCCACGGACTACGCGCCCTATGCCATGTGCCCCGATATCACGCCGCGCTTTGCGCTCCTCGAAGGCTTGCGCATCGGTCCGGGATTTCACCGCGAAGTCCACCGGCTGGTCGGCGGAGTCAAGGGGTGCACGCACCTGGTGGAGCTCCTGAGGCCGCTGGCCACAGCGGCGTTTCAGACCCTCGTGGCCAAACGCCGCACCCGCGAGACAGACCCGGATGCGCCGCCCAAACGCCCCATGTTCATCGGCACCTGCCATGCCCACGCCAGCGACAGCCCCGAGGTGAAGCGGCGCTGGCCCGCGTTCTACACGGGACCGGACGGCACCTCGTGACCGCCGTCGGCGAGGGTTGAGCCCGGGGTGACGCGCGATGCTCTCGCCGATGCCCTGGGCGTAAACCATCCGCCAGCGGACGACGATGCGCGCATTGTCTCGCTCGTGCCGAGCATCACCGAGCTGTTGTTTCATCTCGGGCTCGGGAGTCGGGTGGTGGGACGCACGAGTTTCTGTGTACATCCCGAAGAGGCTGTTTCCCCGGTACCGCGCGTCGGTGGCACCAAGGAGCTGCGTATGGACAAGCTCCGAGAGCTGTGCCCGAGCCACGTGATCGTCAATATCGACGAAAACCGCAAGCAGGACGTGGACGCCATCGCAGGATTCACGCCCCACATCATCGTTACCCACCCGCTGGTTCCCGACGATAACCTGACACTCTACCGGCTCCTCGGTGAGATCTTCGGCAGGCAAAGCGCAGCGCAGCAGCTGTGCGAAGAATTCCAACGGGCCCGCGATGCGCTGATTGATGCGGCGGCAACGCTGCCCCTGCGACGCGTTCTGTATCTCATCTGGCGGGATCCCTGGATGACGATCTCCCGGGACACCTACATCTCGCAGACTCTTGCGCTGGTCAACTGGATGACTGTCTGCCACGACCCCGAGATCCGTTACCCGGAGGTGCGCGCGGACGCACGTTTGCTCGCCGACACCAACATCGTGCTCTTCAGCAGCGAACCCTTTCCGTTCAAGCCGGCCCATGTGGAGGAGTTTCGAAAGTGCACGGGCGGCACCGATACGACTTGCGCTTTCATCGACGGCCAGATGACATCCTGGTACGGGAGTCGCGCTGTAGCCGGACTACGGTATCTGCGCGAGCTTGCGGGTACACTTGCTCCATGCGGATAGTGTCTCTTCTTCCCAGCGCCACCGAGATTGTCTGTGCACTGGGTTATGGCGATCAGCTGGTGGGCCGCTCCCACGAGTGCGATCATCCCGCATCGGTGACCGAGTTGCCCATCTGCTCGCGGCCACGAATCCGCGTCGATACCAGCAGCAGCGAGATCGATAAATCGGTAAAGGCCATCGTCTCCAAAGGCTTGTCGGTGTACGAAATCGATGAAGAAACGTTGCGCACGCTCGCGCCCGATTTCATCGTTACCCAGACCCAGTGCGAAGTATGCGCGGTCAGCGAGCGTGATGTGGAGCAGGCCGTCAGAGACTGGCTCCATGGACAGGGCGAGATCATCTCCCTGAATCCGAATCGTCTGGAAGACGTGTGGACGGATATCATCCGGGTCGCGACGGCGCTGGGAAATCCCGGCAACGGTGAAGACGTCGTCGAGACGCTCCGCGAACGCATGTCCGAGATCCATGAGCGCACGGCGCAGCTCGAGCGAAGACCCCGCGTCGCGGTGATCGAATGGATCGACCCGCTGATGGCTGCCGGAAACTGGATGCCGACACTGGTGGACATGGCGGGCGGGCGGAATCTATTCGGCAAAGTCGGCGAGCATTCGCCGTGGATGACCCTCGACGAGCTTGAGCGTTCCGATCCGGACGTCGTCGTCGTTGCAGCGTGCGGCTTCGGCCTGGAGCGTACCCGCAGCGAAATGCACCCTCTTACGGACCGCCCGGAGTGGAACGCATTGACGGCCGTGACCAAGGGGCAGGTATTTCTGACCGACGGCCACCACTTCTTCAATCGGCCCGGCCCACGGCTGGTGGAGTCTCTGGAAATCCTCGCCGAGCTGCTGCACCCGGAATCCATTGCGCCCCGCCATCGCGGACCGGCCTGGATGCCTCTATAAGTTGTCGATGGCGAGCTCCGGCAAGTCGTCGGCGGGTGTGAAACCGAACACGCGAGCGTAGAAGCAGAGTTCGGCCTGTAAGGTGCGCTCGATGGTCTCGGCCTTGCGAAAGCCGTGCTGTTCGCCCTCGAATGCCAGATAGGCCACCGGCAGTCCTCGGCTCCGCAAGGCCTCCACCATGCGCTCGGCCTGGGAAGGCGGCACCACCGCGTCGTCCAGTCCCTGGAAAAAGATCACGGGACAGGACAGGCGATCCACTGCGTGAATCGGCGAACGTGCCAGGTAGCGATCACGTTCCGCCGGATAGGCGCCGATAAGCCGATCCAGATAGCGGGATTCGAACTTGTGCGTGTCCCGGGCAAGGGTCTCCAGATCGCTGACGCCATAGTAGCTGGCACCGGCGGCAAAATCCTCGTGAAAGGTGAGCGCCGCCAGTGTCGTATAGCCGCCGGCGCTACTGCCGCGAATGGCGAGCCGTGCAGCATCCGCGCGCCCTGAATCCGCCAGATGCCGCGCGCCGTTAATGCAATCCTCCACGTCCGCCAACCCCCAACGTCCCGACAGCAGCTCGCGATAGGCGCGACCGAAGCCGGTGCTGCCCCGGTAGTTCACATCGAGCACCGCGAAGCCGCGGCTGGTCCAGAACTGAAGAGGCAGACTCAGAGTCGCCGATGTGGCGCCGGTGGGCCCACCATGACTCATGACGATGAGCGGTGGGCGCTCTTCGGGCGGACCGCGGTGGTCCGGGTTGCGCGGCGGATAGTAAAAGGCGTGCGCGTGCTCGCCGTCGCCGGTGGCGTACGCGATGGCCTCCGGCACCGAGACAAAGCCTTCGTGGAAAGCTCTTGGCGCGGATTCGCGCAGCACGCTGGTGACCCCGTTGCTCGCATCCACCATGGCGACGGTCGCCGTGCGTGTAGCAGCGCCGCCGATGATCAGCGTCCGATCGCCAGCCACGGCGATCGCCTGGATGTCCGTAAACCCCGTGTCGATGGATTCCAATTCGCCGCCGTCGGCGGCCAGCCGGGCAAGGTGCCAAAAGCCCTGCTGCGAGTGGCAGCAGACTATCCGCTGGCGGGCGTCGAAGCCGTAGGTGGACATGCCGAATTGCCATTGGGGTCTACCGAATTCCGCCTGCATGGGGAGCACGCATCGGATACCGTCGTCGTCGCGGCAGTGCAGATTCCACCAGCTGTGCGGATCGGAGACGAAAAACAGCACACCATCGTCTCTGAATGCAGGTTGAAACACGGACTCGCCGTTGCCGCCGGCGACCCGCTCCGGCGCCGCCAGCGTGCCATCCTGGGCCAGCTCCGCCAACCACAGCTCGGTGGCATCCCAGGGCATGTCCGGATGGTCCCAGGTGATCCAGGCCAACCGTCCGCCATCCCTGCTCAAGCAGGGGCTTGCGTAGAAATCGTGCCCCTGGGCGAGCACCAGCACCGCGCCGTCGTGAAGTCCGACTGCGACCAGCATGTTGACCGGTTCCTGCCCATCCTCCCTATGCTCTTCGCGTACACAGATGAGTCGCTTTCGGTGGGTGTCCAGAATCATGTCGGCGTAGCGCCAGGGTCCCGCCGCCGTCAACGGCCGCGGTAGTGCGGCGGCGTCACACTGATAGAGACGCTGGTCGCCGAAGTTCGCGAACCAAATCCGTCCGTCGTCCACGAGAAACGCGCCGCCCCCGTATTCATGGGCGCGGGTACGGACGTTGAAGGGCTCGGGGATCACATCTCTGGTCACGCCGTTACCGTCCCGGCAGACGAGCACGTTGCGCCCGCCCTCCGACGGCCGGCCTTCCAACCAGTAGGCGCGCTCAGCGTCGAGCGCGACGCCCCCCAGGCGTACGCTGTCCGCAACCAACAACGACGTGGTGATGGGAGACGGCCATTCACCGTAAGGAGAAATAGAAAACACTCTTCATCCTCAAAGTCGGTGACATCCTATCCGCGTCCAATCTTTATTCAATCAGAAAGTTAGGTCCGAATCGTCTAATAATGCCCCTTTGTTTGGGCCTTTTCTAATCAATTACTTGGCGGTTTGATATTGGGGTTATTAGACACTTGGGAGGTATGGTCGAAAGTAGTGTACGGCTGAATTGAAAAAAGGCAGTTCAGCCTAAGCGGCCTCACCTGAATCTGAGCCAGATCAATCCGATTCTGCATCAAGACATCGATGACACCGTTATGCACGTCTCCTGCGTGCTGAGGGCGCTCGGGGAGGTTGAGTATGAAACTGATATTCTTGTAGAGGAGGGAGACTTTTGCCTCGGGATCAAGGATATCCTGGAAACGCTCGAATCAGCGCTCAACATGCACCGGAAGTACGGTAACCGCCTGCCGAGCTACGCAACGCTGACCGATGAGTATCCCCCTGAGGAGGGCCAGTCATGAGCGAGAATAACGTCGTCTCGCTTTCCAGCCATCCTAAGGCGGACACGCAGCGCACGGGGCTGATTGCAATGATGAGAGATGCTGGATTTCCAAACCCGGAGGAATCCGTAGGCCGCGCATACTGGATGCTTAGCGCGGATTTAGCCGCTGCGCGAGTCCGAGTTTTGATAACGGAAGCCGGGTGGGGCATTGAAGATCCAGAGAAGCCGCATGACGACTTTTTCGCCGAATCTCGACGCTCAGCCGGCGTTCGTCGGATGCCCGAGGACTATCCGGGATAACCGTCACCACCAGGGGCCAGGGACGGCCCCCATTACCACCTCGGAAACACCAGATCGCCGTAACCCCAGATGACTGTCCCCGTCGCGGCAATGGTCAGCGTCATCCAGTCAATGTGCTTCTGGTTTCGCGACGTGGCCAGCACGTGGCCGCGTTTTTCTATATTGTAAACATTCTGGAAGTGCCGGCTCAGACTGCGGTAGGCCAAAAAACCGGCGAAGAAGACCATCAATGAGCC
>CAXMNG010000284.1:0-12577 GCA_964194585.1 Salibacteraceae bacterium | reverse complement strand
CGCCGGACGAGGACTTCGAGGTACGCTGGCGGAGAACCGGCAAAGAGTTGCGCGATCTGCTCGGCGACGGCTTTTCCGTCGTCTTGCACTGCCGCGGGGGATTGGGGCGAACCGGCACTATCGCAGCACGCCTGCTCGTGGAGCTCGGAAGTACGCCGGCGCTGGCCATCGAGCGCGTGCGCGCGGCAAGACCGGGATCGATTGAGACCAGGGCGCAGGAGAAATACGTGCACGACTGCGCTTAATCGGTAATTGGGGACATTCCTCAATAGCTAACCCCTTGAATGGGGACATTCAAGGGGTTAGCTATTGAGGAATGTCCCCAATTACCGTTAACCGTGTCGCCATTAACCGCTTTAGATGTTGAGCACGATCGCCACGCCGAGCTGCGAGGCGATGGCGCGCACGAGCTTGACGTCCTCGTCGTTGAAAGCGCCGTCGATTTTATTGTCGACCTGCACGGCACCCACTACCCAGCCGCGACGATTGACGACGGGCACGCACAGCACATTTCGCGTGCGGAAATCCCGTTGTCTGTCGAATTCGGGATTGAAGCGCTGATCCCCGT
This sequence comes from Salibacteraceae bacterium, assembly GCA_964194585.1. Taxonomy (GTDB): domain Bacteria; phylum Pseudomonadota; class Gammaproteobacteria; order HK1; family HK1; genus JAABYT01. Next base: position 12,009 of record CAXMNG010000284.1, on the reverse strand, counting down.
ACGGATCGCGGATGTTCACTACTTCGCCGGTAATCGCAGAGTATCCCGCCACCAACGAGGAAGCTTGAACGCGCAGGTGCTCGGTTTCCCCGCCACTGGTAATCACCGACCACATTTCTTCCGCGTCCTTGTCGTAGGCAAACAAGGTGCTGCGCTCACAGCCGAGCAACTCATTCAACTCGTCGCCAATTTCCTTCATGACGGCTGTCAGGTCTTGCGTCTGGGTCATGAGAGTGGCGACGTCCAACAATGTCGTCATTCGATCGTGACTTCGGACAACGTCACGGTACAGGTTGGTGCACTCGACGGTAGCCGCGGCCTGATCGGCGAATACCCTGATCAGAGTCTCATCGTGCTCGTCGAAAATGCCGATCCGTTTGTTTACGACCTCGAGAACACCAATCAGTGCGTCACCGCTTTCGCGCACGGGCGCGCACAGCACACTGTGGGTGTGCCAACCGGTATGCTTATCCAGATCACGGTCGACGCGCTCATCCTCGCTGGCGTCCGCAACGTTGGCAATCTCACCGTGGGTAGCGACCCAGCCGACGATACCCTGATCCGCTGAGAGGCGAATGTCGCGATGCTCGATTCCATCGCCGACTTGCGACCATAAATCGCCGGTCTTCGGGTCGACAAAATAGAGCGTCACATGCTCTGCGTCGGTCAAATGACTGATGCCGCGCACCAATTGCTGCAGGGCTGCCTCGATTCCCTCTTCGAGCGCTCCGGACCTCGAGAACTCTATGAATTCCGCAAGATGTCCCAGCCTGCGAGCCGTCGCCGGATGCCGATACGGGTTTTCCTGATATAGAAGGTTGGTACGGCGTAGCCTGTTGGTTACGACATCCATGAACGCCGTGGCGACATTCGCATTACTCTCGAAGCAATCCGTGAGGTCCTCATAGCTGGCCCGCAGCAACTGCACGGTATCCAGGGCGCGCACGGATGCGGAGCGGACGCCGTTCGTGAAGTACCCCATTTCGCCGACGGGCTCGCCGGGGAATACCCTCGCCAATGTCGTTTCATGCTCTTCCTCACCGGCGCGAAAAACTTCCAGTCGCCCGGATCCGAGAACATATAGATAGGGATCTCTGTCATCTTGAGTGATGAGAGATTGATCGGGGGGTGCCGAAACTTCTTGAAATACAGCGCTCAATTCTGCCAGGTCATCATCGGAAAGAGAGGTGAAAAGCGGACACGCCCTGAGGCGATCCACGCGCTGTGCCTGAATGCCCGCAAGCAACGCGTCCAATGAAATGGCTTCGTCTTCGAGCAACAATTCGCCGAGGCGTTTTGTAGCGGCACCATCCCGTCCGCTGCTCTGTTTCGAGAGCACCGCCTGAATCGCCTGATTCGAACAGTCGAGATATTCGCCCAGGCGACGGGAGTTCGGTGAAATACTGGGTTCGGCAGCCATGATCAATTTCAGGCAGGGTGCTCCGGAGTCGATCAGCCTTCGCGTTCTGTCACCATGGGACGGTGACACTCGGGGACCAGAAATGGCCCGGTGGATGGCCGATAGGCAGCTGATACGCTATCAGCACTTCCTGACGAAAAATTCTAGATTATGGCGCGAGTATTTTCTACGCACCAACTGCCGCTCATCGGTGGCAGGCTACCGTATGTCGGCAACATGTTGGCGCATCGGCAATAATAATAAAAAGTGTTTTTCAGCGACTCAACCGGGCGATAAAGTTCATGGTCGAACAAAATCGCTCCGCGAGATTTTTCAGAAAGGCTTTTTGATATCGTAGCTGGCAATTGACGGAGGTGCGTTCTATGAGTGAGGAGCGGACTTTCAGCACAGTCACTTTGTCCTGGGCGACGATGGTCGCGGTTCGCGCCTGGTTGACGATGAAACCCAACTCCCCGAAGGTCGCACCGGGTCTGAGCACATCCACTTCGACGTCGGCTCGGCGCACGGACACTTTGCCGGATATGAGCAAGTAAAAACTCTTGTCGAATTCGCCCTCGATGATTATCTCGGTGCCGGCCTGGTACTCCTCCCATTCACCGGATTTTACCGTTTCGAGAATTTCGGATTCTTCAAACTCTTCGAAAAAACTCAATCTACTGACGCGCTCATACTGACGTGTGCCGGAGAGCTGGCTCGCCGTATGCCGGATCTCGTCGTGTACGAGACTCAAATCACCAGCGAGATCCATAGCTGTCTGATATCGGCCCGCCGGGTGTTTCTTCAACGTTCGGTCGACGATGTGCACCAGCGCCGGCGGGATGTCGTCTCGGAACTCCGTAAGGGGCTTGTGAGGCTCGCGGGTAATACGTCTCGCAATGGCTGAGATGTTGTCGGCTTTGAACGGACTGACACCAGTCAACAGTTCGTAGGTAACCACGCCGAGCGAGAAGATGTCCGATTGATTAGTCACCATTTCTTCAGACACCTGCTCCGGCGACATGTAGCGCGGCGAACCCAGGCGACCCATGACCTGCGTATCGTTGATATCGGCGTTGGTGATCAGGGCCAGACCGAAATCGCAGATTTTCACCTCATTATCCTGGGTGAGCATGATGTTCTTCGGCTTGATGTCGCGGTGCACGACCCCTTGACTGTGGGCAAAGTCAAAGGCGATGGCGCACTTCAACATGGTGCCGACCACGTGCTCTATGGGCAGTAGATTGTCGGGCCGGCAGAAACGGTCCAGGGTGCTGGCGCCCTGCACGTATTCCATGACCAGGTAGCGGCGGTCGTCCTCGATACCGGCATCGATAGTGGCGACGATATTGGGGTGGCGTAACATGCCCGCCGCCTTGGCCTCGATATAAAAGAGCTTGCGCCGCCGGCGAGCGATGCGATCGTCGTCGGCGGGTTTCGGCGTGGCAATCTTGATGGCCACGTCCTGCAGGGAGAAAGGGTCCCGGGCCAGATAGACGGTCCCCATATTGCCATCGCCGATGGGGCGGATCAGCTCGTACTTGCCGATGGCCTGGACTGACTGGGTCTTAGTAGCCTCTGCCATTGCGTGGGCCATATGCTCTGGAGGGGCTCGCTGGTGATGCTATCGGGGTCAGGATCGGGCGAATAGTCGCCGGATTCGCCGGACACCCCAGCATTGTAGGAGATAATCTCGGCCCTTGACGCCCATTCGTGTCGATTAACATGCAAAGGAGTCAGCCATGATGGAATTTGTGCTGCAGTACGGGCTTTTCGTAGCCAAAACCGCGACCATCGTCGTAGCCGTGGGAGTTCTTGTGGCCCTCGTCACCGGCCTGTCGCGGCGGGGGAGGCAGCCCGATCGGCTGCAGGTAACCCGTCTGAACGATCATTATCGAAGCCTCAAGCAGGCCCTGGAGGCAAGCATTCTCCCTCGCAAACACTTCAAGGCGGAGGAGAAGGCCCGCCGTCAGGCGCGCAAGGTCCGCAGGAAGCGCAGCGCCGAGGAGGCGGAAAAGTCCAGACGCGTATTCGTCATCAATTTCCGCGGCGACATCCGCGCCAGCGCCGTTGCGGCGCTGCGTGAAGAAGTAACCGCCCTGCTGACCATCGCACGGGCCGAGGACGAGGTGGTGCTGCGCCTGGAGAACGCCGGGGGTCTCGTTCACGATCACGGCCTCGCCGCCTCTCAACTCGAGCGTATACGCAGCAGCGGGATCCCCCTGACGGTGGCGGTGGACAAGATTGCCGCCAGCGGCGGTTACATGATGGCCTGCGTCGGCGACCGAATCATCGCTGCACCCTTCGCGGTCCTCGGTTCCATCGGCGTACTCCTGCAGCTGCCCAATTTTCATCGCCTCCTGGATACCCATGGCGTCGACTTCGAGCTTCTCAAGGGAGGCGAGTACAAGCGCAAGCTGACCGTGTTCGGCGAAAACAGCGACGCGGATCGGGCGCGCATGCAGCAGGAAATCGACGAAACCCACGCGCTGTTCAAGGACTTCGTGGGCGAGCACCGTCCCCAGCTGGACATCGGCGCCGTGGCCACCGGTGAGCACTGGTACGGCCGCCAGGCGCTCGAACTCGTACTTTGTGATGAGCTGCGTACCAGCGACGACTATCTACTGGCGGCCAGCCAGGAGGCGGAGCTCTACGAGCTCGTCTACACCACCAGGAAGCCGCTGGCGCGCAAGCTCGCCACGTTGATGAGCAATCTCACGGATGGTGTACTGAGACGCCGAATGACCATGGCCATATAATGATCGCCAGCCACATACGGGACAGTTCCATGAGCGTTCAGGAAATTATCGAAAAGAAGCTCACCGAGGGCCTCACGGCCCTGCACCTGGAGGTGACAAATGAGAGCGGGCAGCACAACGTGCCACCGGGCTCGGAATCGCACTTCAAGGTGGTCGTGGTATGCAACGATTTCGAGGGAAAGAACCTTGTAGCGCAGCACCGCTTGGTCTACAAACTGCTCGGAAGCGAGCTCCGAAATCAGGTTCACGCGCTCGCTCTGCATACCTATACCGAGCAGGACTGGCGAGCGAGGATGGGCGCCGCACCCATGTCGCCGCCCTGCCTCGGGGGCAAGAGCGGGGAGCAGGCATAGATACGGATTCGTCGGGCGCACTGCGGGGGCCGCTGCTGATGCTGGCGGCGACCGCGGTGCTGACCTGCATGCATGCGACGGTTCGCCATGTCAGCGATGGCATGCATCCCTTCGAGATCACTTTCTTTCGCAATCTGTTCGGTCTTTTCGCCATTCTGCCCCTTGCCATGCGCGCCGGCATGGGCAGTCTCCGGAGCCGTCAGCCGGGACTGCAGATGTTGCGAAGCGGCTTCGGTCTGGTCGCCATGTTGACCTGGTTCTACGGCTTGAGCGTGGTGCCCATCGCCCAGGCAACGGCGCTCAGCTTCACGGCGGTAATATTCGGCTCCATCGGCGCGGCGCTGGTGCTCGGTGAACGTATGCGCCTGCGACGCTGGAGCGCGGTGGTGATGGGTTTCGTCGGCGCGCTGGTGATCCTGCGCCCCGGCTTCGGCCAGGTGAACCCGGCCGCGCTCATAGTGGTGCTGTCGTCGATTTGCTGGGCCGCCGCCCTGCTCACGGTGAAACGGCTTTCCACCACCGATTCGGTGGTCTGCATCGTCACCTGGAACTCGGTGCTGCTGACGGTGCTGTCGCTGCCCGTGGCGATCCCGGTGTGGGTCACGCCACAACCTGAGCAGCTGTTGTGGCTCGGGCTTATCGGAATTCTCGCGACTCTGGGGCACCTGGCCATGACCGGAGCCTTCAAGGTGGCGGACGCCACCGTGGTATTCCCGGTGGATTACACGCGCCTGGTGTGGGCGAGCGTTATCGGCTATCTGGTCTTCAGCGAGGTTCCGGACGTCTGGACCTGGGTGGGCGGAACCATCATCTTTTCCAGCACTACCTACATCGCCTACCGGGAAGCCGTGATCAGACGCGCCCGGGAACGATCGTAGCCCGTGTTATCCAACATGTTCTGGCGCGCAAGCTCCACTCCGAGGAAACGTGCCAGTGTCTGCATGCCGGAGCGGCCCGCCTGGCCAGTGTGACGTTCGGCGCGCGCATTGTAGTTGGTGTTGGTGTTGATGTCGTAGGTGTAAGTGTGACCATCGCCGTCGACGATGAACTCGAAGGCCGCCACTTGCAGCTCGTGACTGACCATGAAACCGCGGTACGCCTCCACCAGCGGGTGATCGAAAGCATCGACGATGACGAACTTTTCCGCTGCACTCCCCGCCACCGGGCACCCGCCGTCTCCGACTTCGCAGGTCTGAGCCGGGCACAGTTCGAATCCCTCCGAGGTGTCGACGCGCACTGCGTATAGCAGCTCCTGGCCGATGAATTCTACGCGCGTAATGTGCGGCGTCGGCGCCTCGATGTACTCCTGGATGAGCGTAATGCCGTCGACGGAAAGCTGGAACTCCGACCCGTCCAGGTAACTCACGAGCCCATCCACATCCGCGTGCAGTCGGACGCCAAGACCTTTGCCGGCGCGATTGTGCTTGCTGATAAAGGCTCCGTGGAATTCGCAGGCCGCGGCGATGATCTGCTCGCGGCCAAGGGCCGCCACGGTCCGGGGAACCCGAATTCCGTGCTGCCGGAGAGCGGCGTACTGGGCCATCTTGCTGACCTCCAGCGCCAGCGCCCTGGTGCCGTTCAAAACCCGCGCGCCGTGGGCTTCCAGCCACGCGAGCACGCCGGCCGTGAGCTCCGGCGTGTAGCGGTGACCGCGGGTGTGGGATGAAGCGCTCATGCGGCTGTAGAAGATCCCGGCGGGGGGGATCTCGTCGAGGGTGAGTCGGCCGTCCCCCAGGTGCCACTCCCTGTAGGGGTGGCCGAGGGCGTCCAGCTCGCGCAGGAGCGGCGCGGTCCAGTCTTCGTTCTCGTGAATAATGTGAATATGCGACATCTTGTTCGGACCCCGATGGGCCCCCTGAATAACCGATGGTAGTCACTATATGGACGGCGCCCCCGGAGTTGAAAGAACAAAAGGAGATAGTGCTATACGGATTGGTAATATGACGGCCCGGTAACAGCCCCATCCGCGGCCTTAGGCTAGAATATCGGCAAATCGAGCGGGCACGGCTGGGGTTCCGCCGGCGCCCGATGACGACGTGGGAACCCGTCGTCCGGGTCGCGGTCGAACGAAAACGCCCCGAGGTGATCCAGTCTCGAAGAGACTTCGGCCCCGGAAACTGGAGACAAGCATGCCGAGAAAGACCCCGATGGCAGGGTGGCCCGCGTTTGTTCGAAAATCGCTCCTGTGGGCGCTGCTTCTGTGGACTTTCGCCGCCCAGGCGGCGGGGGCAGTCATCAAAAGCCCCCACGATCCGCGCAGCTACGAAACCTTGGTGCTCGACAACGGCCTCAAGGTGGTTCTGGTTTCCGATCCTGCCACCGACAAGGCGGCGGCGTCCCTGGACGTCAACATCGGCAGCGGAAGCGATCCGCAAGGCCGTGAAGGTCTCGCGCATTTTCTCGAGCATATGTTGTTTCTAGGCACCGAAAAGTTCCCGGATTCCGCCGAGTACAAGGAATTCATGGCGGCCCATGGCGGCAGGGATAACGCCTACACATCCTACGACCACACCAACTATTTTTTCGACATAGACAAGAACCACCTGGAGCCAGCCCTGGATCGCTTCTCGCAATTCTTTATCGCGCCTACGTTCACGCCGAAGTACGTGAGCCGCGAACGGCAAGTCGTGCATTCTGAATACACGTCGAAGTTCAAGAGCGACGGTCGACGTTCCTTCTATGCCAAGAAGAAAGCCATGAACCCGGATCATCCCTACACACGCTTTTCGGTGGGCAGCAACCAGACGCTGGCCGACCGGGATGGCGACAGTATTCGTGACGAGCTAATTCGCTTTTACGGTGCTCACTACTCGGCCAACATCATGGCGCTCGCAGTAGTGGGAAAAGAACCTCTGCCGCAGCTTCGACAATGGGTGATAGAGAAATTCTCGGATATACCAAATACCGCTAAGAAGCGATTGGAAGTCGATGCACCGCTTTTCGCTCCCGAGCAGCTCCCGGCGCGGGTAAATATCGTCCCGGTAAAAGATCGACGCGGGCTTTCCCTGATCTTCCCCGTGCCACCGGTTGAACAGCACCGACGGTCGAAACCGACCCATTTCATCTCTCACCTGCTCGGCCACGAAGGCAAGGGCAGCCTGTTGTCGCTGCTCAAGGAAAAAGGCTGGAGTGACGGCCTTAGCTCGGGGCTCGGTGTGCGCCAACCGAACAATGCGACCATGGGTGTCTCGGTCAAGCTGACGCCGGCAGGCCTGGAGCACGTGGACGAGGTCGTGGCTTACGTCTTTCGTTACATCGAGCTGATGCGTGAATCCGGAATCTCGAAGTGGACTTTCGATGAACAGCGCAAGCTCTCCGAAATGCGTTTCCTGTATGCGGAGAAATTGGAACCGATTGGGCTGGTGCGATCATTATCCAATAATTTTCATCTGTTGCCTGCGGAAGAGTTGCTGCGCGGCTACTATTCCCTGGACGAATTCGACCCCGGGCTCGTTCAGGAGTACCTGAGCTACATGCGCCCGGACAACGTGCTGTTGACTGTCATGGCGAAGGGGCTCGATACGGACCAGCGCACTGACTGGTACAGCGTCGACTATTCCGTCCGGACCATAGGCAAAGAGACGCTCGCGCGCTGGCGTTCGCCGAGTCCCGACTCCCAGCTTGCGCTGCCGGGTCCCAACAGTTTCGTGCCCGAGAATCTTGCACTCAAGACCAGCACGCAGACGAGCAACGCGCCAGAGGCGCTCGAACAGCGTCCCGGTTTTGAATTGTGGCACCAGCTGGACACCGAGTTCAGTTTGCCGCTTGCCAACTTTTACTTCTCGGTGCGCTCGCCAGTCGCTAACGACAGTGCGCGACATGCGGTGCTTACGAATCTTTACGTACGACTCGTGAATGATCAGCTGACGGAGTTCTCATACGATGCCGACCTGGCCGGTTTGAGTTACAGCCTCTACAAGCATGTGCGCGGATTCACCGTGCGCGTGTCCGGTTACGAGGACAAGCAAACCGTCCTGGTGGAGCGAATCGTCGATGCTCTGCGTCATCCGAAGATAGCCGACGATCGCTTCGAAATCGCCAAGGAGAATATGGTTCGGGGCCTGCACAATGCCCGCAAGGACTCTCCCTATAGGCTTGCCATTGGCGAGGTGCACCTGTTGCTCACCGAGCCGAGCTGGTCGGAGGAACAGTTACTCACCGCCATCGGCGCCGTGACGGCAGATGACGTACGACGGTTCGTACCTCGATTGCTCGGTGAATTGCACGTTATTGCCCTGGCCCACGGCAATGTGGATCGCGACGGCGCCCTGGCGCTCGCGGGTATTGTCGAGCAGAGTCTTGTGGCGCCGGCGAAACCCGTGTCCGTGCCGAGCGGGCGCGTGGTGAAGCTCGCCAGCGGCGACAACTATGTCAGGGACGTCGACAACACTCAGGACGATTCGGCCGTGGCGATCTATTATCAAGGTCCCGATAAGCAATTCTCCAGTCGCGCGCGGGTGGCGCTGCTCGTCAACATGATGGGGCCGGCGTTTTTCGAGGCGCTCCGCACCGAGAAGGAACTCGGCTATATCGTGTTCGCCAGCAACATGTCTATTCTAGAGAGGCCTGGCATCGTCTTCGTCATACAATCACCCATTGCCGATCCAGCTGCCCTGCTAGGCCATGTCGAGTCCTTTCTCGACGAGTACGGTGTGAAGATGGCCGAGCTGGATCAGGCGACTTTCGAGCAACACAAGGCGGCTCTGCTGAATAATCTACTGGAGGCGGACGGCACGCTCGATGAGCGTACCCAGCGCTACTGGAATGAGCTCGACAGAGAGCACTACGCCTTTGATCTTCGGGAGAACCTCGCCGCTGCCATCAAAGAGGTAACTCTCGCCGAGTTACAAGCGAGCTATGAGGATCTCCTGCGCAGCCGCAAGAGCAAACGCCTGGTAGTGCGCGCTGCGGGGCTGCGACACGGTCTGGCTGCGAGCACGACCGGTGGGGCGAGCGAAGAAACTCTCATTCTTCACGCGCCCAGATTCAAGCAGGAGAAGGGATTCTTTTCAGGCTGATCCACCTATTGAACCGGCACTCGTAGCAAAGCTGCTGGCGCGCGGACCGGGCTTGCAGTAGGGTTGGGGTTGTTCAAGCAAGCGAGCGGAGAACTCTTTCGTGAACTGGACCGCGACCTCAAAGGGGTTGGCGGCGTTGTGCTTCTTTGCATGGCTCGCCGTGCCGGCTCGGGCACAGCTGACGGCCGACGCCCACGAGCAACCACCCCACGTAGAGCTCGATCAAGTCCTGTCGGAGACCCTGATGCAATCCGGTGTTCACCGGGTCGAGGACAATCTACGGGTCAAGGGCACGTTCTTCGAGTTCACCGTCGACTCCAATCACGGCCGCTACGATGTGCCCTCCATTCCCATGGTGATCCTGCGCATCCATGAAATCCGCACACTCGCTCAGGCCGTGGACGCCTATCAGCGGGAAAATCAGAAGCTGGCGGCTGAGTTGCGCGGGGTCATGCGCGCAGGCGGCGCTTCCGGAGTAGATATTCTAACCTCGCCACTGGATTCAGGCAGCGCCGACATCAGTCGCTACGTGAACAACAACGTCGGTCAGTCCATCGAGGATCTCCGCAAACGGTCCGACGCCAGGGAGCAGCGCGCGCTCGGTCCCGGCGGTAAGCACGGCATCGAAGAAAACATGTATGAAAGCTGGCTGCCGGAAGACCCGATTCTGGCCGCCCACAAGCGTGCCGTCGCCTTGCAGCTGGACTTGGACATTTATTCGTCGAATACGCGGGTGCAGGTCTTTCTAGACACCCTCGCCCGCGCCCGTGGCGGCGGCAACCGCAATGCAGGAATGGCCGCGATTGCGCTTCCCAACAAACCGGAGATCACGGTGGATCGGGGCCGCATCGAGTTCGCAGTGCGTACTGCGGTCGCTCGCAAGACCGTGCGCGAACTCTATGTTCAGAACCAGGCGGCGCTGGAGGCGATGGGTATCGAGCCCGACCTTTACCACGCTTTCCTGAGTCACCGGGCTTTCTCGCCGCGGCACAAGACCGAAATCACTGCTTACCTGGTGTATCTGAACGGGACGGCCAATCGCGGCGCCCTGCTGCGGGCGGCGCTGCGAGCCAGCGACGAGATCACGGCACTCGGATACACGCGCATGGCGCGCATGCTCGCCTACTACCACGAGACTGCCGAAAGACTGTCGGGGCTGGTGTCCGGCGGCAGCGTGCTCATGGCGACCACCACGGGAAACAACATGGTGATGGTACTGCCTTTCGACCTTCTGTGGTGGAGCACCGACACCGATCGAGTATTTTCGAGCCTTGCCAAGTTCGCCGATCAGAACGGATTCGCGCTGCGCGAGCTGCTGCTGGTCGGCATCGCCAGCGAGGCGACGCGCCTGCAGCTCGAAGGCCGCAAATTTCTGGTCCGCGAGAAGTACCTGCTGCGCCGTTGACCCGCTCACCGGTCTCCGGGGTCGTATTGCGCAATTTTCGGGTGGGAGAGCCTTGCGGCCGACGCTAGCATGGCATCTGGTCTGCAGGCAACGGAGGAATCGGCTATGGGCGGCTCTACAAGCATATCGGCAACGGACGTGGTGGCGGCACCGCCGCCCGGTGTCTCCTCGCGATGCCGGGATTACCAGCGCATGGCGGATACCCTCACCTGGATATCCGCGCACTTCGAGGAGCAGCCGATGCTGGCCGACATCGCTTCGCGTGCCGGCGCGAGCCCGTATCATTTTCAGCGATTATTCAGTCGCTGGGTCGGGCTGAGTCCAAAGAAGTATGTGCAGCACCTGACCCTGGAGCGCGCCAAGGCGAGCCTGGATGAGTCGCAAAGCGTGCTCGCCGCCGCCTTCGCGGCGGGACTCTCCAGTCCCGGCCGGCTTCACGATCTGTTCGTGAACATCGAGGCCGTGACGCCGGGCGAGTACAAACGCGGCGGCGCGGGATTGGTGATCTTCCATGGCATCCACGATTCGCCCTTTGGGCCCTGCCTTCTGATGCACACCGAGCGCGGCGTCTGCGCACTGGCGTTCGTCGACGAAGGTGAAGATGGAAGCACGCTGGCTTCCATGAGTGCGCGCTGGCCGAAGGCGCAGTTGGTAGCGGACCCGGGGCCGGGTGCAGAGCTCGCGGCCCGGGTGTTCGGGCCACACGGCAAGGGTGGCGATCCCCTGACCGTGCTGCTGCACGGAACACCTTTCCAGATCCAGGTGTGGGAGGCGTTGCTGCGTATTCCTCCCGGTGCGGTCACCAGCTATCAGGCGCTCGCCACCTATCTCGGTAAACCGAAGGCCTCCCGCGCCGTGGGAACGGCCAACGGTGCAAACCCGATTTCGTACTTGATCCCCTGCCACCGGGTGATCAGAAAGTCCGGCGCCCTGGGTGGCTATCGCTGGGGCCTGGGGCGCAAGCTCGCGATGCTGAGCCAGGAATTGAACTGACGCCGATCGCAGATTGTAGGTTGGGCTGAGCTTGCGAAGCCCAACATTCGGCGCCTGCATGTTGGGCTTCGCTTCGCTCAGCCCA